>JAWOLO010000137.1:0-26313 GCA_033853375.1 Terriglobia bacterium
CAGAAGCCTGGAAGCACCAAGAGAAGAAGGATTATTTCTTCGGCGCCCATGACGACAATCGCGTGCAATTCACCGTCGGACGCGACATCCGCCTCGATCCTCCCCAGCAGGGCGCTCCTCTCAACTATTTCATCTATCCCTACGCTGAACTGGACGGCAAACCTCTCGCCCTCGCCTCCCAGTTCTCCTTTCACGATCACCCCACCCGCGGCAATTGATCTTTGGCCGAAGCTCTCTAGGCCTGTGTCTGTCGCCAACAAGTGATACTTGCTTGTCATTCCGAGCGAAGCGAGGAATCTGCTTTTGGAAAAAGCCAAGCGGAAGAGCACATTTCCGGCTTTCTTACACTCCCTTTCGGTTAATTTGAAGCGGAGGGACAGCCCCGGAAGTCGAACACAATAGCCACGGTTCTTGCCTTGTTATCACGTCTAACATTCACATCGTCTCTTATGCATCAGAGGGCAACGAAGGATACG
Source organism: Terriglobia bacterium (assembly GCA_033853375.1). Lineage (GTDB taxonomy): Bacteria > Acidobacteriota > Terriglobia > Acidiferrales > UBA7541 > Acidiferrum. Next base: position 477 of record JAWOLO010000137.1, read on the forward strand.
GCAAGCACTTTTCCACTCTTTTGGGCAGTTGTGCAAAACGCATAGGAAGCGCCCGCGATGCAAAGGAGACCGAAGATGCCGGGACCGAGCCGCCAAGGAAGCGCATGGTCATGGACCTCCTTCTTTTTCTCCTTAGACACTGCCTTCGAGAGGTGGGTTGCCGCGAGCGCGCTCGTTCACCTGCTCTCGCGCATCTCCAACCAAATCAACCAATTGCAATATTTCCTTGACAGATATACTAATTTATCCTATGCTTGGTTTTGAAATGAGGAGCGAATTTCCTCTACCTGGCTGCTGCCGATGCGACCCGATCACGCGATGCTCTATAACAATCTCGAAGGAATAGTGTATTCATCTAAATCCTTCTCTTTCATGCAGTTGCGCACTCTTTCGAGCAATAGAGCACGTGCAACTTCTTTGCCATCAATAACTTCCGCACTCTTTGCTATGCAACGGAGGGGGTGTTCTCTATGAGTCGGGCCGTCAAAGGATCACAACTCTGCAAGTTCTTTAAAACGCGCAGGGAGCATCTTACGAAGCACGCGGTCCTGCCTGCCCCCTGCGAAGCGTCGGGGAGTGAACATCGCAACCTGAAGGATTCCGGGCTAAGCCTTGTGTTTGCCACAGATCGGAGAAAATCAATGCTAACTCCAATCATTGCCACAGTTCCGAAACACCCTCCCGCAAGTCCTTTGTTTGCCACACATCCGACCCCCTCCCTCTCCATGATGGACCCCTGGTCACGGAAAATGGGATATGTGCCACGGCGTCACCTTGCTTCTTTCTTTTCTTCCACTTATAACTAAAAGCTAAGGATTAGTGACTTTCCCCTAATGACGGAAACCAAATGACTGAAACCAAATCGCCGTTCGCCACTGTGGAAGAAGCCGTCGAAGAGATTCGCCAAGGGCGCATGATCGTCCTAGTCGACGACGAGGACCGCGAAAATGAGGGCGACCTCACCATGGCCGCCGAGAAAATCACCCCGGAGGCCATCAACTTCATGGCCAAATATGGCCGCGGCCTCATCTGCATGCCGCTCACTGAGGACCGTTGCGACGAGTTGCACCTTCCGCTCATGTCGCCCATCAACACTTCCGTCCATGGCACCGCTTTCACCGAAGCCATCGACGCGCGCGTGGGCGTCACGACAGGCATCAGCGCTTCCGACCGCGCCGTCACGATCCTTACCGCGATCGACACGAAGACGAAGCCACAGGATCTTGCGCGCCCCGGTCACGTCTTCCCTCTGCGCGCGCGCACGGGCGGCGTGCTCGTTCGCGCCGGCCAAACGGAAGCTTCCGTGGACCTCGCGCGCATCGCCGGACTCTACGCTGCCGGGGTCATCTGCGAAATCATGAATGAAGACGGCACCATGGCTCGTGTGCCGCAGCTCATGGAATTCTGCAAAGAGCACAACCTGAAAATGCTCACGGTCGCGGATTTGATCCGCTACCGCATGCAGCACGAACGCTACGTGCGCCGCGCCGCAGAAGCGATCCTCCCAACACGCTTTGGCGAATTCAAAATGATTGCCTATTCGAGCGATGTGGATCACGACCAGCACATCGCGCTCGTTCGCGGCAGCCTCGAAGGCGAACCTCCCGCGCTAGTGCGCGTGCATTCGCACTGCCTCACCGGCGACGTCTTTGGCAGCACGACCTGCGATTGCCATGAACTCGTTTCGCGCTCGCTCGAAGCCATCGCCAAGGAAAACCGCGGCGTCTTTCTCTATCTCCATCACACCGGACGCGGCTTCACCGTTGATCCCGCGGGAGAACCCGGCACACTCCCTCAGATTCATTTTCATAAGCGCGGCCAGCTCGATCGCGAACCCGCTCGCCAGCGCCTGGTTCAGCATGAAAGCGGCATCGGCGCGCAAATCCTGATCGACCTCGGCTTGAAAAACATTCGCGTCCTCACCAACCATCCGAAGAAAGTGGTTGCTCTCGAAGGCTACGGCATCACCATCGCGGATCAAGTCCCGTTGCGCATCGAATCCTCCAAGCCTTCCCACCAGGTGCTGTGATGCTTCGCGGCTCCTGTTCCTTTCCTACTGTAAAGGCGGGCTTGTTTACCCTGAGCGAAGCCGAAGGGCCCCACCCGAGCAGGTACGGACGCGTATCGAGCGAAGCGAGAAATCCGTTTTTGGGCGAACACCACGCCTCGTCATTCCGAACGGAGCGAAGCGGAGTGAGGAATCCCTCTTACGGTTTTTCTTGTGGTTTTTCGGCAGGTGGACCTGAAGCAGCGGCGGGTTTACTCGTAGGCGTGTCGGTCTTGGCCGAACTCATTCTTCCGACCGTCAAGTATTTGCGCATTTTGTCGAGGCGCTTCTGGCCGAGGCCGCGAATGGCCAGCAAATCGTCGACGCTCTTGAACGGCCCGTACGATTTGCGCATTTGCAGAATTTTTTGCGCCGTGGCCGGGCCGATTCCCGGCACTTGCTGAAGCTCTTCGGCATTCGCAGTGTTAATGTTCACGGGCCTCAGCGGCGGCTTCTTCTTGCCGGCATTGGCCGTCGCAGAGAAAGAGAGGAATAAGGAGAGGCAGAGAAGAACACGCGGAATCTTTGAACGCCACTTCATAGCTGCATTATTATGCTGCGGCTACGTACTTAAATCAATAATATACTGGTGCGGCGGCGAGGTTTATAGTCGGTTGCCTTGGGCGTCGAAGATTTCTAGGTCGCCGAAGAGCGCGGCTTGCGATTCGATTTGCGAACGGTCGCCGGCAAGCACGATTTGCATGTTGGCGGAGTCCAGATATTTCCTGGCCATCGTGAGTAACTCTTCGGAAGTAACGGCGCGCACTTTGGCGCGGTACGTTTCGAGGTAATCGTCGGGCAACTCATGCTGCGCCACAGTGGAGAACTGCGTAAGCAAACCATCCTGTGTTGCAAGGCCCAGGGAAAAAACGCCGCACAAATAGTTTTGCGCGTCCGCCAATTCCGCGGGCGGGACGGGAAGCGACCGCAGCTTGTCCAATTCGTAGAACATTTCCGTGAGCGACGCGGCTACAACTTCGTTGCGCACCGCCGCCGACGCGGAGAAAAAACCGTGCTGTCGCAGAGGCGTCACACTGCTGCGCGGGCTGTAGGTGTAGCCCTTGTCTTCGCGGATGTTCATCACCAGGCGCGAATTGAATGCGCCGCCGTACAAACAATTCGTGACTCCGAGCTTCACCCACTCGGGATGCTTGCGCGTGACGGCGTGGCATCCCACGAGAATTTGTGCTTGCACGGCTCCAGGAACGTGCACCAGGTGGACGCGGCGGCCACGCGGATTCGCCGGAGCGGGAAAAGTTTTTGCTTCCGGCTTTTTCCCGCTCCACGCGCCAAAAACTTTCTCGATGGTCTTGAGCATTTCTTGCGGCTCGAAGTCGCCGACAAGAAGAAGCAATCCGTTTTGCGGCGTATAGAATTCGCGATAGACAGTCTTTAGATCGTCGAGCTTGTAGGCAGCGACCTGCGCCTCGGTCGGCGCCACGTGGGAGTAAGGGTGAGGGCCAAACAAAACTTTTCGGAGCCGTTCGCTCGCGAGAAAACTGGGCTGAGTGCGCTGGAGCTTCACTTCCTCCAGCTTTTGACGCCGCTCCCGTTCGAATTCGTTTTCCGGGAAAGAAGCTTCACGCGCCAGTTCCTGCACGAGACCAAGCAGCGGTTCGGCAAACTCCGACAGACCGCTGAAAGAAATGGCGCTCGTATCCGAACCAGCTTGCGAAGAGAGATCGGCGCCGATGCGCCGCAAGTCCTCTTCAATTCGGCGGCTGGAGCGTTTCTGCGTGCCGGAGCGAAGCACAGTTGCGGTCATTTCGGCGAGGCCCGGAGCGCGATCGGCAATTGCAGCATTGCCCGAGCGAAAGAAAAGCTCTCCATGAAATTTGGGAATCGTGTGCGATTCGGCCAGAATCACTTCCAGTCCGTTCGCAAGCTGCGTTTTCGTACGCTTGGGCCAGGTCACTTCGCGTTCTGGCGCGAGCGCGGGCACGCCAACGGCAACTTCCACGGGGCGCGAAGCCATTACGCGGCCTCCTTGACGTTCGTCTTGGTCGGAGTGCGAAAAACGATGGCGCGTTTTTCGTTGCGCAGATATTTCTTCGCGACGTCATGCACCTGTTCCGGAGTCACGGCAAGAAACCCTTCGAGAATAGTGTTCACAAGCTCTGGTTCGTTGTCGAAAAGCGTGAAGCACGCGAGCAGATGCATCAAACCATACTTCGGCATGTAGCCGCCGCGTCCGGCTTCAAGAGTGGCGTAATAATCGGAGCGCCACTTCACCTTGAGCTGCTCGAGTTCGTCGGCGCTGATTCCCTTTTCTTGCACTTGGTGAATCACGGCATCGAAAGCGGCGAGGGTGGCTTCACTGGAATACTCCGGCTTGTGCAGAATGCGAGTGGTCATCTGCGTAGGCCCGTTGTAGCCGAAGATATCGTCGATGCCACCGTCCGCTTCCACGGCGATTTGTTTTTCCAAAACCAACTCGCGATAGAGCCTTCCGGCTCTCCCACCATGCAAGGCTTGATCGAGCAACGCCATGGCACACCAATCCGGGGTGCGGCGCTGGGGCAGCAGGTAGCCAATGGCCATGGCCGGTAGAGTGCCAAATTTTTCTTCGACGTGGCCGCGTCGTTCTTCGGTTTGTTCCGGCTCGCTGGGATCGGCAAACGCGGGAGCGGCCCCGGCGGGAATGCTGCCAAAATGTTTCTCAGCAAGCGCCAGGCCTTCCGCAGGCTTGACATCACCCAAGATGAGAATCACTGCGTTGTTCGGCACGTAATACGTTTTGAAAAAAGCTTGCACGTCTCCGAGGTGCGCGTCGTCAAGGTCCGCGAAGTCGCCATAAAAATTATGGGCGTTGGCCCAGTTGCGAAACGCGACGGGAGGCATGTCGAGCCAGGGAAATCCGCCGTAAGGTTCGTTCATAACGTTGACGCGCACTTCTTCCTTCACGACGTCGCGCTGGTTTTTCAGGTTTTCGTCGTCGACTTTCAGCGCGCGCATGCGGTCGGCTTCGAGCCACAGCACGCGCTCCAGCGCATTCGAGGGAACAGCTTCGTAATAATTCGTCACATCGTAGCTGGTCGAGCCATTCAGCACGCCGCCGCTGGAGTTGATCAGCTTGATGTGCTGCATTTTGGGAGCGTTCGCCGAACCTTGGAACATCATGTGCTCGAAAAGATGCGCGAAGCCGCTGCGCCCCTGCGGTTCGAGGCGGAACCCGATCTTGTAATACACGCCCACGGTGACGACCGGAGCGCTCGAATCCGGAGCGACAACCACGTGCAAGCCGTTGGCTAGTTTTTTGTGTTCTATGGCAATGTGCAGTCGATTCACCCGCATCCCCCTCGAACTTTGACTTTTGGTTTTAGCGCAGCAGAAATCTTTTCCAATTCCGCGGTGGTGCCGATCGGATCTTGGGCAAGCATGCGGGCAGCCAAGCGGTTGAGAGCTTCGTAAGCCTGCGCAATCTCGCCCTGCGCATCGCGCAGCGCGCGGAGATGCGCGTCTACGATCTTATAATCTCCTCTTGCCAGGGGCCCTGTCCATGCCGCGCGCGGTCCCACCCGCTCGAAATTGTCCAAAACCTGACGCGTCAGCGGTAAAAGCGCGCGGGCCGCTTCGTTGCGCTTCATCCCGAGCGAGATGAGCAGCTGTGTGGCGGCTTCCACCAAAGCCAGGACATGACCAGCGGCAAGCGCGGCGGCAGCGTGGTACAGGATTTTCTTGTCTGCAGCAATGTGCACAGGGGATCCGCCCAGTACCCGAGCGATTTGTCTCGCAGCGCGCACAGCGACTACATCTCCCTCCACGGCAAATACTTTTCCTTCCAAGTCCGGCACGCCGACTCCACTGAATGTCTGCAAGGGGTGCATACTGCCGATAGCGGCTCCGCATTCTTTCAGTGCCCCGAGCGTGCGGGAATCGAGCGCGCCGCTGGTGTGCAAAACCACCTTGCCGCGTAATTCTTCTCCGCCTATGCGAGCGAGATCTCGGGCGACGGAGGCAATCGCGTCATCGGGCGTGGCGATCAGGATGACGTGCGACCCAAGAACATGACGTGTCAAACCTCCGTGCGGTTTCCCGGCTCCGATAAATCGCACGGCTCGTCGCGCGGCAGGTTCGCTCCGGCTAACAACTACCCCGATCTTCCAATCCAATTCGCGCATGCGGCGCCCTAGCGCGCGCCCTACGCGTCCGGCCCCAATGATGGCCAGGGTCTTTTCCATACCGTGCTAGGATAACCTGAGAGGGCAACGCCGAAACCAATCTTGATGCATTTTTTCGGAATCGCGCTGTTTGGATTGATTGCGCTATTTTGGCTCACCTACGGTCTCCGGGTTGCCTACGGAGCCATACGCCTTCCCTGGGTCAAAAATTTCCCGCCCGCGCCGGATGCGGAGTGCCCGAGAATCTCCATTCTTTTCAGTGCCAGGGACGAAGAAGAGAAGTTGGCCGTTGCTCTTGCGACGCTCATGGAAATTGACTATCCGGACTTCGAGATCGTCGCCGTTGATGACCGTTCGCAGGATGCAACGGGGCGAATTCTCGATGAGTTTGCGGCGGCCCATGAGCGGCTGCGCGTTGTGCACGTGGACCGTCTTCCCAAAGGCTGGCTGGGCAAGCCGCATGGATTGCAGAGGGCCTACGAAGCTTCGTCGGGCGAGTGGCTGCTGTTTACGGACGCGGATGTGCGCTTCAAACCTGATGTTTTGCGCCGCGCGATTTCGCTGACAAAAGCCAACAACCTGGACCATCTGACGCTTTTGGGTGACGTGGAGATGGTGGGATTCTGGGAAACGGTGCTCATCACCTTTTTTGGACTTGGCTTTCACCTGGCGGCGAATCCGGCACAAGTCAGCAATCCACGATCTTCCCGGTATGTTGGAGTGGGAGCATTTCAGTTAGTGCGGCGCTCGGCTTACGAAGCAAGCGGAACGCACCGCCGGCTGGCGATGGAAGTGGTCGACGACATGAAACTGGGAAAGATCGTGAAGCAAGCGGGATTTCGCTCCGGTTGCGCAGTGGCTCAGGATTCTGTGACGGTGCGCTGGCACGCGGGAGCCGGCAATTTGGTGCGCGGAGTGACCAAGAATTTTTTTGCTGGGACGGGCTTCGACCTGAGGATCGTGGCCGCGCAAATAGCGGGACTGTTGATGATGGACGTCCTACCGTTTGCCAGCGTTGTGTTTGGCCATGGATGGATCCGCGCGCTAAGCGCGATAACCGTTGCAGTCGCGCTGAGTTTTCACGTGGGCGTGGCGACGGTCATGCGCGTGTCGCCGTTATACGCGCTGACTCATCCGCTGGGGGCGCTGCTGTTTTGTTACATGGTTCTGCGATCGACGGTGGTGACGCTGTGGCAGGGTGGAATCGTGTGGCGGGACACGTTTTACCCGCTGGACGAGCTGAAGCGCGGGGTCGTGTAGTTTCGCGGACGATCAATTGAATAGCGAACGAGGTGCACGCCATCTTTCTCGAATTCGCACTCGCGCTCGAGACCGAGTTTTTCCATGATTCGAGTAGAGGCAATATTCTCTGGCCTCGCTACGGAGATAATTCGATCCAAGCCCACGCGTTCAAATGCATCCGGCAGAGCAACGCGGGCTGCTTCGGTGGCCAAGCCACGACCCCAATACTGGCGAGCAAGCCACCAACCAATCTCTGGATCGATGCCGTCACCCCAGAACCCCACGCCGCAAAAACCGATCATTTCCTTATTGGGTTTTAGGAGCAGCTTCCACCGGCAAAAGCCTCGTTCGGAAAACAGCTCGACTTGGCGGTTGACGAACGACTGGATGCGCTCGTCGGTCCATGGCACGCCGCCAGTGATGTAACGCATGACTTCCACGTCCGTGGCGATTGGACGCAAAGCAGTCCAGTCCGAGGATTGCCATGTACTGAGAATAAGCCGGTCTGTCTCAAGGATCATGACGATATTGGGACGGAGGAATCAGACAGCACGTCCGCCACTAGGGTTCCGCTACTCGGGAACTTTGTTCGATGGGAGCTGGCCCAGGATCGGATTGGCGGGAAAAAAGCCCAGCCAGGTCTTTTTGTTTGAGGCTGCGGATGCGGTCGCGGAGCTGGGCGGCGCGTTCGAATTCGAATTTCTTGGCGGCTTCGCGCATTTGCTTTTCCAGTTGCTGGAGCAACTGAGCGAGCTGTTGTTCGTTCTTGACTTCGGCGGCTGCAGCGTCTAGCGTGGCGTCGTCCACAGGAACGGAAACGTAATCGGCTTCGACGATGCGTGCCAGCTCCATGTCCACAGACTTCACGATGGACATGGGCGTGATGTTGTTTTCCTTGTTGAAAGACATCTGCTTGGCGCGGCGGCGATTGGTTTCGTCGATGGCCTGATTCATGGAATCGGTGCGGCGGTCGGCATAAAGAATGGCGCGGCCTTCGATGTGGCGCGCGCAGCGGCCGATGGTTTGAATTAGGGAAGTAGCACTGCGGAGATAGCCTTCCTTGTCGGCATCGAGAATGGCGACGAGAGAGACTTCGGGCAGGTCCAAGCCTTCGCGAAGCAAGTTGATGCCGATGAGCACGTCGAATTCGCCGCGGCGCAAATCGCGCAAAATTTTGATGCGGTCCAGCGTTTCGACTTCGGAGTGCAGGTAGCGGCAGCGTACGCCGACTTCGGTGAAATATTCGGAGAGGTCTTCGGCCATGCGCTTAGTGAGCGTGGTGACCAGAACGCGCTCACCATTTTCCGCGCGAATACGGATTTCTTCCAGTAGGTCGTCCACCTGGCCTTTGACGGGACGAATTTCCACTTCGGGATCGACGAGGCCGGTGGGGCGAATCACTTGTTCAACCACCGCGCCGCCGGCGCGCGTGAGTTCGTAAGGACCAGGCGTCGCGGAAACATAGATGACCTGGTTCATGCGATGCTCAAATTCCTCGAAGGTGAGCGGGCGATTGTCGAGCGCGGAAGGCATGCGAAAACCGTAATCGACCAGCGTTTGTTTGCGCGAGCGGTCACCGTGAAACATGCCACGGACTTGTGGCACGGTTTGGTGGGATTCGTCGATGAACATCAGATAGTCTTGCGGCACGTAATCGAGCAGAGTAGGAGGAGCTTCGCCGGGCAAGCGGCCGCTGAGATGGCGTGAATAATTCTCGATGCCGTGGCAATAACCGATCGTGCGCATCATCTCGATATCAAATAGAGTGCGCTGCACGACGCGCTGTGCTTCAACAAATTTTCCCTGCTTCTCGAGTTCTTTCTTCCACCACTCAAGCTCTTCCTGTATGCCCACGATGGCGCGGTCGCGCTGCTCCTGCGGCATGACGTAATGGGTCTTCGGGTAGATGGGAACGCGTGAGAGGTCTTCGTTGCCTGCACGAACTTCTCCAGTGAGCGGATCGATCTGGCGCAGCGTGTCAATCTGATCGCCCCACATTTCGATGCGATAAGCCTGGTCTTCGTAGGTTGGATAAATTTCGATCATGTCGCCGCGAACGCGGAAGGTGCCGCGACGGAGGTCTTCGCTGCGCTCGTACTGAATGTCAACCAAGCGGCGGAGAAGGGCTTCGCGCGAGGTCTGTTGGCCTTTTTCGAGCATGACGAGCATGCCGTAGTAGGCTTCCGGTGAGCCGAGGCCGTAGATGCAGGAGACGGAAGCTACGATGACGACGTCGCGGCGCTCGAAGAGCGAACGCGTGGCGCTCATGCGCAGCTTGTCGAGCTCGTCGTTGATAGTGGCTTCCTTGTCGATGTAGAGATCGGCGGAAGGAACGTAGGCTTCGGGCTGGTAGTAATCGTAGTAGCTGACGAAGTATTCGACGGCGTTTTCCGGGAAAAACGCTTTGAACTCGTGATAGAGCTGGGCGGCCAGCGTTTTGTTGTGGGCGAGAACGAGCGCGGGACGATTGGATTGTTCGATGACTTTGGCCATCGTAAAAGTTTTGCCGGAACCCGTGACGCCGAGAAGGACTTGGTGTTTTTCGCCCGATTCGACGCCGGAAAAAAGCTGATCGATGGCGGCAGGCTGATCGCCGCGAGGCTGATAGTTGCAGTGCAGCTTGAATTTCATCGAGACGGTCTCCTGCCGGTTCGCCGGACATGGCAGAAACTTTCATTATACTCTGCCACGCAAGCCGGAGGATTTTATAAGGGAGCCCGCCGATTGGACCCGGTCTAGTGCCCAGGCGTTTGAGGCGGTACCTGAGGTTCCAAGAGCAGCAAAACTTCCAACTGGCTCTTGGCGTCCACGGTGTAACGCACACCGTTGGAGCCGTCGGCTTTCGCGACGATGACGTCCATTTGCTGAGAAGCTTGTTCCGTAGCGCGCACGACGAGGCCCGAGGTGAGCGAAATGTAAGTGATCAATTCGTTCGAACCTTGAGCCGTACCCATGGTTTTCAGTTGGTGGAGCTTGAAGTCTTCGGGAGTGGCGTCTTTAGGCGAGGATTTTTGCACGAGCCTCGCTGTCGTAAGCAGCACGGCGCAAGTATCTGATGCGCTGCTCGACGGAGTGACCTCACCAGTGACGGAAAGCTGAGCGGGACCGCAGGGTTCGTCGCGAACATAGGAAGAATCGCGCGCCCAGCTTAGAGCAGCGATTGGAGAAGTGGTCAGCTCGGGCTGCTCGATTTTCCATCTGTCGCCAATCTTTGCGTGCTGCGCGGGAAGGGCCCAGGCCATGGCAAACCGCGCGACCCACTCTTGCCAGATTTGCTGCTGATCCGAAGTCAGAGTGTCGAGGCCTATAATTTTGTCCGCGAAGCCATTGGGCGAAATGGTGAATTCGATGGGATTACTCTCGGGCGCAGGCTTCGGCGCGGATTTCAATTTTTCGCTGGCGGGCTTCGCGGCGGCAGCGTCGTCGTTCAAAAACTGGCCTCGCGCATGGATGGTGAGCTTGCCGCCAGTTTGTTGCTGATCCAGGATTTCAACGCGCAGCAGCCCGTGGGCGTCGATCTGCGAAGCCGCGGGAGCCAGAGGCACGACGATGCTGCTCTCGGTCTTTACGTTTTTTGCGCTGCGGTAGCGGATGAGATATGTGAGAGTTTGGCCGGGCTTGAGTTTTGGAAGGAGGCTAACGCGCTGCTCGCGCGAAGGCGCGACGGCAGCGGCAAGAAAAAAGACCGCCGCAGCCAAAATGCATTTACGTTTCACGGAAACAGACACAGGTTCAGGATACCGCGAAAAAGTTAAAAAAAGTTCGGGCGGAGCGTCCGTTGAAAAAACAAATTTTACTTGTCTCCGGCCTTGAAATGGCGATCGAAGAAATCGCCGGTGGCACGATAGGCGGCCAGCCAGGTGCGGTGGAGAAGAAAATCGTGGATTTCGTCGGGAACGATGAGCTGTTCGATTTCGACGTTTTTTTCGCGAAGGCGCGCAGTGAGATCAACGGTTTGCGTGAAATACACGTTGCGGTCGTCGTCCCCGTGAATGAAAAGGACGGGAGACTTCCAGGTATTCACCGTGGTGACCGGAGAAGAATCGTGCGCCAGTTTGGTGAGTTCGGCTGGGATATTTTTTCCGCCCCAGTTATCGGTGGGCCAGTCATGCACGCCGTGAAAGTCAACGCCGGCGGCGAATAAATCGGAGTTACGGCCGAGGCCAAGCGCGGTCAGATAGCCTCCATAACTGCCACCCCAGAGGCCGATGCGCTTGGGATCGACGTCAGCGCGGCTCTGCAAGAATTTTCCCGCTGCGACGACATCTTGATATTCGGATGCACCCCGGCCAGCACGACCGGGAGCTTCGCGAAAAGCACGACCGTAGCCGATGCCGCTGCGGTAATTGAGCGCGAGAACGATGTAACCACGGCTCGCGAGATACTGATTCATGGCGTAGGAATTCGCGTAGTAGTACATGTAGTGCCAGCCGAGAAGCATCTGACGCACCGGTCCGCCGTGAAGAAAGATGAGCGCGGGGCGCTTATTGCCAGATTTCAGGTCCGCAGGAATAAACAGTTGGCCGTGGAGTTCGAGACCGTCTGTGGATTTGAAAATCGCTTGCTGGGGCGTGACGAGGCTGTCGGAAGGAAAATCTTTCGGCCAAGTTTCTGGAGCGAGCGCTGTGGACGAGTGACTCGCGGTGAGTGAAGTAGCAAAGGGCCTGGCGGGGCTGGTCGCTTCGGAACCAATGTACGTCAAGGTCCGGCCGTCATTGAGCACCACCGGGCTCCATTCAATTCCCTTTCCAGAAGTGAGTTGAGCAGGACTGCCGCCCGCAACGGATACGCTCCAGATGTGGCGGCGGTCGACGTCGCCACAATTGGAGTTGAACAGCACCGTTTTCTTATCAGGCGTGAACGACCACTGCTCGATTTCGCAATTACCGGGTGTGAGGAGCTTGGGCGCGCCACCGTCAACAGATAGCGCGTACAAATGCTGCCAGCCGTCTTCCTCTGAGGCGATGACCAATTGATTGTCGGCGGCCCAATTCAAGACGCCACCGCCGGTGTCTTCGGCCATGTAGGGGAAGGAGCCTTGTGGCGTTGTGCGACTATGCCAGATTTCCTTTGCAGCGCGCGTGACAGCATCACCAACCCAAATAGCCCACGGTTGGGGCTTATCGGGAGCAATGAAAAAGCCTTGGGGAGCGTCGCGTTCCGGAGCGGCGCTGCGCACAAATGCGATGCGTTTGCCGTCGAGCGACCAAGCAAAATTGCCGTCGGAATCTACAGTCGGCGCAATGAAAGAAATGGATTTCCCAGTCACATCATACAAGGCGATGAAACTGTGGTCGCCGCGGGCGGAAACAAACGCGAGTTTGCTGCCGTCCGGGGACCAGTGGGGCTCAAAATTCTGGCCGCGCACGACAAGCTGTTGCGGCTTCTCTGAGCCGTTGAGCGGCGCGAGCCAGATTTGACCGTCTTTGACATAGGCAACCATGCCGCGTGAAGAAGCGTCGGGCGAATGACCAGCGTCGATACGCTTCGGATCGCCGCCCGTCCAAGCCACTGTCCAGACCGCCTGTTCCGCGCCTGCAGGGTTGCTGGTGGGATTCGGCACCTGTCCTGCGGCGTTCTTGCCACCACCACGGACATAGATAAGCGAATTTCCGTCGGAGGAAAAACTCAGCTCGGAGAGTTCCTGGCCGTCATCCTCGTTGTATTTTGTGAGTTGGCGCGCGGCAAATCCCGGCGCTTCGGCAACCCAGATGTTTCTCCTGCCTTGCTGGTCGAAAATCCATGCAACGCGGTTGCTATTTTTTGCCGCCGTCAAATCCGACGGAAACGGCGCGCTCAAAATCTGCTCGAGCGTGAACGGCTTTTGCGCGCTTGCGACTCCGCAGAAGGCAAAGGCAAATGCAAACAGCGCAACCGCCAAGGCAGAACGCTTCATCCTTCCCCCCTCTAATCCTGGTGACCATCACAGACGGCAAACACGACGAAATTGCATAAAAGCTCAATTCACCACTTGCGGTTCCGGGATTTTCGCAGCGGTCAAGTGGAGCTCATCGAGTGGCCCGGAAATCTTCAAGACATGACCTTTCGCGGAAGTCTTCTTTGGTTTTGCCTTGATGCCGTCACTCGGCTCTAGTGAGACGCTCAAGTCCGCCTCCGAACCGAAGCTTAGAGTACCCTCAACAGAGGTTCTTTCGCGGGGGCTATTGAGCTGAAGCCATTGCAAGACGATGCTGCGGTCGCGGACCAAAAAGGCGCATTCGCCCGCGGCCCAGCGCGAAATTCCCGGTCGTGCTGCGCCGTCCGCAACGCTGGCGGGAAGGTCCAAGCCTTGGAGTTCGACCTTTTTCAGGTTGACGACGCCGCCTCCATCGAGATTCTTGAGCAGCTCATCTCGCCCAACTCCCATGGTCTTCAATTGCAGGTTGCCGGAAGCAGCGCCGCTCAAACGATCGGCGAGGCGCCCGGTCCCCGGAAGTTTCGCAAGATTGACGCGGTCGAGATCCGCGCTAATGGCATAGCTCGGGCGCGGCAGGAAGCTGGCACTGATTTTTGCACGCACTCGCCCTCCCGCCCATTCGGCTTCCGAGTCTTGCACATCCAGCTTCAAATCGTGGAGAGATCCTTGGGCCAGGACATTCTCCAGTTTCAGCTTTTCAATGGTCAAGCGGGCAATCCGCAGGCGGCCCTCCGCATCGATACGCCGCACGAGTTCGCTGGCAGGTGTCGCCGGCGTGACTTCACCCAGAAAGGAATGCAGCAGCCGCTGAAGCCAGTTCGGCCGCGCTCGCGGACCCACCCAGCGGTCCAGTTCGGCGGCATTCAAGTGATCTACGTTCAGATCGAATTTCCAATTAGGAGGCGTTTCTTCGTCGGTCCTAGGCTCTTCCGCTATTGACCCCGTCCAATTGCCGCCAAAACCTTCGACTCTCAGCAGGCGAGCCATGCGCCGCCCTTCCTTCCAGCCCAGACTCGCTTCCCCCAAATCCAAAGGCAGGTTCAGTCCTGCAACCGTCAAAGATGCTTTGTTCACGGAAACGGAACCATTCCAGCGCCCGTGGAAAGGCTCTTTCCATTCCCATTGCGTGACTGCGGTTGCGGGCCCCGTGAGTTCCCAGCCGTGATTGACCTGGCGGCCCAGAGAAGCCGCGAGCTTTAGAAAATCTTCAACCTTGGAAACGCTTCCTTCGATGTTGATGCTGCCGGAATCCGTTTTTAAGTCCTGCGTGAAAGTCAAATCAGCGGCATTCTCGAAGGCTAGCATTCCGTGCCGCCGCTTCGGAGCGGCAGCGTCGCGCGGACCACCGCCCAAGGCGATGCGTACAGGTCCAATCACTATGCGAGACCGCTCGCGGCCACCGGTGATGGGATCGATGCGAATGGGCTCAACAAAGCCCGGTACTTTGACCGTGCCCTCACTGCTGGACAGAGCGGCCGACTCGATGGAAAGCGGCCAACCATGCAGAATCATTCCGCCGGTAAAATATTGGTCGGCAGAGATGCCTTCAGCGACATCAGGATGAAAGGCGCGGTACCAGTCAAGCAAGTCCGCGGCTTGAACGCCCATCGAGTCCAGGCGCAACTCCATCGGCGAGGGGCTCTCCGAAGCATAACGGAACTTTCCACGAAGGTTCGAGTGTAATCCCTCCACGGCGAATTGATCGGCAAGCAAAGTTCCTGTTCCGGCGTTCCACCGCCCGTTGACGTTCACATTCAAGGCGGGATTGTCCGCGCGTTCGGCCAAATCCCAGCGGTGAATCCGCCGCCCGCGTGCTTGCACGGCATAGGCCCAATCGCCGGGGTCATCGTCTGCAGTGGCGGTGCTTTTTGCTGCAGCATCCAAAGTGAAGAGGCCTCGGACGCCGTAGTCCTGGCCATGGATCAGCCGGAAAACATCGGCGAGGGAAGCTTCGCTCCAATGCAGCGTGATTTGCGCGGGCTGCAAACGAGCGGAAGTGCCCGCGAGATCTCCGCTTACGTGGATGATTCCCGCCGACTGAAGAAGAACGCCGCTGCGCCACGGTTGAGCCTCGAGCTGAAGTTGCCAGCGGCCTGGAGAAACTTGTTCGACGCTCCCGGAAACTCCCATGAAGGCAAATGGCAGCTTTTCGTCTTGATTCTTGAAATCGATTCGTCCTTCATCGAATTTGATTCGTTGCAAGTGATTAACCAGCGGAGCCGGGGATGGCGGCCCATAGATGACGTAATTTTGCTCGGAGGCGGTCTTCGCAGGAGGCAGCCAGCGCTCCAGGTTCCATCGGCCTTGAAAGTTGCGCACTAAAGTCAGGCTTGGCTTGCTGAAGGACAAGGTTCCAAATTCGAAATGGCCGCGGAACAAACCAAACCATCGCAAGCCCGCGCTCAATTGCTCGGCACGAAGGAAATACTCGTAACCGAATGCGGGATCCTCGCCCACGGTAACGCCATCGGCGTACAGCTCAAGGCTCGGGAAGATGCGCGCGCCAAAACTGCTCACCTCAACTGGCCTGCCAAAGGTCCGCTCGAGATGTGCGGTGAGATAGGCGTGCACTCGATGAGTCCCCGCCAGGAAGGAGACGACCACTTGCAAGACGACAACGACCAACACAACGGCGGCGCCCGCCTTCCACCACTTTTTGAGCTTGCTCATGCTGTTCGGAAGTTTAAGAAACTCTTGCTGAAAAAGGTAGCTCCGGGGATCACGAAAAAAAGCTAGCTGCCGATCAGTGCACGGTATGAAGCATCCGGCTCCATCGCGTTTGCGAAGGCAGGTGCGCGAGCGTCTCAAATACTCCTTCCAGCCGCGACCAAAACGTGCTCTCTCCACTGTAATCAGTGCTCTTCGCTTCGACCGACCAGTAAATCAAAAAGGGCCGCCCCATGATGGCGTCGTGATCGACGAAACCCCAGAAACGGCTGTCCCAACTCTGATCCCGGTTATCCCCCATCGCAAAATATTTTCCCGGAGGCACAACGATTTCATCGCCTCGTATGAATTTCTTCATCTCGTTAGCCCATTCCGGCTGAAGGCCCGAGACAATCATTTGGCTTGGAGGCGGCGGGAAGTTGTAGTTCAACGGGTCATACCGAGCAGAAGGATCGTGGACGACATAAGGTTCGTTGAGCCTCTTGCCGTTCACATAGACGGCCTGGTCCACAATCTTCACGCGGTCTCCCGGCAAGCCGATGACACGCTTCACGAAGTGCTGGTGTTCTTGATAGGGAAACTTAAAAACAATAATGTCGCCGCGCTGGAGCGGGCGATAAGGCAGAAATTTGTCGTACCAGGCGCCAGTACCGCCAAAAATAAACTTATTGACGAGCAAGTGATCGCCGATGAGCAGCGTGCCTTCCATGGAGGCGGAGGGAATCTTGAAGGCCTGCACGATGAAGGTGGTGCCGAACAGGGCAAGAATTACGGTAACCAGCAACGACTCGAGATACTCGGAAAGAGTGGTCTCTTCCCGGTGCCCCTCCTGCAGTTTCACCGGCGTTGATTCCTGGACTGGTGCCAGTGTTTGCTCAGGCATTCCTTCTCAGCCTTTCACTCCTGTCCGTTCGAGTTGTTCCAGGGCGCTTCGTGCGGCCTGTTGCTCCGCCTCTTTCTTCGTGCTGCCCTCGCCCCTCGCCAGGCATTCCCCATTAATCCAAACTTCGATCTGAAAAGTCTTTTGATGATCGGGACCGCTCTCTCCCACCAAACGGTACTCCGCGGCGGGCTGCCCGCGCCCTTGCAGAAACTCCTGCAACGCCGATTTGCGGTCTGACTCGGCAATGCGCTCGCCGCGCTCTTCAAGCGCCTGCTCGAACAAAACCCGCTGCAACAATTCCCGCGCGGCGTTCAATCCGGCATCCAGATAAACAGCGGCTACTACCGCTTCGAAAGCATCCGCGAGGAGCGTTTGCTTCTCGCGACCACCGGTTTTTTCTTCCCCGCGCCCCAAGCGCAAATGCTCGCCCAAACGGAGGCGCCGAGCTGCAGCCTCCAGAGAACTTGCATTCACGATCCGAGCGCGACTTTTTGAAAGCTGACCTTCGGACCACTCCGGAAAAGCCGCCAAGAGATATTCGCTGGCGAGCAGTTCGAGGACGGCATCCCCAAGAAATTCCAACCGCTCATTATCCGAGAGATGCGTAAAATTCCCGGAGGCATCCGCGCCGGCCCCGCGCAACTCCGGGATCGCAGAGCTGTGGGTCAGGGCTTGATCGAGCAGCTCTCGACTCGAGAACTTGTGACCCAGGCGCTCCTCCAGCGCCGCATCGGCAATCCGCATCGTTTCCTGCATAATTCGAACAAGCAGGCGGCCCGGCTTTACTTGGGCGCGCTCAGTTCCGTAGTGCTCTTCTTCTTGGTGTCTTCTACCTGCGCTTTGCAGACAGCTTGCATCGCTCCCGTCATTGCCGCGCACTTATTGAAAGCGGTGATGGCGTCATCGAAATGCGAAGTGCTTTTGTTGGCCATACCCAACAGGTAGTAATTCACGGGGTCGGGGTTCGGATCCACTTTCACCGCCTCATTCAGTTCCGTGACGGCCTCGGCGTTTTTCCCCCGGCGAATATAGACCAGTCCCAGCCCGCCATGAGCCATGGCCAGATCTTGATTCTTCGCCGCAGCAAACGCTTCATCGGTCATGTTTGCCGGCTTCGGAAGAGTAGGAGCAATCTCGATGGCTTGCTTCGAGTACTTTTCCGCTTTCTCCAGCAATTGAGCCGCCTCGGCCTGCGGAGTGCCAGAGTGGATGCTCCGGGGAAGCGTCTGCGCCATAATCGCGAGCGTAGAGACGTCGTTGGGCGCCACTGCAATTTCCTTTTCGCCGTATTCCTCCATTTTCTGCACTTGCCCGTCTTGCAAGTAAGCAAACACCAGCGGAGCATACACGCCCGGCTTGTAGCGACTCTCAGGGTATTTCTGGAGGAAAGCCTCCCCTGATTGGATCTTCTGCTTTACGTCGCTCATCGGTACAGCTTGGAACGCCTTGAAGGCCGCGTCTTCTTCGGCGTTTACCGGAGGCGGCGTGCTATCAAGTGATAGCGGCGTGACGTCCGGGGTCTTCGATTTGTCAGTGGACTGGGCAGGCGGCTGGCTCTGGCCGCTTTGTCCGCTCTGAGAGCCCTGACTTCCCTGCGCCGCGGCTAGCGCACAAGAGCCAAGAACAAATCCGGCTATGGTCAATGCTTTCCACCAAAGATTCGTTGTCTTTCTCATTCCTTATTCTCCTCTGCGACCTCGTTGCTTAAAGCGTATCATTCAGGGGCTGCAAAACTACTTCGGAACACCTTGCTGGTCAGTAACTCTTTGCTAGTCGTTTATCACCTTTAGACCTCTAGCAGTAATGAATCCATCTATGGCCGCACTACTTGCTTTTCGTTTGCAGATGCGGCGAGTTCCTTTTGCGCTGCCTGCCGGGCTTCCTCCGGTCCGCCTTGCACCGCCAGCGCCGATTCGTACTCGGCTCTTGCCTCGGAGGTATTCCCCTCGTAATCATAAATCCGCGCCAGATAAACATGCGACCACGCCAACACTCGGGGGTCGGCGTTTGCTGCGTGCGCGCCAGCAGTCAAACGCCCGAAGACCTCTTTGGCCCGAGCCGCATCATGATCCATGTAAGCGACAACTCCCATGCCAAACCAAGCGCGCGGCTGGTCTGGATACTTCGTCAAGACTTTTTGAAACGCCGCTTCGGCCGCGCGGGAATTTTTCGCGGCAATTTGCCGCTCGCCTTCCGTGAGCGCGGCGATGGCATCCGCATCATTGGGCACCGTGGTTGGCAAAGCTCTCTTTGGGCGCGCTACAACTTCTACCGCTGCACCGTCGGTTGGCGTTGTGTTGGCAGCTGCAAATTGAATCCCAGCTAACCGTTTCGCCTCCGCTTTTTCGTCGAAGCTTCTTACCAAATCAGGGAAATAACGCTTCATCGACGGTTCCGACTTTTCAAAGCCATCCAAAGCTGCGACCAATGGCCTCACTAGTACATATCCATCCGCATCATTGCGGCTCAGCGCCGCTTCGCGCTCCCCCGGCGACATGCGCTTCATGCGCAGTTCCACCGCGCGTACCGTGCATTCCGCAAAGTACGAGGAAAAATCGTCTTTCAGGTCGTCGACCAGCCGCGGCGCTTTCGCCGCCGTGTCATAGAGCGGCCGCTTCACGGCAACCACGTGGGGATACATGAGGGGAAGCGGGTCCAACATAAAATGTAGAAACGCGTGGCGCACCACGTCCAGGGGGATGTCCTCCGCTCCGCTCAGAACCAGCGCATAATGGTCGCCAAAATTCCGCACGTTGGTGATTCGACCAACCAGCGGCTCCACAATGATGTTGAACTTGCGCGGGCCGTAGGGATCGAGAATCTCGCGAAGATATCCGGTCGTCGTATACACGATTTGCGTCAAGGGCTCCTGCAGGCGTTGGATTTCACGGCTATAAATCGGTTGCACCTGCCGCCAGAGATCACCGATTTTCTGTTCCTGGTAATAGCTCGAGAGAAGCTCGCTGAATCCCAGGAGCGCAATGACATCGGGGGGCAGTTCGTCGCGGCGCAAGACGGGCTGAAAATTAGGAGCAGGCCCTGATACCAAGCCAAACCACAAATATCTTGAAAGCGTGGCGCCGGGATCGTGCAATTCATGCTGGCGATAGAATCGCCTGATAGCATCCACGGCCGGCCCCTGTTGCTGGCGCAAACGCTCGCGCATCTGGGCCCGAAAAGCCGTCCAATTGTCCGAGTTAACGTTAGATTCGAAGCCTGAAGCAAGCAGCGCGCACATAGTCGTGAACATGGCTTCGCTACCGTCCACAGTAACTGTGTTTTCAGCGGGATTTTGCGCGCGCGCGGCAGCAGCAGGACCTTGCGCTTTAGGAGGTGCTTGGGTCTTTGATTGCGCCGCGCCCTGCCATGCCACGGTCGCACAAAGTGCCAATAGCGCTGCTAGTTGTCTTGTTTTTCTCATTCCGGTTGCCGCAGCCCTCACTCGGGCAAGTCGCCTTCTTTATTTCTACTTTTGGGCTCTCTCAGCAAGGAAGGGAACATCGGGGAGCGGTCAATGTCCTCTCGCAATGCTGCGGCATCCTTTCAATCTACCGTCGCCCTCCCTTCCCGTCAAGGAATCGCCGTTAGGCGGAAGATTCTTTGGCGCGGTTTAAGTGCGGCCAAAAGGACGCTTGGACTGCATTCTTTTTACTAACTTTTCCAATGCCATCAGGCTGCAACGCTTGCTTGGATGGGTCGCATCTGCTTAGACTAGAAATTCGCGCAGTTAAAGGTGACGCCTCCAAGCATGGCTCGGCTTCCCAGACACTTAATTTTCCTTCTTCTCCTAGGATTTCCGCTTGTCATCATGGCTTTGCCATGTCGTGCACACGCCCAGCTTGTTCGTGAAAACAATAAGAAGCAAGAGCAGCAGGCGCCGCAAGCACAAAATGGCTCGAAAGCACAGCCCGCCTACGGGAAGAAGCGCGCTTCCCAGGAAGTGCAAATCACGGGTGATGCGTCCTGGGTGGACACCGGCATTGACGTGCAGCCGGGCGAGCATGTGGTCGTTACTGCGACCGGTAAACTGCGCTATTCCGACGCGAAAGAAGATAACGGGCCCGACGGTCTCCCACGCGGCTTTCGCGACCTCCTGCGGGTTCTGCCTTTCAACGAAGCGGGACGCGGCGCCCTAATTGGACGCATCGGGGACAGAGACGCTTCGCAGCCTTTTTTGGTCGGCGCGCATTGCGATGTGGCTGCGCCCATCGCCGGCCGTCTCGCGCTTGGAATCAACCAGGCAACCGACGATACCGGCAGCGGCACTTACGTCGTAGAGATTGAAGTGTATGCTCCGGCAGACGGCAAGGCGCTTGTCGTGCCCAAGCAAGTCAAGTCCATCCCTGGCATCGATAAAGCGCTTTTCGCAAAAATTCCCCGGCGCGTCAGCGACAAACAAGGGAACCCCGGAGATATGGTCAATTTTCTGATTCTTGGCTCGGAAGAAGCCATGCAAAAGGTCTTCACTTCCGCCGGCTGGGTGAGAGTGGATGCCAACGTCGAAGACGCGATCCTGCACGGCCTTATTGAAAGCATTTCGAAAGAATCTTATGTGACCATGCCCATGAGCCAGCTCTTTCTTTTTGGACGCCCGCAGGATTACGGCTGGGCCCACGCTGAACCCATTAGCGTCGTGAAGACGCGCAACCACCTGCGCATTTGGAAAGCGCCGTTTCAAGTGAAAGGAGAAACCCTTTGGGTGGGCGCTGCAACTCATGACATCGGGTTTGAACGCGACGAGCGCAACAACGGCGTCACCCACAAAATCGATCCCGACATCGATCTTGAGCGCGATTACGTCGAAAGAACTCTCTCCTCCACCGGACTTGTCAGTGAAATCACCTACTTCCTTCCCGACAGCCCTCTGAAGGAAGCCAAAACAGCCACGGGCGGCAGTTTTCATTCGAACGGCAAGGTTCTCGTGTTGAAACTCAACGAATCCACGGCCAGCCAATAAGGTTCGCGCCGCTCCCTTGGCAGATCGTCTCTCGCTGTGCCTTTTAGCGAATTGAGCTATGCCTGCTTTTCAATAGCCTACTTCGCAGGTTCTAGTTCAAGTGCAATCACGCGATCCACTTCTTCAGGCTGCCCTTCCGGAAGCTTCAACACCAGTCCTCCTTTGACGGTGCTGAACTCTACGCTGCTTCCATCGCGCAACAGTTTCGCCGAACGCACTTCGCGCGGAATGCCCGCCAGCGCCAGCACCGGCTGATTCCAGTCCAGCACATGCACATAAACGGTCGAGCCGCGCTGCGTGGTCACGCCCCAGGTTCCCGCAGCGACGGGGCCGCCGCGCGTTCCATAAATGGAATCCCCGTATTGCTTGGTCCACTTCCCCATTTCCGTCAGGCGCTGCACAAACTCCGGCTGAATCTCGCCATTCGGCATCGGACCGACATTCAAGAGGAAATTCGCGTTCCTTCCCGCGGCTCGCACTAGGTAGCGGATCAAATCTGCAGTGCTTTTGTAATGGTCGTCAGTAATGTTAAATCCCCAGGAGTTATTCATCGTCTCGCATGTCTCGAGGGGCAACGCGCTCACGCCTTGCTCCGGATTGAAGCCTGTCGTGTGTCCCCCGGGCAAATCCTTTTCGAACATCTGAAAATCCTCACCCGGAAAGGGATTCTTGTGATGATTACTGCCAATCAGCGTCTGCGCCTGCAGTTGGTGAATCAAACGGTAAGTGCGTGCAAGATGCCAATCCGCATCTGGCTTGTCCCACATACCATCGAACCATATACCGCCGATTTCTCCATAATTGGTAAGCAATTCCCGCAACTGCCCGTCCATGAAGTTCAAATACGCATCCCAGTTACCGGAATCCGGCCTTCCCGTATGATGGCCTGTCCGCCCTCGCGGGAAATAATCCTCCGAATGCCAATCCAGTTGCGAGTAATAAACGAACAGCTTGATTCCCTGCTTGTGACATTCCGCTGCCAGCATGCCAATCACGTCTTTTCCGTACGGCGTGCGCGCCACAACGTTCCAATCCGTCAGCTTCGAATTAAACATTGCAAATCCATCGTGATGTTTGGACGTGATGGTGATGTACTTCATTCCCGCCGCTTTGGCTAGCGCGACCCACGCCGCCGGATCGAACTTGATGGGATTGAAGAAATTGGGGAGCTTTTCGTAATCGGTGCGATTGATGGGCCGCGTCTCCATGATCCATTCCCCGTCGCCCAGCACGCTGTACACGCCCCAGTGAATGAACATGCCAAACTTCGCGTCCTGAAACCATGCGCGCGCCTTCAAGTTCTCCGGCGTCGGCGTGTACATCTCCTGCGCCCTCGCAACAGTAGACCCCGCAATCAGTGCACAAAGAAACGCCGTAGTAAAGCAAACCGAGCGTAAACGCGAATACAGATTCATCGAGGACCTCCGAAACGCGACATGGATCAAGCGCAGGAATTTTATCGAATGCCCAACGAAAATGGAGACCTATTCCGCAAAATCTATCGCTCCGCCGATTTTCCTCACGGGAGGAAGGAATAAGTAAACTTTATAGCGAAACGCGTCTCGCGAATCTGCTGCGGATTCGCCGCGGCCAGGCTCACAAACTGCGTCCCGAGGTTATAAATCACAAAGAGATCACTGTCGGGTCGATAGTTATAACGCAACCGGATGTTTGCGCTCACAGCCTGCGTATTTGCCGTATCCATCTGCACGGTGCTGCTCAGGGTCAAAAATCGCGTAAACGAATAATTCCCTTGCAGGCTCGCCAGATCGACCGAAAAATTCCCCTGCGGCAACCGGAAGCGGTTCCAGGTTTGCGTCAGAGAAGCGGAGAATTTTGTCGTCGGCCGGTAGGTCGCTCTTACGCGAAATTCATTGAGCTTTCCGCTGTAATAGCCGCCGAAGCGTTCGAAGAAATTGTAGGTAAACCGGCGGTCCAGTCGAGATCCGTAGGTCAATTGGTGCCGCGCAAAATGGTATAAGCCGTTTGGGATGAAAATGTTCTTGTAGATGTTCAGGGGCGTGGTGATTCGCTGCGTAAACACGTCCGCGATGTCGTTGTCCGTGTAAGCTCCGTTGTTGAACTCCGCGCGGAAGGTTCCTTGCCATTCCTGTGTCTGCACTACGTCGTGCGTGTCCGGCGAATGAAAAATAAATCCTTCGAATTGTAATTCCCGGATGCCTATCGCCTTTGGACGCACCTTGAATGTCGCGTCAGCGTATTCCTGATTCGAATCCGTCCGCTCGATGAACCCCAGTTCGGGATTGAAATTAGGCCCAATCTTTCTTTTCGCTACAATCCCATCCAACCAGTTGGATTTGTAAGTCAGCGAACCCCCAACGTCGCTGTCCCCGCTCGGTTTCCCCGGCGATTGCGTTCCTGCCAGATGCCCGTCGAAGACAAAGTCCTTCAAAAAGAAGAGTCGCGTGTCAAGGCCCCCCGTTTGGTTGAAGCTGTCCGTTACATTGCCGGACCGTTTATCAATCCCCATCACGCCGACGTACGATCCTCCCCACAACGATTCCTTCAACCGCGCAATTGCATAATTCGCGTAAGGATTTGGGCCGCTTGGTCGCGTGTCGACCTCCATCAATCCCAGCGCCAGACGGCCGATCGTGCCCGTCAGTTTTGCGCCTCCGTTGATGGGCACTTGCTGCCCAGTAATCGGATCAATTCCGATTTGCCGGCTGAAAAACAATTGGTCTTGATCACCTAAATTGAAATTGAAGACGCCCGCATTCTCCAAAAAAAATTGCCGCTTCTCGGGAACAAAAATCTTGAAAGGCGTCAGATTGAACTGCACCTGATCAACGTCGGTGTCCGCGAAGTCGGTGTTTCCCGTAAGATTCAGAACAAGATTGGACCGGAGGCCATATTTAACATCGAGCCCGCCCGTCAAAGGAAACTTGGCATTTTGGTTGCCCTGCTTGTCGTATTGCAAGAGCCCATACGGCTTGACCACAAAAAGTCTCCCGGCCCCGATCTCCGTGATGCCCGTCAGTTCTCCAGCCTGCGACACCTTGGTGATTCCATAGGTTCTTCGATAAGCGCTCCACAGGTCTTCTTCGTTTTTCCTGCGAATGAAACGTTTGAAGTTCAGGCCCCAAATCACGTTATTGGACTTCTCGAAGTTCAACGTCGTAAACGGAATTTCCACCGTCGCAGTCCACCCGTCGGGAGTGATCCGTGCTTCGGAGATCCAAACGCCGTCCCAGCCCGAATCAAAATCAGCGCTTTCGCTACCAGACTGTTCCTCGACAATCAATCCATCGATCTGCGTCCCCAACGGATTGATTTGGAAGACGTATCCGTCGCGCCGGTCGTGGTTGGAATCAATCAGAATTTCAAAGTGGTCGTCCAGATCCTGGCTCACGTCCCGCCGCAGTTCCGTAGCCACAATTTTTGGGGAGTCGGAATCGTAGCAGTGAATTCCAAAGTACACGGCGCGGCGCGTGTAGAGAATCCGCACTTCTGTCTTTTCCGTGGCGGGCTCTCCCTCGTTCGGCTCCTGCTGCCGAAAATCACCCACAACCTTGGCTGATTGCCAGAGAGGATCGTTCAGTGTGCCATCGAGCTTCGGAGCATGTTCGACGCGCGCGGCCTCTGCCGTACTTGCACTCGCTTGAGCAGTCGTCTTAGCTTCGTTTCTTTTCGCCTGCCCCAAAGCACCAGTCGGGAAACCAAGCTCAGCCGCAACAGCTAATCCCAACAATAGGTGCCTCAGATTTGGAAGGAATCCGTCGTTCACAGAAGTGGAGGTATTTTGCCTTATCCGCCGCCCTTTTCTCGACCAAAAAGGCAAGAATTAACGTCCAAGATGCCAATGAGTCCCGTCTCTGAGACCGAGAAGTGTTATTGTTTCTCCTCGCTTGTCGAAATTGGCCTCGAGTGGAACCTGTGAGAAAAACTTTTATTTGCGTGTTTCTGTGTGCTTCCCTAATTAGCTTTGTAGTGATCGCATCTGGTGCTGGACTGAGCCACGGCCCTCAAGAATCAGGCACAA
>JAWOLO010000138.1:0-20334 GCA_033853375.1 Terriglobia bacterium
GGCAAATGAAGGTATGATGGAAGATGTAAGGTGGCATCACAGGATTTTGTGAAATCTAGACGTATGAGGTCCACGCTGGCAGCTTCAGCGGGCAAGTTTGTGGCCGTCCTCATTTTCCTTGGCCAAAGCGCCGTTGCTCCCATCTCTGCCCAAATCTCATACCTGTCTCTCCACCCGCAACTGGATGCCAACACACTAGCGCGAGAAGTGATGCAGAACGAGATCCAGGCTGAAATCAAAGATGAATCTTTATGGTGCTATCGTCAGCAGAAGGAAGAGCAAGGGAAGAAAAAGCTTTTTGCTGTATGCGAAACGAAAGATGTAGAAATTGACCGGCTTCTGGAAGTAGATGGCCAGGAGTTGACGTTCAAGCAGCGCCAAGCCGAGGACCAGCGCATTCAGAAATTGCTGAATGATCCGAATCAGATGCGGCTACAACAGAAAAAAGGGCAAGACGATGCCAAGCAGGAAAGGGACCTGCTCAAAATGTTCCCGGATGCATTTCGATTCCAGTACGACGGAATGGAAGGGAACCTCGTCAAACTGAAGTTTACGCCCAATCCCGATTTCCACGGTTCCGGCCGTGCCGCGCAAGTCTTTCGCCACTTGGAGGGGGGTATGCTCGTGGACGCCGGCCAGAAGCGTCTCGCGGAAATTACGGGAGAACTGACCAGTGAAGTGAGGTTCGGCTGGGGTGGAATCTTAGGGCATTTGGACGAGGGCGGTACGTTCCACGTAAAGCAGGAGGACCTGGGGTCGGGGCACTGGGAGATGGCCACGCTCGATGTCGAGATGAATGGAAAAGCTCTGCTCTTCAAGACCATTGCCGTGCGGGAAAAAGAGATCAATACCGATTTTCGACGAGTTCCGGAAGGCTTGAAGCCTCAGGAAGCTTTTGAAATTTTGCGGCAAGACAAAACTTTCGCGAAGTGTCGCGAAGGGGACTGCAGTAAGGCCCAGGGTGCGCGCTGATCCATCTGTGGTGTAAATTCCCTGAATCATCTGGAGGATGAGCTCAATGAGGACTTTTGTGCCCCGGAATCGTTTGCGATGCGCGAGAGTGCGCTGCGTCACTGCGCTTGTGGTTGTCTTTGGCTTCGGCGCGTCTTGTGCGCTGGCACAGAATTTTACCGGCATTAAGCCCTCGCCGCAGCAAGTGGAATGGCAAGACCTCGAGTTCGGCGTCCTCATCCACTTCGGCACGAATACCTTCCTGGATCGCGAATGGGGAGACGGCACAGCCAGTCCCAAAGTGTTCAATCCTACGGAATTTGATCCCGAGCAGTGGATGCGGGTCATCCAAGCGGCAGGCGCAAAATATATCGTGCTAGTGGCGAAGCACCACGATGGCTTTTGCCTTTGGCCCACGCGGCAGACCGACTACAGCGTGAAGAATAGTCCTTGGGAAAACGGCAAGGGCGATGTGGTGCGCCGCGTGTCGGACGCCGCGCGAAAATTCGGCTTGAAATTCGGAATATATCTTTCTCCCTGGGACCGTCACGAACCGCGCTACAAGAATTCTGCGGAGTATGACGACTATTACATCGCGCAACTCGGCGAGCTCATCTCGAATTACGGCGATTTGGTGGAGTTTTGGCTCGATGGGGCGGGGAGTGAGGGCCACGTCTACAATTTTCCCCGCATTATCGAAAACCTTCGCATCCAGCAGCCCAACACGCTCGTTTTTGCGGACGCAGCTCTCTTTGAGTATGGAGACATTCGCTGGGCAGGAAATGAGGAGGGAACAATTCCGTATGAAAACTGGAACGTACTCGTTCGCCATGGATATCTTCGGTGGAGACCGGCAGAGGCAGACACGCCACTGCACAAAGAGCATTGGTTTTGGCATCCGAATGATGAAGCAACTTTGAAATCCTTGCCAGAGTTGTTGACCACTTACGACGAAACGATCGGCCGAGGCGGCCAACTTATGCTGGGCTTGGCTCCGGACCGGCGCGGCCTGTTGCCCGAAGCCGACGTGAAGCGCCTCGAAGAATTTGGCGCCGCGATTCGCGAGCGGTACGCAAGTAATCTCATGGTGAAAGAACGCGCGAGAGGGCAGGGTGGCACCGAAGCTGCGTTCGACGGGGATCGCGACACATTTTGGTCTGCGCCCGCAGGTTCACACCACGCTGTTCTGGAGGCTACTTTCCTCAAGCCCGTAACATTCGACTGCAGCCTGCTGATGGAATGGCTCAACGATGGACAGCACGTCGAGCATTTCCGCGTTGAAGTGTGGAATGGAAAGAGTTGGAAAACTGTTCTCGAAGGCCACGCTATCGGCCACAAGCGCATCGATCATTTTCCTTCTGTGAAGGCAGCAGGCGTGCGGCTCAACATCCTTTCCTCGTCCCCGGAAGCGCACATTCGGGAATTCCAAATCTTCAGCGACAAGAAACTTCCCGCGGTACACTAACCATCTTCAATCCGCACTTGCGTCAGGTTGTACGAAGGGGGATGCGAAATGGCCAAGTCTAAGTGGACTCGCCGCGACCTTCTGAGAACCGGGCTGGCCGTTTCTGCCACCGCCGCCACCACGAACGCGGCCGGCCTGAGCAGTATTGCGAACTCCCTTGCATCCGCTGATCCAGCACTCGAAAAGCTTTCAGCTTCCAGCTTGCAGGAGCCTAAGTCCCAGGCACCTTCTCCACGTGAGCGCCTTCTGATGGACTTTGGCTGGCGCTTCCATTTGGGGCATGCCTGCGATCCTGCGCGAGATTTCGGTTTCGGCGCGCCGTCCTGGGATTCGACTTTCGCCAAGTCCGGCGGGCTGCCCGAGGTGACGCAACTCAAGTTTGACGATAGCAATTGGCAAGCCATTGACCTACCTCATGACTGGGCCGTGGAGCTTCCCTTCAAAAATGATCCGAAATTTCCCGAATTGCCGATGCATGGCGGCAAACCGCTTGGCCGGGACTTTCCAGAAACGAGCATCGGCTGGTACCGCAAAGTTTTTGAGCTTCCTCAGTCCGACCTGGACAAACGCATCACCGTGGAATTCGATGGAGCGTTTCGCAACGCCATGGTGATGTTGAATGGCTATTTCATCGGCAAGAACTTTAGCGGCTACTCTCCTTTCTATTTTGATCTCACGGACTTCGCCAATTATGGCGGGAAGAATGTTTTGACCGTCCGCGTCGACGCCACATTAGGTGAAGGCTGGTTTTACGAGGGCGCGGGAATCTACCGGCACGTCTGGCTGACAAAAAACGCTCCGGTCCACGTTGCGCAGTGGGGAACTTTTGTGGAGTCACGAGTCCAGGGAACGGATGTAGAGCTATCGATCAGCGTCGATGTGAAGAACGATGGCGAGGAAGAAAAGCGTTGCTCCGTCCTTTCGCGCGTTTTGGATCCGCAAGGAAAAGTCGTGGGCACAGCGCAAAGCAAGCCACAAAAGATTTCCCCGGGAGCC
Organism: Terriglobia bacterium; assembly: GCA_033853375.1. GTDB lineage: Bacteria > Acidobacteriota > Terriglobia > Acidiferrales > UBA7541 > Acidiferrum. The sequence continues at coordinate 3,413 of JAWOLO010000138.1, forward strand.
AGCTCGATCTTCGAATCCAATGTTTCCCTAAAGAATCCTCAGTTGTGGTCCCTCGAAGAGCCACATCTCTATCAATTGATTACGCAAGTGCAAGCGGACGAGGCGCGGGCCGACCAAACCGAAACCACATTTGGCATTCGGAGCATCCGTTTTGATGCCGACAAAGGGTTTTTTCTGAATGGCAGGCCGGTGAAGATCAAAGGAACTTGCAATCACCAGGATCACGCGGGAGTCGGTGTGGCGCTGCCGGACCGCTTGCAGTACTACCGCATCGAGCGGCTGAAAGAAATGGGGTGTAACGGGTATCGCACTTCGCACAACCCACCTACGGCAGAGCTTTTGGAGGCCTGCGACCGTCTGGGGATGCTGGTCATGGACGAAACGCGCATGATGTCGTCCACACCGGAAGGGTTAAGCCAACTCGAACGCATGATTCGGCGCGACCGCAATCATCCGAGCATCGTGATTTGGTCGATTGGCAACGAAGAGTGGTTCATGCAAGGCTCGCCGCGCGGCGCTCGCGTCGCAGCCAGCATGAAACAACTGGTTCACAAGCTCGATCCTTCGCGGCCCGTGACGCTGGCGATGAATGGCGGCTGGGGCGAGGGCGCGTCGGCGGTGGTAGACGTGCAAGGCTTCAACTACGCTGGCGGGCACAATGAAGGCGGCGGCATGGCCAAGAATATCGACGAGTTCCACGCCAAATTTCCCAAGCAACCCACGATCGGGACGGAAACGGGGAGCGACGTCAGCACGCGCGGGATTTACAAAAATGATCCGGAGAAAGGGTATGTCAGCGCGTACGACGTCAATTTTCCGGGCTACACGGTCAGCACGGAAGATTGGTGGAAAATCTACGATGAACGCGAGTTTCTTGCGGGCGGATTTTACTGGACGGGATTCGATTATCGCGGCGAGCCGTCGCCTTATAAATGGCCGTGCATCAGTTCGCATTTCGGCGCGATGGATACGTGCGGGTTTCCGAAGGACAATTATTTTTATTATCAGGCGTGGTGGGGAGCGAAGCCGGTCTTGCATCTTTTTCCGCATTGGAACTGGGAAGGGAAGGAAGGAGAGGAAATTGCGGTGTGGTGCCATACGAATCTCGACAGCGTAGAACTTTTTCTAAACGGAGCGAGCCTTGGATCAAAGAAAGTCAGCCGCGATTCGCACGTGGAGTGGAACGTGAAGTACGCACCGGGAGTGCTGGAAGCACGCGGCTCGAAAAATGGAAAGGTTGTCCTGACGGAAAAACGCGAAACGACCGGCGCTCCCGCCAAAGTGGTTCTTCGCGCAGATCGTTTGCAAATTGCGGCGGACGGCGAGGATGTTTCGGTCATCGCGGTAGAAATTGTGGATGCGAAGGGGCGCGTGGTGCCCACGGCTGGCAACGAAGTGAACTTTCGAGTGGAAGGGCCGGGGCGTTTCATTGGTGTTGGCAATGGCGACCCCAGTTGCCATGAGGCGGATAAGCCGACATCGTTCACCGAGGGCAAACGCAGCGCGTTTAACGGGCTGTGCATGGCGTTCGTGCAAGCGCTCAAGCAGCCGGGAAATATCCGCGTAGAAGCAAGTTCGGCGGGGCTTGAGAGTTCATCTGTGGTGATTGTAGCCAACACCGCGAAGTTGCGGCTTGCCATTTAGCGGCATGGGCTCGTTCGTCGCTGTAACCGTCTGTTTGCGAATGAAAATTAGCAGAACCGCGAACAGAAACCAGGTAGATCGCCATCGCAAGCCCAACCAGTGCCAGGAACAAAGCGGTCGCAACAGCTAACGTCAAAGAACGTGCCCCGGCGGGTTTGCCTTTGTCAAGTTCTCGGACCAGCCGGGTGTGGCGCCATGCGGAAAAGAGATTCACGACCACTCCCGCAACAATGAGGGCGGTACCGAACCAAAGAGAAAGGCCGGAAGAAGATGGCGGGACGGGTCTCTGAAAAACTTGAAGTTGCTGCAGGAAAAGTCCGAAGCGCGCCACAACAAAACCAAATCCCATCAAGGCAAGACCCGTGCGGACCCATGCAAGAAACGTTCGCTCAGCTGCCAGATAGTCCCGCACGTCGGCTCGCTGGCCAGTTTCCTTTAGCGCATCCATTTTGTCTCTCCGTGCGGCGGAGTATTTTCAAGATTTTTTTGAAGGACGCTACTTGCGCACGTACTTCTTCACGTCCATGGTGAATTCGGCGCCGTACATGTTTCCTGCAGCGTCGGCGGTGATGCCTTCCGGCCCGGTGGAATCCGCTTTGGCCGGGTAGGGATCAGCGTCAGGCACGAAGTATTTCACCGAGCCGTCTTTGGCGCTGCCGATGCGGATGCCGCGGCGGCAGCCGGGATTGTATCCGTAACCAGGTTCGCCATTCCGAGATTCGGAATCGGCAACGTAGATCACGTCGTTCTTATCAATGTAAATCCCGCTGGGCCGGCCGAACTGTTTCCACTCGGCAATGAAGTGGCCCTCCTGATCGAAGATCTGGATGCGGTTGTTCTGGCGATCGCCAACGAAGAGGCGACCTTGTGAATCGAAAGCCAGAGTGTGCGGGCAATCGAACTCGCCTATGCCTGTGCCTTTCTTGCCCCAGGTTTTGAGGAACTTGCCGCGGGAATCGAATTTCATGATACGGGCGTTGGCGGTCGGTTGCTCGCCGTGGCCATCGGCTACGAAGATGTCCCCATTGGGTGCAACGGCGACTTCGGTGGGTTGATCGAAAGTGTCCAGGCCTGGCCCGGAAACGCCGGCTTTCCCAAGAGTCAAGAGAATCTTTCCGTTCTGATCGAATTTGAAAACCTGCTGGCCCTTGCCGTCCTTGATTCCGTTGTCGGCGACCCAGAGATTGCCGTCGTGATCCACGGTGATTTTGTGGGGACTGACGAAGAGCCCTTTCCCGAAACTCTTGAGAAACTTGCCGGAGGGAGTGAATTCGAGGATGGGATCGAGCGGAGAGTCGGCGCAGTTGGTGCCGCGTGAGCCGTGGGCTCCGCAGCGATCGATGGCCCAGATGTTGCCGTCGGGACCGACGGCGATGCCAGCCGTCGAGCCCCATTTTCTGGCGTTGGGGAGTTGCCCCCAGCTCACACCTGCCAGATAAGGATCGGGGAGATCGTTGCGAGCGCCGAGCGGAGAGACTGCAGGCGGTTGCTCTGATTGGGGCGTGCCTGCAGAAGAGGCGGAGGATTGCACAGTGGCAGATTGCCCGATGGCGACAATTGCTCCGACCGCGAGGAGCAGAGAAGTCAAAGCAAACACGCAGAAATTTTGTGAGCGTCGAACGAACATTGCTTTATTCTCCCATGAGACGGCAGTACGGCCTCCGACAATAAAGTGAACTCGAGCGGATGGCAAGAGTGTTTCTAAGGGGGCGGGCACAGGCGGGAGGCGGCGATCGAATTCCTTCTGGGCTTCGAGATAGTTCCAGCTGGTATCCGGTTGCTTGGAGGGAACGCGAAACGCCCTGTGTTCGTGGCGCTCGCCGGGACTGGTGAGAGAGAAAGTGACGGGCTGACGCACGCCGGTAGATTTCTTGGTGCCAGCAATGTACGACACTCCCACACGTGTGTCTATGGCAATTGCTCTTTGCGCTATCCAAGATACGGCGAGCTGTCGGCTTGGTTTTTCACACTCGCAGCAAACGTTTCAGCAACTGTTGCAGCAGCAGGCTTCCCCTTGGACCGACTTTAGTGAATTCGACGCCCATACCTTTGTCCGGTTCCACGCTTCGAACTACAGCTTCTGCGGTTACGGCTCCGCCAGGAACTTGAAACGCCAATTTAACATTTGTGCCGACGGGTGGTGGACTAGGCACGCAAATGAAAACACCGGCCATGCCAAGCGTCCCTATGCGCGAGGTTTGGTGCTCACCGCCACTGTGCCAGGCCACCCGCATTCCCTTTGGAAGTGCGATCCGTTCGAAGCGGCGTTGCCTGCTCGAATCTTTTTGATAGGCAGATTCGGAATTTGTGGGGAGTTCTTTTAGCCATTGCGACAATCTGGCGCGGTCTTCCGGCTGCATGGCAATAATTTCAATGCCCATTCCTCGCCTGGCGACGACACTTCGGACAACAGCCCTGGCCCGAATCTCTCCGGCGGCAACGTCGAAGAGTAATTGAATCGTGCTTCCTACTTGCGGAGGGTCATTGGTCGAAACGAACAGTCCACCAAGCCCCATTGTTTCCACGCGCGATACATGCCTTTGACTTGCGCTCTGCCATGCGACAACGCAGCCTTTCGGAGTTTTGACGCGTGCATAACGACGCTCGACGGTCGAGCCTGGCATAAATTGGTCCCGGGATTCAGGCTACTCCTGCACGCAGCGGTTGGGAACACGGGTTGCTCTAAGACTAAATCGGGGTCGGAATGGGATGAGACCGGCGAAACAAAAGGTCTAAAGGCTTTGACGATAGGAGTCTGAGCCCCGCACCGATCCGCTGCCGCGCGTGGAACGATTAGCATGGCTTGTATCAAAATGTTGATGTGACGCATCGGAAGTCATTGAGAATTGTGGAGGAGATAATTATGAACGCGGGAGAAATGTCAGCAACCCTGGCTGGGAGTGTGTTGCTTGGCGGAGAGGCTTCCGTTCATCGACTCGGATTCGGGGCGATGCGACTGACAGGGCAAGGCATCTGGGGCCCTCCAAAGAATCGCACTGAGGCAATAGCGGTTCTACGCCGGGCGGCAGAACTCGGAGTGAATTTCATCGACACTGCGGATTCCTACGGACCCAACGTAAGTGAGGAGCTGATTTCGGAGGCGCTGCACCCTTACCCGAAGGGCCTTGTGGTTGCGACGAAGGGAGGCTGGAACAGGCCGGGACCGAATCAGTGGACGCATGATGCAACTCCAGCGCATCTGCGGAAGGCAGTCGAGGGCAGCCTGAAAAGACTGCGGGTGGAGCGCATCGATCTTTATCAACTGCATCATCCGGATCCCGTTGTGCCACTCGAGGATTCGGTGGGTACGTTGGCGCAACTCAGGAGCGAAGGAAAGATTCGTTTCATCGGATTGTCGAACGTTACGCAGGAGCATATCGAGCGGGCGCGCCGAGTCGTCCCCATTGTTTCGGTGCAGAACCGCTATAGCTTTGCTGACCGGGAATGGGATTACGTGGTGGAATATTGCGAGCGTAATGGAGTCGCCTTCATTCCGTGGTTTCCGCTGGGAGCCGGCCGAGTTGCGGGCGAGACACTCGATCAGATTGCGAGCGCGCATCAAGCTACGCGACACCAGGTAGCGATTGCCTGGCTGTTGAAACGATCTCCGATCATGCTGCCCATTCCAGGAACATCGTCGGTCAAGCATCTCGAAGAGAACGTTGCCGCTGCATCTGTGCATTTAAGCGACGTCGAATTTCAAAAACTTTCGCGCCTGCCTCAATTGGCAGCAACACGCTGATGGCCTCGACCTCATGCTGCTGAGCTCTGGATACGGTGGATCTTGCCGCGTATCTGCCGGCCCCGGCTGTCCAGAGTTCCGTCTCACGTCGTCCCCAGCGCGAGCCGAGGGCTGAGCGCCAAGGCGACCGGGGCGCGTGGATGCGGCACGTTCAACAAGCAACATTTGGAGACCGACCGGTCTCTAAGGCCTGTTGGGAGCAGTGCTGCCTGCTCGACAGCGGGCGTCCGCCAGAAATCACACTGCCATGAGCATCGACCGCGAAGATCTTGGTGCTCAGGTGGTGATCCCGAACGTATTCGGCGCAGCCTCTGAGCGTGCCACACGTGCTGGTGGAGACGAAGAGATAGTCAATCCTCCCTTCCAGTTCCGTCGCAATCTCGTGCATCGTGATAGTGCGCCTGGGCATTCGACAGGTTGGCATACTGGTTGGTCCAGAGACTGTTTTCGATCGTTTGCAGGAGGGTCTGGAGGCGATCGATTCGTGCCTAGAGGAACTCTCGGGTCACCGGATCGGGTTCGGAGACCAGATCGATCTCCACCCCGCACGCTTTGAGGATGCGGATGTTCTGCGTGGTAGTTTTCGGATCTACCACGCAGATGATGCGGGCGCGGTCGGCACCGGGAATCGCCGGCTGTTGAATGTCGAGATGATCGTCTATTGTTTCGACTCGGAGGAAAAGCCGATTTTCCAGAAGAAGTTCCGACTCTTTAACGAGAATCGGCACGCATCGCTGGAATCTGGCGGGATTAAGAGTTTGCCGCATCTCCTGGTCCATCCTGCGGAGGTTTGACGGCATGGACATTTCCTAACCGGCATTGCCCGCATACGACGTGTCAGCGCGCCGTGATTTTCTTCGCGTAACTCGGGAAGGTATGTTTCTGCGATTGCTGCCGACTGACTTGTCCGTGGTCATTCCCTCAAGGTGGAAGAATACGCAAATCCGTATTGTTTTTGGCGACGCACCGTAGTAATTTTTCATTCCTATGACCAGTGGACGCAGGCCCTGAATTCTTGTCGTAGACGATAGTGCTGCGGTGCGCGGTGCCATCCAAAACTTCATCGAGGCCACCACTCCCTACAAGTGCGACGCGGCAGAGGATGGCATTTCCGCGATCCAAAAAGCGACGGAATCCCGCTGCGAGCTGATACTGCTTCACCTGAGAGCGCCCCTACCAGACAGCGTGGAGACGGCATCGCTCCTGCGTAGCAAGCTGCCCCATGTCAAGATCGTCGGCTTCAGTACTTTGCTGGTCGACTTAGGAACCCAGGTGTCTCCAGTAACTGGGTTCGATGCGGTCCTCACGAAGCAGGACGGGCTGTCGAAATTGGTGGAAACCCTGAAGGCGCTGATACCCGAACCACCACGAGAGTAACCGCCTTGCGCGAGGGGCCGACTCGCCCCGGCCCCGACAGGGTCCACCCTCTCGGAGCTGGAGAGCAGTCAAGCTACTTCCCCCTGGGAGATAAGGACCGCGGCGCATCTGCGCTGCCAACGGTCGGAACGAGATCCAAGAGCACGCTGTCAATCTGCTCAATGGCTTCATCTACCTGCTGTGTCCGCTTCACCGAATCTTCAAGTGAAGCAGCGTGACGAATTGCCGTGAGGGCGCTTCGCACGTGACGATTGAGTTCAGCGGTAAGAATCATTCTTTCCTTTGCGCGCAAGTAAATCTGATTTGTCCTGACGGAAGACATGTAGAACAAGGAGAGCCCAGCGCCAAGAACACCCACTGTGAAGTCGTCGAATACTGTTGCCGCTTTCGGTATCCGCAACCAGAACAGCAGCACATCTATGCCATAGCTCCAAACGGCAAGGACAAAACCAATTACCAAGGCAGGTTTGAGGTGCTCGAAACGAATCCATTCGGGCAGATTGATCCTGAAGTTCATGCGGTCACTCCCCAGCGCGATGTTCTTGGGGGCCCATGGGCCGACTCTACGTGGGGAGAATCAGGCCGCTTTTGGCGCTGGAGAATGAGGAGACTCCAGCAGCCAATGACAGAAGGCCACATTCTACGCCAACTTGAGCAGGGGGGATACCCTTCACGGGAACGAGCAATTCGGGGGGAGCCAAGCGACGGTCGGACCTCCCCGTCGATTATCGATGATCTGGCGCTGGCTATTTTGCGGAATTTTGCGTGCCGATGCGCGACATGCGGCTGTGTGCTGTGTCATATCAAAAAGCCGCGATGACGTCGCGTCTTTGTCCTCTCGCAGCCCGACTCCGCCTACGGCGTCGCAGGCCTTCGTTCCGGGACTCTTCGCCCCTGTCGCGTCGATAATAGCGCACGCGGTCGCCCTCGGGAGGATCTCGAGGGTGCGCGGGAAGAAAGCCGCCCTTAGCCGAGGGAGGCCTCTGCACAAGATCAATTCTTAGTATACGTCGAGGTCTTTTCCGATGACGAACTGTCCCGAATACCTCGAGCCGATCTCTTCTTGCAGCACCTCGGGTGTTGAGCGAAACGCCCCAGAACCGATCAATGAAGACAGGGATTTTGGAGGCGTGATTCCAGGACGGAAACCTAAGGTGTGGTAGACAACGAGCAACTTCGGCTTGGCTTTGGTCGCAAGTGCCGCGAGCTGTTCCGTGGTTGTATGGTACTGCGTTACAAACGAGTGGAGGCGTTCGGGCATCTTAGCGTACAACTCAAGCATCTGCGCCTCGTGGACCAGAACGTCACAGCCATTACAAGCTTTGATTGTTTCCTCCGCAGGACCTGTATCGCCTGAGATGACGATGCTGCGGTCCGGCGTATCGAAGCGATAGCCGTAACTCTCCATCGCATGTTTTGTCGCGAAAGCCGTGACCATGACGTTTGCGTCTTTGTAGATCACGCCCGCCTTGATTTCGTGAGCGTTGACTTTCCAGCCATCCGCTATAACACGCTGGTTTCCCTCCGGATTGGTGCGTGTCTCGATGTCAATGCGATAGGCCTGCAGGACGTGCTCGGTCATCGAGCTCAGTCCAGCCGGACCATATACTTCGAGTGGCGTGCTTCGACCTGAAGTCCATCCCGTGAAGATCAGATCAGAATAACCAGCGGTGTGATCGGAATGGAGGTGCGTCACAAAAGCTACCTTCAGATTGGCGGGTTCAAGTGCCGTAACGCCCCTGTCGAGAAGAGCGGCCTCGGCGCGACGCACGACGCCGGGTCCGAAATCGACAAGATAGGCGCTATCTCCAACAACAATGGCGGTGGCAGGGCCGGAATGGTCAGGATCGGGGATAGGCGTCCCAGTGCCAAGGAGTACGACCCTAGTTCGTGGTGGGCGCAGTTTCTGCGTGTCATCGCCCGGTTCCTGGCCAAAAGCTATTGTCCTCAACAACGTCAGAGCCGAAACGAACAATAACAGCCTGAGCTTCACAGGAAGCCTCCAATAGCTTGGCTGAAATGGAAGTCTCACTATAGCTTAAATCTTCCTGTCGTTGACAGCCCCGTCTGCAGGCTTGAGGCCCCGGCAGGTCTCGATTATTCCCCGTCCTTGTTTGCTGTATATTTGCGAACAGGGGTTCCACGACTATGAGAATCTGGCGTCGTTTCGTTCCGCTGTTCTTGCTTTCAGTATCTACTTTAGGCCAGTCGACGTCGTCGATGATTCCCCAAACGGTTGAATTCCCGAGCGGAAAGCTTCACCTGAAGGCATATCTCTGGAAACCAGCCGGCACCGGCCCTTTTCCTGCCGTGTTGTTTAATCATGGTTCGGGCGGTGCCGACGCTGACCACACGGCAGGGATGCCGATTACCCAAGCAGCCATTATATTGGCACCCTTCTTCCTTAAGCACGGGTACGCGTTTCTGTATCCCTTTCGCCGTGGTCATGGGCCATCTGCCAGCCAGGCACCATTCATGCAGGATGTGTTGCGTCGCGAAGAGGAGTCGAAGGGAAAAGAGGCCCGCCAGCATTTGCAGTTTGTTTTGCTGACTACTGATCAGCTTGACGATGTAATGGCTGCATTGGCTTTCCTGAAGACCGTGCCAGGAATTGATTCTCATCGGATCGCGGTTGCTGGCAACTCGTTCGGGGGAAACCTAACCTTATTGGCTGCGGAACGCGACAAGACAGTACGTGCGGCGGTTACATTTGCCGCAGCTGCCAATTCATGGGAACGGTCGCCGGAGTTGCGCGAACGATTGATCAGCGCCATCCACAACACGAATGCAGCCGTCATGCTCACGCATGCCGAAAACGACTTCGGTACCACCGCGGGGAGTGCGCTGGCGGCAGAGCTTAAGCGCCTGCACAAACCTTACGTTCTGAAAATCTATCCTCCAGTTGGCCTGGCCGCAGATGATGGGCATAACATGTTGTACGAGAATATCCCCGCATGGGAATCGGACGTATTTGAATTTCTTGATCAGCATCTCAAAGACTTATGACCTTTTGCTAACGCAACTGGCAATCCGGCTGGATGAAAAGCGAGGCCGTTCGTTCATCAACTACTTTTCGATATTGGCAGACTGGCAGCGCAATCGAAGGAATGATTCCGCGCTCAGCGTGGATGGCCATCAGTGAGAATCGAAAGAACGGCATTCTTCGAATGCTGGGTGACTTCTCAAAAGACCCGAAGCCGATCTCGATTTGGCCTGCCTTCACCCTTTGTAGGATTGTGTTTAGGTCAGCGTCATACAAATTGACGCGCACGTCCGTCCGCTGTGTACAGAACTCGGCCATCGCCCGGGGCAGCAAATTTGATGCCAGCAACAAGCCAATGCCTACCGAGATCACTGGGCGCTGGGAGGCTTACATAGCTAAAACAAGCTCGGTACCGTTAACTGTTCTTGCGCCTTCGGAGCCTCCTGTCTCTCGCCAAAACGTCATCCACTGCATAAAACGCAGTGCCCTCATTGCTAGCGCGGAATACGCATACGCGAGTTAAGTCCGGATGGCGAGGACAGGATAGTTGGAGAAGCAGTCTATCATCCAAGCTGACACATGTTCTTTCTTGTAAATCATTGAAAGGAATGGCGGGGACGACGGGACTCGAACCCGCGGCCTCTGCCGTGACAGTGAGCGATTCATAAGTACTTGCAACGACTTACAAGAGCACGGACGGCATCGCAAGTCATTGCAAGGAAGTCTTAGACATCGCTATTGTGTACCTCGGTGTGTACCACGCCCAGAAGGAATCGCTCTTACGGTCCCCCTCGGATTTTCTCGGGAGAGCACTTAGATCGAACGTGCGGTACTCCGTCAGCGACGCCAGAATATGTGCATCGAGGGGACTATGCGAGCATCGTGGTGACCCCGGATTTCTTTTCGACTTTGGGCGTGCAGCCGCAGATGGGACGTGCGTTTCAGCCCGGAGAAGGAGCCTCCGGTGGTAGCCCGGAAATCATTCTGACGCACCGGTTGTGGCGCAAATAAATCCAGAGATGCTATCTCCCAGTGCGAGCGCCGCGCGCGAAGCTCGGCGGAGCAACTGGCTACTCGTCCCTGAGCGCCACCATTGGGTCCACGTTGGTTGCACGTCGCGCGGGTATGTAACACGCCAGGAGTGCGACAACCGCTAGCATTACGCACACGGCAAGAAAAGTGGTTGGATCGGTGGGACGGACTCCAAAGAGAAGGCTTCGCAGGTATCGTGTCACTCCGAGCGCCGTCACTGCCCCGACCAAGACTCCGAAGGAAACTATCGAGAATCCTTGCCCGACGACCATGCGCAACACATCGCGACGTTGCGCGCCGAGTGCCGTGCGGATGCCGATCTCTCTCGTGCGCCGTGCCACTTCGTATGACAGCAGGCCGTAAATCCCAATGCAGGTGAGCAGAAGCGCCAAAAGTCCGAAAAGAGAAGAGAGACGGGCGACGAGGCGCTCGTTGAAAAGCAAACGATCGATCGTCTGCGATTGCGTCCGCACATCGAAAACGGGGAGGTTGCTGTCCACCACGCTCACGATCCGCCTGACCGCCGGAACAAGCGCGCTCGGAGCAGCTGCGGAACGCAATGCGAAGGTCACTTCACCATTTTTCAGAGGAACATACACCGTCGGCGCATCCTCCTTCCGCAGGTCGTCATATTTTGAATCTGCCACGACGCCCACGATTTCCCGTTGCTGATGGCCCTCTTCAAAATGCAAACCGATCGCGTCATTTGACTCCAGGAACTTGCGAACGAAAGACTGATTAACAACAGCTACCGGCTGGGTCGAGCGCAGATCCATCGCGCGGATTGTGCGGCCGTTCACTAGAGGAATTCGCATTGTTTCGAAAAAACCTGGACCAACGGCAAGCATCTGCGCTTCGACGGTATCCTCCTCACTATGCCCTTCGAGTCTGACGTCCGATGTCCACAATCCGGCGTCTAGAAGTGTGTTCGATGAATAACTTGCGGAGACAACCCCCGGCAGCGCCGCGAGCCTTCGCTCGAGCTCGTCATAGAGGTTGTGGATGCTCTCTTTCTTATATCCCGCGAGCGTGGGAGCAACCGAGAAAAGCAGGATGTTTCGCGTATCAAATCCGGGATTGATGCTCCTCAGCTTGTTGAGCGTACGCACTAAAAGACCTGCCCCGATCAGCACCATGATCGAGAGCGCGACCTGCGTCACCACCAGCGAGCTGCCAAGTCCGAAACGCCTGCTGCCCACATGGCTTGTAACCGATACACTTCCCGAGTTTTCTTTGAGCGCTGGCGCAACATTAATGCGTGTTCCGCGGAACGCTGGTGCCAGCCCAAAACCAATTCCTGTCAGCAGTGTAACCGCAATCGTGAAAACGAGCACAGGAGCATCAGGTTGCAGATCAATTTTCAACGGATGATATGAATTCGCGGCGAGAAATGCCGCTAGCCCGCTTGCGCCCCAGTAAGCAAGAATCACACCAAGCGCTGCCGCTGCGACCGAGAGAAGCACACTCTCCGTTAAGAGCTGTTGAATCAAGCGAAAGCGGCCCGCACCTAGCGCCAGCCGTACCGCCATCTCTTTTTCCCGCGCACTTGCGCGCGCCAGCATCAGGCCGGCAACGTTTGCGCACGCAATCAAAAGCACGATGCCGACAGCGGCCGTCAATAAGTACAGCGGCTCTCCGTAGTCCGCACGAATTCCAGCCAGTCGCTTCTGCGCAGGCAGGAGTGTGACCTTTGGATCGTCGGATTCCTTCAGCGATGGTTTTTCGCCGTGCAGAGTTTGATTGCGGAACAGCAGGCTTACAGCGGCCTCCGCCTGTGCTAACGTCATCCCTGGTTTCAGGCGGCCAACGAGAGTGAGCCACCAGTTTCGCGCGTCAATGGACCCTCCGCCCCAATGAAGTCCGAGCGGGACAAGCTGCGTAAGCGGTACCCACAGGTCCAGTGACTTCCCCGGCGTGAGTCTTGTAAAGTTCGGATCTGCCACGCCAACGACGGTGAAGGCCACGCCGTTTAAACGGAGTGATTTCCCAATGGTCCCGGAAGCGCCGCCGAACGCGCTTTGCCAATACCCATAATTGAGCACCATCACTGGTTCCGCGCCAGCCTCTTCATCGGAGGGTTCAAGCATTCTTCCAAGCTCGGCGCGAACACCAAGCGTTTGAAAGTAATTTCCGGAAACGAGTTCCCCGCTTGCCATGCTGGCGGGACCGTTCCCGCTGAGGTCCAATTGTGCCGGACCGGCGAAGGCTGCGACACTCGAAAAGAACTCCTTCTCGGCGCGGATCTCTTTGAACATGGGATAGGAGAACGAGCATAGCCCGGAGTTCGCTCCGGGCCTTCCACGGTCGCTGCAGTCGCGAAAGCTGCTCGTTCCTATATTCTGCGGCCAGGTATGCGCCGACCATCGCGGAACGACCAATTGTTCCGGATTGCGCACGGGCAGGGACTGCAGCATGACGGCATTCACCAAGCTGAATATCGCGGTATTTGCTCCGATGCCGAGGGCCAACGTCAATACGGCAACCGCGGTGAACCCCGGATTTTTCGCCAGCATCCGCCAGCCGAAGCGAGTGTCTTGCCAGAATGCATGCATCGAGTCCTCCTGGCAGCAATCAACTGAGAGTAAACCAATAGGTTGGGAGTATAAGACCTTCGTGTGATTTTGACACTGTGTGCGTGGCGAACGCACAGCTTTAAACAATCTGCTGATTTGCGGCGAATTCGCCCAAGTTGACGCTGGAAACGATGATTTTGCGCCCGTATTGGGCCCATGAATAAGACGGTGCTAATGTGCGACCGTGATACTTACACCTGCGGCTGAGGACAGTTCCACCAGAATTTCTGGGAGCGTTCCTCTTGCCGTGAGCGTGAACTTCGCCGCTGGGGAGCCCGAGACATCGAAGGCGGAGCCAGTCATCCGGCTAAGTGCGTCAAGTGCGGCGGGCAAACCAGCCTCCTCGTGGACACATAGCGACATGATCTCGCTCTCCGGTAGGGCATGAATCTCATGCAAGCTCTTCTTAACGTCGGACGGGCTTTGGGTCATCCCGGGAATCGCTTGCTCTGCGCTCTTGATGTCAGGCACCACCACCCCCAACCTAACCCCTGGGAGCTGGTTGAGCCGAGCCAGCGCCTGCCAGGGAGTGGTGCTTATATCCGACGAAACAATCTGGTCACCTCCAGCGAGGACCACAACTTGCTGACCACCCGCCTGCTGACCAACTAGCGTCGATAATGTTTCTGCTGCCGCAGCGACCGTAGTGCCCGCCGGTAACGAGGCGGTCACCACCTTCACACATCCACAAGCACAGCCGCCTTGGTCATTACAAGTACACGTGCAGCATGCTCCTTTGCACGAACATGAACATCCGGACCCCGAACAGCTGCAATCCTTGGCCGCGGCTGATGCCGCAGCCCCAGCCTTTACATTGGGTTTCGGAGGACCATTGTTTTTCTGGCTCTGAGTTGCTGCATGTGCAGTTATCATCAGAGCCGCGGCGAGAGTAATTATGCCAAACCAGGTCTTCATGACGGGCCTCCTAAATCGTTAATCACAGCGGTGTTAAACACCCGCAGGATCTTAGTCATGCTGTCCTTGAGGAATCTTCCGGAGCCGCAAGCTAGGGCTTGGTTCTGTCTCCGCGAGTATACTCACTAAGAGGTCGTGGGCTGTTTACGGTCTGATTCAGCGGTAAGCTCGTGTTTGAGTGCTTCGAACCGGGGCCCTAATTCACCTTGTGTTTCTTAGCGACCGTTAAGAGCCCAAGTCAGTATGTACTGGCGACATCATATATCTAATCTATATATGAATGTCAAGGCTTTTTTTGAGCTGCGATAAGTCTTCTGGTGTAATTTTTGCCTTGCGAAAAGAAACCGCATTGCAAAATGGTCACTCACCTAGCTCGCGACAGAAATGTAGACAAACGCTAGAGTCCGCCACTGCGCGAGCACACAGACGCTCACGCCTCTCCGCCTCTCATAGTTAGACACTTGCCGCAGCGAGGTCGCTGTCAAGGGCGACCATCGGGAGCCGCGCATTAACGGGCCTGCCCCTTGACAGCGTAAGACGCGCAGGGAATCGGGCTATCTGCTAATGCTGTGACTTTCTGCACGCGTTTGCTCTTGCAAATGGCTTTGTGCGGAAGAAGGTTGGATCTTGCCAGTCAGCGACTCAGATTCACGGCTAGGTTCCATCGCAGATCGGCGCGACACGTCGCGCTCAAGTTTCTGTGTCAGGTCGGCTCTGTCGTTCGTGAAGACTTGCGCGTCGTAACGGCCACGCGATAGAGCGACGTATACCAACCGGCGATTCACGAGTTTTTCGCCTGCTTGCTCGGTGTCAATATGGACAAGCACGCGGTCGGCGGTTTGACCTTGGCTGCTGTGGCTCGTTACAGCATAGCCGTAGTCGAGATGTGGATTCTCTTTGATGTTGAATGCGAGGGTCCGGCCTGAGTCGAGGCGTAGTCGCAGGTTGCCGCTATCGTCGATCTTTTCGATGGTGCCTAGCTCGCGGTTCGCGATGTGCCGCTCTCGATTCGGTGCAGTGAACTGCACGCGGTCGCCTTCACTGAATGCACGTTCTGTCTCTCGGTAGAGCGTCACGCCATGCAACCTGCGCGGATCGTAACTCGCTAGCTCGCCGTTCTCACGTTTCACCGTTACTAGATTCTCTTTCTCGTTCGCGTGCTCGACGCGGGCATACTCTCCGGCCTTGATGGCGTGCGTCCTGCTGCCTCGCGTATAGCGCACCACGTCGCCGGGTTCATATTGCGCCGCCCACTGTCGATCAGCCCCAGTAATCTCCTGCCGGGCGACCAACACCGTCATTTCGTGTTCGCGATAGGGCATTTTCCCTGCATCCTGCATCGCATAGTGAATCGTTTGATTAATTTCCGTCCGTGACTGATTGTCTGGGGATACCACGAGCGTCCCTTCAGGCTGCTTCACATACTCGTGTGCGATGGAGGCCATCCGCTCGTCGCGGTCAAAAATTTCGTGCACGCGGCCTTGCGCATCGAGCTTCTCCATCGCCTCTTTGACCTGGCCGCGCGAGAGTCTTTCCACCACGTCCCTGAGCGCCGGGTCACTCTGCCGCACGATCGCGTCGATGCGGGCCGTCGCGATTCCTGCTTCCTGGAGCTGGTGATACGGTCGGCCTGCTTCGACGGGTTCATGTTGGCGCGTGTCGCCTACAAGCAATACTCGGTCGCGGCGCAAAAACTCGGGGAGGCCGCGCGAAGCGGGAGCGCGTAGCGGTGCCGCTGACGGCAGAAGAGCTACAAAAACTCTTTGCCGAATTAGGCCCACGGGAACGCACTCTTGTTCTTCTCGATGTTCCGACGGGCATGCGAAGAGGGGAAGTCCTGGCTACCCAGTGGTGCGACATTGACTTTGGTAAACGGACGTTGAATATCCGAAAGTCGATATGGCAACAGCATCTGGGGCCAGTGAAAACGGAAGAGAGTGAGAAGGTGATGCCGCTGGATGATGAGATGATCGCCGATCTTTTGCGGTGGCGCAGCGAAACGTCTTACGCGAAGGACGGAGATTGGATTTTCGCCAGCAGCCGCATGAAAGGCCGACAGCCGCTTTGGCCGGAAGCAATCATGCGGAACTACATCCGTCCGGCAGCGCAACGGGCGAAAATTACAAAAGCGATCATCTGCACGTATTTCGTCACACGTTTTCGACTCTGCTTGCAGAAAACGATGAAGACGTAAAGACCGTGCAATCCCTCATGCGTCACGCCAACAGTAACATCACCATGAATATCTACACGCACGCTGTGAGTAGCAAGAAGCGGCGCGCGCAACAGAAAGTTGTAGAGATGATTCTGCCCGAGGGGAAAACCGGAGTGGCCACAAAAGGCGTCGCTTAACGCGTACCTTTTTGTGTACCACGCCATTCTTTCGAAAGTGGAGTTAAGTCTTTTAGAAAGAATGGCGGGGACGACGGGACTCGAACCCGCGGCCTCTGCCGTGACAGGGCAGCGTTCTAACCACCTGAACTACGTCCCCACTCGCCATATCAACGAGATGCGCAATCGCCAGGAATGAAGCGGCGTCGCGCGGACTGCTGTGGAGCTTCGTTTTGCCCGCTGACTGCTGGAACAAATCGTCGCAAAAACATCCTAACAGCTTCGCTCGGAACGCGAAAGTCCCCCAATCCTGATATCTTCTCGA
>JAWOLO010000139.1:0-7923 GCA_033853375.1 Terriglobia bacterium
AGCAGGAGGAGGGGACGAGTAGCACTTGGCCTTCGTGGATCAGGTTGGCGTCTTGAAGATCGGGATTTGCGTGAGCAATGCAGGACCAGGCGGTGCCGCGGCCGAGTTGCGTTTGCGCGATGGTCCAGAGCGTGTCGCCGTGGCGGACCGTGTATTTCGCTGGGGCGCGCGGCGGGGCAAGAAAAGCGGGCACGACAATTTGTGAACCGACTTCGAGCAGGTCGGGATTGCGAAGCCCAGGATTGAGAGAAAGCAACTGTTGCCAGCGATGACCATCGCCGAGGCGCGAGGCGGCGAACTTCCAGAGGGAATCGCCGGCCTTGACGGTAACCATGGTGAGCTTGCCAGAAATTTTCGGTGAGGGCGCGACGCGCGGGAGTGGCGCGGGCAGCACGCGAGGTGCAAGTGGCGCAGGAGTGAGCGCGCGCGGTTCAGCTAGGGCAGGCGGCACAGGCAAAACGCGCGGCCGTTCGAAGGGAGACCGCTTGACGAACGGCCGCGACGGATCGACTACTCGCGGAGCAGGCGGAACGACCGTAGGAGGGTCCACGGCAACAGGAGGACGTAAGGGCTGGGCCGGCGCTTTGGGCGAAGCGAGCACGGGCGCATCCGCGAACGGAAGAGGAAATTCGACGGAGCGCTGAAGCTGTTGGGATTCTTTTTGCTTCCGCAAACGGCGCGCGACGTCACCGAGCGGAACGCTGGCCGAACTTGCGGAAGGTGATGCAGCATTGGCGTCTTGCGCAACGGCTGAGCCATCGGCGGCGCCTAGCGGATTTTGTGAACCGGATGCGGGCGGATTCTTGCGCGCTTCCAACTCAGCGCGGTCTTCCGGTGTAAGGATGTGCTCGCGCTTCAGGTCTTCAGCCGTGTAAACGTGCTTGGCTTTTCTTTGCTGGTTTTGTTTGCGGGTGCGTTCCTGACGAGCTGCTTCGGCAACATTTTGGTCTTGCTGAATTTGGGCCCGGTCTTGGGCTTGAGCCTGCTCTTGAGTTGGTTGAGATTGAGCGTGACACACAGCAGCGCCCGCAAATGCGAACGGAAAAAACAGGACACAAGGGACACAACGCCGTAGAGAGCCGAAAGGGGACTTGGCGGCAATCAAGCGGCTGATCCGGGCTAGGGCGTCAAGATCAGGACTTGCCATTCAAAACCGACCGAGGACGGGGGACAACGCCTATAAACAGTATATCCAAAAAGACCGTCCCAAGAAACAACAACTTTTTTGTAAGGCCGCGTCAAGGGGGGCCTTGAGATGACGGCTGCCGCGAGCGCGGCGGCCCGCGTGGGGCAGGGGAATGACAATTCTCCCAGCGTACTTTCATGGACCGTTCGGACTAAGGGCGTGAGTGGGGCGATTGGGAATTGTTTTTTTGACGACGAGCGGATAAGAGTTGTGATATGAAGCTGCGCCTAAGAGGGCACATGAACATGAAGACCCCTGTCACCATGAAAATGAAAAGCGCGGCGTTGCTGATCGTGATGCTGAGTTCCTGCGTGTGCGTGGCCGGACAGGAGAAGGCGCAGGAGCGGAGAAAGTTCCTGAGTCCGTCGACGCCGGTGAGCGACGATCCGCGGCGCGTTCCGGTGAAGCCCGGACCAATGGGACCGGATCGCGTTCTAGTTTTGCGCGGCGGAAGAATTTTTGACGGAACGGGAGCGGCTGCGCATGAAGGCACGCTCGTCATCGAGCGCAATAAGATTTTCAAAATTTTGCCGGCGTCATCCTCGGACTGGCCGAAGAACGCCGAGGTGGTGGACGCTGCAGGCAAAACAATTCTGCCTGGACTGATCGATCTCCACACACACCTGACTTACCCGTTGACCGAGGGAGATGTGCTTCACGCGCCGAGTGAAGCTGACGCGACGCTGCGCGCGGTGGAGAAGCTCCGCTACTTTGTGGAGAGCGGCATCACTAGCGTGCGCGACGTCGGCTCGCAGGGCGACGTGACATTTCGTTTGAAGGAGTGGGTGCGCGAGAGCCGAGTCGCCGGGCCGCGAGTTTTTCCCGCGGGACAGTTCATCACCGGCGAAGGAGGGCACTCGACCGAAAACACTCCCGATGAATGGATCAAATGGATGGGAGCAACGCGAATCGCTTCGGGGCCCGACGATTGGCGCCAGGCGGTGCGCGAACAATTTCACAAGGGCGCGGACGTCATCAAGCTGGGAAGTCATTTCTCTTTCGAAGAAATCAAAGCTGCCGTGCAGGAAGCGCACGAACTCGGGTTGAAAGTGACCGTGGACTCGGAAACGTTTTACATCCAGCGGGCGGTGGAAGCGGGAGCGGACACGATCGAGCATCCTTTGCCGAGGACCGACGAAACAATTCAGTTGATGGCGAAGAAAGGTGTAGCCGCCGATCCCACGCTGATTCCGTATCAAATTATTTTTGAGGAGTGGGGCGGATATTTCGGCTCTACGTCGCGCCGGTTCACGTTTTCGAATGAAGCCAATATGGAGATGCTGAAGAAACTGAAAAGGGCAGGAATCAAATGTGGTGTGGGGACGGATTTGATCCTGCATTGGTATCGCTATTTGCCCGGGCCGTACATTCGTGAACTGAAGAATTTTGTGGCGGCCGGATGGACCGTCCCCGAGGCACTGGTGGCGGCGACCAAAACGAATTCCGAGATTTTAGACATGGATGACCGTTTGGGCACGCTGGAGCCTGGAAAGCTCGCCGATGTGCTTGTGGTGGATGGGCGGCCCGATGAGAACTTGGACGATTTGAGCAAGGTTGATTTGGTGATCCGCGACGGGTACACCGTAGTGCAAGGCGGGAAGCTCGCCGTGCCCAGACACACGGTGGCGCCGCCGCCGAAGAAGGAGCAGTGAGAAGTTGTAACCATTGACCAATCAGCAAGATACGGCCCAGATTTGAGCTGCATCTGGAGTCAAAAAGCCATTGTTAACGGACCTTATTCTAAGAGACCGCTTCGTAAACGAAAGATTTTAACGGGTTTTCCACTGCTCGCCTGTAAAATGCCAATTGACAGAGCACGTGGTCTTCCTTATACTTCATTATTTGTCAGGGATGTTACGAACCTGAGTGGGGCGGCTCCCGAAGTTTTGGAGCTGTTGAGTTGGAAGGGTATCATCTTCGGTCCCGGAACAAGCAAGACGGAATGGGACGGAAGAGCGGCCGGAATGGGGCGCCAGCCCCGCAAAGCCGAGTAAGCCTCTCCGAACTGAAACCAAGAGATTTGCTCTACCTCTTGGAGTGCGTACGGAGTTTCTTGCTGGTTGTACCTCCGGATTCGCAGTAGACCTTTCTACAGAAGCGAGTGCTCTTGCGCAGTTTTGTCTGCGCGCCTGGCGAGAGCCGCGAAGTCTTGCGCGCGAGAGTTTGGCCGCTGTGTGGCCGAAAAAAGAGGGAGACTGTGCCGACGTTTTCGCAATTGGTACGCATGGGCCGCGAAGCGGTCATCAGCAAGACGAAGTCGCCCGCGTTGGTGGGCTGCCCGGAGAAGCGCGGCGTGTGCATTCGCGTGTACACGCAGACGCCGAAGAAACCGAACTCCGCGCTCCGCAAAGTGGCGCGCGTGCGCCTGACGAACGCTGTGGAAGTGACGACGTACATTCCGGGCATCGGCCACAACTTGCAGGAGCACTCGATCGTGCTGGTGCGCGGAGGCCGCGTGAAGGATTTGCCGGGTGTGCGCTACCACATCGTGCGGGGCACGTTAGACGCAGCGGGCGTGGAAAACCGCAAACAAGGACGGTCGAAGTATGGCGCGAAGCGGCCGAAAGCGGCGCAAGCGAAGTGACGATCCGATGAGGATCTCTCAGGTGCGACCGAACAATCGGCGATAGCGGTTGAGAAGAATTTTGAAGGAGCGATAGAGAGCAATGCCACGCAAAGGATTAGTTTCGCGGAGAGTCCAGGCAACCGATCCGGTCTACGGCAATGACCTGGTGGAGAAGTTCATCTGCTCGATGATGTGGGAAGGGAAGAAGAGCACGGCGCAGCGGGTGTTTTATGGCGCGATGGACCAGGTAGCGAAGAAAACGAATGATGACGCGCTGAAGATTTTCAAGAAGGCCGTGGAAAACGTGAAGCCGGTGCTGGAAGTGAAGACACGGCGCGTGGGCGGCGCGAACTATCAGGTTCCGGTGGAAGTGAACCCGTTTCGCAGACAGTCGCTGGCCATTCGCTGGCTGCTGCAATATTCGCGGGAGCGCGCGGGCAAGACGATGGTGGACAAGTTGGCGGATGAATTGATCGACGCGGCCAATGCGCGCGGCGGGGCCATTAAGAAAAAGGAAGATGTGCACCGCATGGCGGAAGCCAACAAGGCCTTCGCCCATTACCGCTGGTAAGAAATTTTAAGGATTGGTGGAATCGTGAGCGAAGCAGTTGCAATCCGGCCCGGAGACAAAAAGGCTACTGGGACTATGGGACGAGCATTCAAACTCGAAGACACCCGTAATATCGGGATTATGGCGCACATCGACGCTGGGAAGACCACGTCGACCGAACGCATCCTTTATTACACGGGTGTGACCTACAAGATCGGTTCGGTGGATGAAGGCACAGCCACGATGGACTGGATGGAACAGGAGCGCGAGCGCGGCATCACCATCACCAGCGCGGCGACCACCGCGGCATGGGACCGCTTCGGGAAGAAATACCGCGTCAATATTATTGATACGCCGGGCCACGTGGACTTTACGGTAGAAGTAGAGCGCTCGTTGCGCGTTCTGGACGGCGCGGTGGCGATTTTTGATTCCGTTGCCGGTGTGCAGCCGCAGTCAGAGACGGTATGGCGTCAGGCGGACAAGTATCGCGTGCCGCGGCTCGCGTTCGTCAACAAGATGGACAAGATGGGCGCGGACTTTGATCATGTTATCCGCACCATGCGCCAGCGCCTCGGAGCCCACCCCGTTCCCCTCCAGTTTCCCCTCGGCAGAGAAGATAACTTCATCGGATGCATCGACTTCCTCGAACAAAAGGTGATTGTTTGGTTGGAAGAAACGCTGGGCGCGAAGTTTGAGGTGTTTGCCGTCGAAAAGCTTTGGGATAAGGCGTTCGGGGATTCGCGCCCCGACGTCGCCGCGGCCCTGAAGGGTTCCGCCATCGATAAGAAATTTTACGAAGATCATCGCTCGAAGGTCGTGGAATACATCGCCGAGCACGACGACGAAGTGCTGGACAAGTATTTGAATGAAGGCACGCTGTCGGTCGAGGAGATGCGCAAGTCCATCCGCAAGTCCACGCTGGCGATGAAAATCGTGCCGGTGCTGGCTGGCTCAGCGTTTAAGAACAAGGGTATTCAGCCGTTGCTCGACGCTGTTGTGGATTACCTCCCCTCGCCTGTGGATGTTCCCCCTGTGGAAGGCATTAATCCCGAAAATGACGAGCCGATTTTGCGGCGCGCTTCGGACGACCAGCCGTTTTCGGCGCTGGCGTTCAAAATCATGTCTGACCCGTTCGTCGGCCACCTGACCTACATACGCGTGTATTCGGGAATGCTGAAGGCGGGCAGTTACATTTACAACTCAACCAAACGCACGCGCGAACGCATCGGCCGATTGCTGCAAATGCACGCCAACAAGCGTGAAGAGATTGACGTGGTATACGCCGGCGACATTTGCGCTTGCGTAGGATTGAAGAACGTCACCACCGGCGACACTCTCTGCGACGAAGACAAGCAGATTATCCTGGAAGCCATCGATTTCCCCACTCCGGTCATCTCCGTAGCCGTTGAGCCCAAGACCAAGGCCGACCAGGACAAGATGGGCCAGGCGCTCGCCCGGCTCTCGCAAGAAGATCCCACCTTCCGCGTGCACACGGATACGGAAACCGGCCAGACGCTCATTTCCGGCATGGGCGAATTGCACTTGGAAATTATCGTCGACCGCATGAAGCGCGAATTCAACGTGGAGGCCAGCGTCGGCCGGCCGCAAGTGGCGTACCGCGAAACGATTCGCAAAAAAGCCGAAGCCGAAGGCAAGTACATCAAGCAGACCGGCGGGCGCGGCCAATACGGCCATTGCAGACTCGAAGTGCATCCGTTACCAAGCGCAGACCACGAAGACATGCACGAAATGGGCACCGATGAGCTCGATGCTTTGGCGAAATCCATTGCCGGTGCGGGCGGCAAGTGGAAATTCGACAAGGAACACCGCTTCCTGTTTGTGGACAAAGTTTTTGGTGGCGCGATTCCCAAGGAATTTATCCCACCGATCGAAGCGGGGATTCGCGAGGCGATGGACAGTGGCACGCTCGCAGGCTTCATGATGGTGGATGTCGCGGTCGTGCTCATCGACGGCAGCTACCACGATGTGGACAGTTCGGAAATGGCGTTCAAGATTGCGGGCTCGATGGGCTTCAAAGAAGCTTGCATGAAGGCCAAGCCGGTGCTGCTCGAGCCGATCATGAAGGTGGAAGTGGTGGTCCCGGAAGAATACATGGCCGCGGTGTTTGGCGACTTGAACTCGCGCCGCGCGCAGATTCAGGGCTCCGAAACGCGCGCGGGCAGCAATGTGATTCGAGTGCAAGTGCCGCTAGCGGAAATGTTCGGCTACGCCACGGATTTGCGCAGCCGCACGCAGGGTCGCGGCAACTTCACCATGCATTTTTCGCATTACGCGGAACTTCCCAACAATCTTGCCGAAGAGATTGTGAAGAAATCCCGCGGCGGAAAGTAATTTCGGAGAAACAAGTTTTGCAGGACTTTGACTGAGGAGCAGAGGACGAAATGGCGAAGGAGAAATTCGAGCGCAGCAAGCCGCACGTGAACATCGGGACGATCGGGCACATCGATCATGGCAAGACCACGTTGACGGCCGCGATCACCAAGGTGTTGGCCAAAAAGAATCCCAAGGTGCAGTTCCGCGCGTTTGACACCATTGACAACGCGCCGGAAGAGCGCGAGCGCGGGATCACCATTGCGGTGTCGCACGTGGAGTACGAGACGGCCAACCGGCACTACGCGCACATGGACTGCCCGGGGCATGCGGACTACATCAAGAACATGATTACCGGGGCGGCGCAGATGGACGGCGCGATCCTGGTGGTGGCCGCGACCGACGGGCCGATGCCGCAGACGCGCGAGCACATTCTGCTGGCTCGGCAAGTAGGCGTGCCGGCGATCGTGGTGTTTTTGAACAAGTGCGACATGGTGGAAGACAAGGAACTGCTCGAACTCGTTGAACTCGAAGTCCGCGAATTGCTGAAGAGCTATCAATTCCCCGGAGACAAGATACCGGTGATCAAGGGTTCGGCGCTGCTGGCGCTGAATGGGGACGCCAAGTGGGAGAAGTCCATCGAGGAGTTGATGGACGCGGTGGACAAGAATGTGCCGTTGCCGGTGCGGGATGTGGACAAGCCGTTCGCCATGCCGATTGAAGATATTTTTTCGATCAGCGGGCGCGGGACGGTGGTGACCGGGCGCGTGGAGCGCGGCAAGGTGAAAGTGGGCGAGGAAGTGGAGATAGTGGGCTTCCGGGCGACGCAGAAGAAAGTGGTGACGGGCGTGGAGATGTTCCGGAAGCTGTTGGACGAAGGGATTGCGGGCGACAACGTGGGATTGCTGCTGCGCGGGACGGAGAAAGACGATGTGGAGCGCGGGCAAGTGGTGTGCAAGCCGGGGAGTATCACGCCGCACACGAAGTTCAAGGCGGAAGCGTACGTCCTCACCAAAGAAGAAGGCGGGCGGCACACGCCGTTTTTCACCGGCTACCGGCCGCAGTTTTACTTTCGCACCACGGACGTGACCGGAGACGTAAAGCTGGCGCAGGGGGTAGAGATGGTGATGCCGGGCGACAACGTGAGCTGCGAAGTCAGCCTGATCACCCCCGTGGCTTTGGAGAAGGGCTTGCGCTTCGCCATTCGCGAAGGCGGCCACACCGTCGGCGCCGGCGCCGTCACGGAGATCCTCGAGTAATGTGCAGAGCGCGAAAGGAATAAGCGATGCG
>JAWOLO010000140.1:0-9094 GCA_033853375.1 Terriglobia bacterium
CGCGCGCCGCTTCATCGAAATGCAAAACTATCGTAAACTAGGAGTGCTCGCCGGTGGTGGGAGTAGCTCAGCTGGTAGAGCGTCGGACTGTGGCTCCGAATGTCGTGGGTTCAAATCCCATCTCCCACCCCAAACTCACGAAATTCCGCAAACAATGAACTCAAATTCGATTCGTTGCCGGGGAGTGCTGTTTGATCTGGATGGCGTGCTGGTGGACTCGACGCCCGCGGTGGCGCGCGTGTGGGCCTGGTGGGCGCGCGAGCACGGCTTCGGCGACCCCGACGAAGTCGTGCGGCAAGCGCACGGTCGGCCCAGCATCGCCACGATTCGCGAGCTGCTGCCCAACGCCGACCACGAAGCGGAAAATCGCGAAGTCGAGCGCCGCGAGATCGCTGACACGGATGGAGTGATTCCCCTCCCCGGAGCGCTGGAGTTGCTTCAGACCATCCCGCGGGAAAAGTGGGCAATCGTAACCTCCTGCACGCGGCGGCTCGCGGAAGTGCGCATCGCCGCGGCGGGACTTCCGAAGCCAAAGCACATGGTCACTTCAACCGACATAACCAACGGCAAGCCCCATCCCGAGCCGTACCTGAAGGGCGCGCAGATTTTGGGGGCGCCCGGCTCGGAGTGCGTGGTCATCGAAGACGCACCAGCCGGTATCCGCGCCGGCAAAGCCGCTGGATCGCACGTCATCGCGTTGCGGACCACGGCCAGCGACGCCGAACTTCGCGATGCAGGCGCCGACTGGATTGTAAAAGACTGTGCGGAGTTATTTGTGAACCCGGGAGCTGCGGGTGAGGAGTTTTTGCATTTGCACCGTCGAACAAAATAGTTCCGTACTTCGTAGAAACGGTTAGAATCCCAGGTTCCATTGCAACCGGAAACCCAAACTGCTTCGAGGAGAGAGTCATGCCCAGCCCGTTCGACAGTCGCATTTCGTTCGAGAGCCCCACTTCGTTCGTGAAAACGATTCGGGTGAAGAACCTCGGTTTTGCGTTTGCAGCTTTCCTGGCGATCAGCGCAAGCGCGATGAGCCTGCGCGCGCAGGAATCGAAGCCAGCGGAAAAGCCAGCCGAAGCGCCGGCTCAGCCGCCCAAGGAAGAATCGTCGGTCACCGACCACGCGATAAAGATCGGCGGGCAGACGATTCCGTACAAAGCCACGGCCGCAACCATTCTCATCAAGAATGAAAAGGATGAACCGACAGCGCTGATTTATTCCACCGCCTACACGCGCAGCGACGTGAAGGACTTGAGCCAGCGCCCCGTGTCTTTTCTATACAATGGCGGGCCGGGCTCTGCTTCCGTCTGGCTGCACATGGGCTCGATGGGTCCGCGGCGCGTAGTGACCGTCAACGCGGGCGTAACGCCTCCCGCGCCGTTCAAGCTGATGGATAATCCCGATTGCCTGCTGGATAAATCGGACCTGGTGTTTATTGACCCCGTCGGCACTGGGTTCAGCCACGCCGTCGGCAAAGCGCAAGATAAGGACTTCTGGGGAGTCGACCAGGACGTCAAGTCACTCGCGCAATTCATCAACACGTACGTCAGCCGTAACAACCGCTGGAACTCGCCAAAATTTTTGATTGGCGAAAGCTACGGCACCTTCCGAAACGCGGCGCTCGCCAATTACCTGCAGAGCCACGACAACTTGTATCTGAACGGCATTGTCATGGTCTCTTCCGTTTTGGATCTTGGCAACATTTCCTTTTACCCGGGGCAGGATCTCGCCTATGTTCTCTACTTGCCCAGCTATGCTGCCACGGCTTGGTTCCACAAAACTTTGAAAGACCGGCCTGACAATCTGAATGCCTTCCTCGATGAAGCGCGGAAATTCGCGCGAGGCGAGTATGCGGATGCTCTGATGAAAGGCGACGGGCTCAGCAAGGCAGAGAAAGCAGAGATCGTCAAGAAAGTGGCGCGATTTACGGGACTGAGTGAAGACTATCTCGACAAAGCCAATCTACGCGTGCGGCTGTTTCAGTTCATGCAGGAACTCCAGCGCAATCGCGGATTAACCACGGGGCGTCTGGACGCGCGTTTTGCGGGCCCGACTTACAACCTGATCGGCGAAGCCGCGGATTATGACCCGCAGGATACGGCCATCAGCGGAGCCTTTGTTGGCGCGTTCAATACCTACGTTCGCGAAGAACTCAAATTCGGCCAGGACAAAAGTTACAAACCGGCAGCGGACTTTGGGCCAAATCGCTGGGACTGGAAGCACGAAGGCAATGACTTTGGCTTTTTCCCGGGCTCACCGAGCGTGGTGCTCGACCTGGTACAGGCGATGATTACGAATCCGCGCCTGAAAGTGGAATTCGAAGAAGGAATCTACGACCTGGCGACGCCGTTCATGGAAGTGGAATACACCGCGGACCACATGGGCCTGCCGGAAAACATCCGCAAAAACATCTTGCAACAGTATTACGAGGCCGGCCACATGATGTACGTGCACGACGAAGACTTGGCAAAACTGAAGAAAAACGTGGCCAGCTTCATCGACACTGCTTCCAAACAATAAAGACCGTTACTCTCAGGCAATTTTGAAGGCGGCTTAAGAAGTTGAATTCCAGCGAGCGTCTAGAATGAGAAGGCCGGGAGAAACGGCCCGGCTCTCGTAATTCGGCTCGCCTCCTCTTACCGGGCCTCACAAGGATCGCACGCAACATGGGAACGCCTACAAGCACATTGCCTGCGCAAACTGAACAAGTTCCGGCACCTTCATCAGCGGCGCCGCAAAGGAAAATCCATACCGCGCAACTCGTTGCCGCCATGTTGAAAGCCAGCCCGCATGTCAGCGATCTGATTTTCTCGCCCGGCCGCGCACCGCAAATCGAGGTCAGCGGCCAACTTGTCGAGCTGAAATACAAGGGTCTCGAATGCCTGACGGCGCAGGACACAAGCCTCATTGCCAACGACATCATGGGCAAAAACGAGACGCCCATCCGCAAACTGGAGCAAGAAGGATCAGCCGACCTTTCCTATGGCCTTACCGGCGTGGCGCGCTTTCGCGTAAATATTTTCAAGCAGCGCGGGAGTTGTGCCATCGTCATGCGCGTTATTCCCGACAAAATACCAGGATTCGAGGAGTTGCATCTCCCTGCGGCCCTGCAGGAAATTGTGGACCTGCGTAACGGCATCGTTCTGGTGACCGGCCCGACGGGATCGGGAAAATCATCGACGCTGGCGGCCATTCTCGACAAAATGAACGCGGAGAAGTCCTATCACATTCTCACCATCGAGGATCCCATCGAATTCCTGCACCGGCACAAGAAAGCGACGATCCATCAGCGCGAACTGCATTCGGATACGCCAAGCTTTGCGCTGGCACTGCGAGCCGCTTTGCGGCAGGCGCCCAAGGTGATCCTGGTCGGCGAGATGCGCGACCGCGAAACCATTGAGATTGCCCTTGAAGCATCGGAGACCGGTCACCTGGTGATGTCCACGCTGCATACGATCGACGCTTCCAAAACCATCGAGCGCATCGTAGGAGTATTTCCGCTTGCCGATCAGCAAGCGATTCGCACGCGCCTGGCAAAGGCATTCCGCTTCATCGTTTCGCAACGGCTGCTTCCCAAGAAAAGCGGAGGAGGGCGCGTTGCGGCCGTGGAAATCTTGAAATCCACGATGCGTACGCGGGAATACATCGAAAAAGGAGAAAATGAAGGCAAGACGCTTCTCGACGCCATGCGCGACGGAACCACGGAAGGCATGCAGCACTTCGATGCCGAGATTGAAAAACTGATTCGCTCAGGGATTGTCGACTTCGAGACGGGAATGTCCTTCGCGACTAATGCGGGAAATTTGCGCCTGGAAATGGCCGATTTTCTCGAGGAACGCCGAAACAGCACATCATCCGCTGGCCCCAGCGGAACAACCGAAATCGAGATTGAGCATTAGGCAAGACACGATAAGCGCGCCTCTGCACAAAAATCGGTTATCCTGTAGCGATCCCTCGCGCTGGCGCTCTGAATCGAATATTCTTCCCTGAAATGGAAATTTTTAGCAGCGACACGATGCTGCAGTTTCCCGGCGAACTCTGGATACTCCTCGGTGTCGCACTCGCATTTCTTTTGCTTGCTGTGTTTGCGCCACGACGAAGCGACAATGCACTGCGAATGATAGCGCGCCCTTTCGAAAAAGTGGCGAAGCGAAAAGTGCTCACTGCGTGGCTCCTGTTTTTCTGCGTGATCGGCGTTCGGCTGGCCGTGCTGCCGCTGCTTTCCGTTCCGGTGCCCGGCATCCATGACGAGTTCAGCTACCTTCTGCTCGGTGACACGTTGGCGCACGGCCGACTCACGAACCCCACCCACCCGATGTGGATCAGTTTCGAATCCTTTCACATCAACTGGATTCCCACGTATTGCTCGAAATATCCGCCGGCCCAAGGCTCTGTTCTCGCGCTTGGCGAATTGCTCGGATTGCCGTGGATAGGCGTGATTCTCAGCGTTGGCGCGATGTGCGCCGCAATCCTGTGGATGTTCCAAGCGTGGTTACCCGCAAAGTGGGCATTGCTGGGCGGGATACTGGTAGCGTTGAAGTTTGGAATCGCGAGTTATTGGATGAACAGCTATTGGGGCGGAGCCGTTGCGGCTGCAGGTGGTGCGCTGGTGCTTGGCGCGATGCCCCGGATTGTTCGAAGCGCAAGGACACGCGATGCGTTGCTGCTAGGGTGGGGACTCGCGATTCTCGCGAACACCAGGCCGTACGAGGGCTTGCTTTTCTCCATTCCTGTGGGGGTCTGGTTTTCCTGGTGGCTTGTTGGCAGAACAAGATCCATTGCGAGCAAGCAAACTCGTATAGTTCGCGTTCTCGCGCCGGTGGCCGCCGTTTTGCTTTTGACCCTAGCGTTCATGGGCTATTACAACTGGCGACTCACAGGAAACGCGTTTCTCTTCCCCCATGTATTGAATTCGCGAACTTACCGCAGCATGGGCCTCTTCCTGTGGGACCATCCGAAGCCGCCATTGCACTACCACAACCAGCAGTTTGAAGATTTCTACAACGGGTGGGAACGCGATGATTATCAAAACACCTGGGCAGACGTATGGAGGGTCTCTGCGGAGAAATTGACACGGAGTAGCAGCACCTACTTCTGGTGGGGCGCTTTGCTTCTGCTGCCAGGACTGGCTTTCGCTTTTCGCGATCGCAAGGTGCGGCTGCCGCTTCTGACGTTGTTCTTAGTCTCCGCTGGGTTTTTCGCTTCGATTTGGTCCTTTCCCCACTATGCAGCGCCCGTGACCTGCGTAATTTTTCTTTTGCTAGTCCAGGCAATCCGTCACTTGCGGACCATGCGCTTCGCGGGACGGCCCATCGGTGGCGCGCTTTCTTGTGCTGCGGTATGCCTGCTGGCGGTTGAAGTCGGTTTCCAAATTCCGAACCGCAGCTGTGATCCACTGGAATGGACTTGCCAGGGAGATCCCAGCCGTGCTGCCATTCAGGAAAAACTCTTGCACACTCCTGGCAAGCACCTCATCCTCGTGCGCTATGGCGAGGATCACAACATTCATGACGAATGGGTTTATAACGGCGCGGAAATCGACTCCGCGAAAGTTCTCTGGGCGCGCGAACTGGATCCGGAACAAAATGCAAAGCTGCTGGCTTACTTCAAGGATCGCCACGTCTGGCTGGTCGAGCCGGACAAAGACAACACGGAGTTAATTCCCTACCAGCCTCCGCCGCCGTCGTCGGACCAATAGAAATTGCTACCTCCTCAAGATCGAATCGAGGAGCGTAGCTCAACCGGCCAACAATGCTATTTCAAGTCGTAGTCGCCGATGTAGGTGCCGCGGCTGATGCCGAGCATGCTGAGGAAAAACGAGGCGAAAATTACCTGGATTCCGATGAAAAGCCACATCGACCAGAAAAGCACCTGCCGCACCTCGTGGAGCGGGCCGAAGCCGCTCGCGGCCCAGCGCCAAGTAATCCATGCGCAGCCCGCAAAGCCGATAAGGGACAGCGCCCCGCCAAGCAGCAACCCGGATTCCAGGGTTATTCTTTTCAACAACCGTTTCAGCGAAACAGAGCCGCGGTCAAAACGCTCCGCGTAGCTGAATAGCTTGGCAAACGCACCGATGGACAGAGTTTGTACTCCGAGCAACGTAAAGATGACGCCAAAAATCATCGTGTGCACGTCCAGCGTGACCCGAGCCGAAATCTGCCGCGGCCCTGGAAGCAGCCAAAAGACGAGGAAAAGGCCGAAAGCACCCAACGTGGCGCCCGGCAATAGAAACAGCCAGTTGGGGGCGTATAACAACATGAACCGCAGGCTGCGCCAACCATCGCGGAAGCTGCGAAGATGCGGCGGCCGCCCCCGTCTATCAGGCCACAGAATAATGGGAATCTCCGCGATGCGCGCGCCGATTTGCGCGGTTTTGATGATCATCTCCAACGCAAATTCCATTCCCGTGCTTCGCACATCCAGACGATCGTAAAGAGCGCGTGTGAATCCGCGCATTCCGCAATAGCTGTCTCCGATGCGCGCGTGAAACAAAGTATTGAGCAAAGCCGTGAGACCCGGATTGCCCAGGTACTTGTGAGAAGGCGGCATGGCTCCGGGCTTGATTCCGCCGCGGAACCGGTTTCCCATCACCATGTCGTAGCCTTCGCGCAGCTTCTGCACGAAACGCGGCACATCGGTGAAGTCGTAGCTGTCGTCCGCGTCGCCCATGACGATCAGCGGTCCGCGCGCAGCGGCAATTCCCGCGCGCAACGCCGAGCCATAGCCCCGCTCCGGCACGCGCACTACGCGGGCGCCATGCTCTTCCGCGATTTGGATCGAACCGTCCGTCGAGCCGTTGTCTGCGACAATCACTTCCCCGGAGAGGCCCGAAGAACGGAACGCCTTCACGGCCTTATCCACGCAGAATGCGAGCGAATTGGCTTCGTTGAGGCAAGGAATGACCACCGACACTTCAACCGGAAGTGTCGTGTCCATTCGTTTCGGCTGGGACGTTTCGGATGCCAGCGTAGTTCCCATATGAGGCACATGATAGCGCGCTCGGTCGGACATTTCACGCCAACAGCGCCGCGCAAGCAAGAGCAGCAACATAGGGCGGCGATCGTTCTTCCGCCAGTGCCCTTGAATTTGAGTCGCTGTCTGTGGGAACCTTCGATGACTACCTTGGATCACTCAAGAGTGGCGACTTCTTCTCGAAAATGTCTGAAATGCAAGTGAAACCCGATGCGCAGGGAGTCCTAACTCCCAACCCCTGGGAAGCCGCCTACCTTCGCTTCGAAACGCCAGAAGAAGAAATCCGCAAATTCATGGGGCGACTTCAGCGCCTCGGCGCACGCCAATGGCCCCGGGACGCAGAGATAGTCGAACTCTTTTGCGGACGCGGGAACGGCTTAGTCGCGCTGCAGCGCCTCGGGTTCACTCACCTGGAAGGCGTGGATCTTTCGCCGCGTTTGATTGCCCAATACAAAGGCCCCGCAAATTGCATTGTCGCCGACTGCCGCAAGCTTCCTTTCGCAGACCGCGCCAAAGACGTCCTCATCGTGCAAGGCGGCCTGCATCACCTGCCCAAATTGCCTGAGGATTTGGATCAGACCTTTTCGGAGATGCAGCGCGTCCTGCGAAAAAGCGGCCGCGTGATGTTTGTCGAGCCCTGGCGAACACCTTTCTTGACTTTCGTGCACTTCGTTTCCGAAATTCCGATAATCCGCCGCCTTTCCAACAAAATGGATGCGTTCGCCACCATGACCGAGCACGAAATCCGCACCTACTCGCAATGGCTCGGCCAGCCGGAGCTCATCAAGAAAGTAGCTCGAGCGCATTTTGTACCGGTTCACGAATCCTTCGCCTGGGGGAAATGGAATTTTGTCGGCACACCCCGCTGAAGTATTTAATTCGGGTGCACTTCCCACTACCCGTTCCAATTTCTTGCTTTGTTCCGGGAACAGGTAACACGTCGCAAAATTCTTGCGGGTGGGGCCCTTCGGCTGCGCTCAGCGTAAACAAGCCGCCCCTACCATGTCATGCACGACACAATTCTCGCGCTTATTTGCGGGACGCAACACTCGAACAGGCTTGCAATTTCCGCCCTTGCAGTTATGATGACCGCCTTGCTGCTCCCACGAATCTGTTTCTTTAGCGGGGAAAATTGACGACCCGTTCGTTGGCGTCTTCTACTCAGCCTTACAGCCGCGGCCAGCTGTTGAAAGTTCTTGGCATGTGGTTTGGGGTGGCCGCTGCAATTGGCAACGCCATTTCAGCGGGAATTGTGCGCACGCCGGGCGATATCGCTAGTCGCCTTCCCAACGCGTGGCTTTTTCTCAGCGTGTGGATTGTAGGGGGTTTGTATGCGTTTTTCAGCGCTCCTGCTATGGCCGAACTGGGCGCCGCTATTCCACGAAGCGGCGGGCAGTATAATTTTTCCCGGCGCGCCATGGGCGAGTACGCCGGCTTCATTGTCGGCTGGAGCGATTGGCTTTCCACCTGCGGCACCGCAGCGGCCGTCGCTATCGTCATCAGCGAATACAGCGGGCATCTTTTTTCGGTGCTGGCCGGGCCGGAGAAAGTAAAAATTATTTCCGTATCGATCATCGCCGGATTCGGCGTTTTGCAGTGGCGTGGCGTTCGTTGGGGCGGCAATACGCAGCTTTTGACCGCAGCGATTAAAACGATTGGATTCTTGATTCTCGCACTCGCCTGTTTTTTGAAAGGAAGTTCAGCGCATCAGGCCGCTTTACAATCCACAGCTCCCCTTCCAGCCCTCCCTTCCGGATGGCCGCTCGCGGTGGCCTTCATGGTGGGCCTGCAAGCGGTTTTCTACACGATCGATGGCTGGGACGGCGTCATCTACTTTGGCGAAGAAGTGCGCGAGCCTGGGCGCGATGTGCCGCGCGCGATTTTTGGCAGCGTTTTCTCCATCATGGGAATTTATCTTTTGCTGAACCTCCTCCCTCTCTACCTGCTCCCCATGAGCGAAATTTCAGGAAACACTTTCGTGCTCGGCACCGTGGCGGACCGCATTTTCGGCAGCCTGGGCGATCCCATCATTCGCTCGATCATGGTCATTTCCATGCTGAGCTGCCTCAACGCCAACCAGCTTTTCTGCTCCAGAACTCTTTACGCCATGAGTGCGGACGGA
>JAWOLO010000141.1:0-4369 GCA_033853375.1 Terriglobia bacterium
AGCGCATCCGCGTCGCCGAGATGCACCATTAATGAGCCGAACACATTGCGGTTTGCAATCATCTCCCGCGCTTCGGAGAGCGTCACGCCGCGCCGCTGGCGCAGTTGATAAAGTGTCTCGATGTACCGCTCGCGGTCCGGCCACACCGCTGGGTCAACAATCTTCATCCCGTCCGGCACCACGCCGAGAGAAGCGGCCTTCCGGAGAATCTCTTCCTCATTTCCAAGCAAAATCGGCGATGCGATCTTCTCGTCCACCAGGATGTGCGCAGCCCGCAGGATTTTTTCATTCTCGCCCTCAGGAAACACTACTCGGCGGGGCGCCGCCTGCGCCTTATGAATGACCATGCGCATGAATTCATGCGCCTTGCCCAGCATTTTCTCGAGTCGTTCACGATACTCGGCCAGGTCCACGGGCTTCTGTGCCACGCCCGTTTCCATCGCCGCACGCGCCACGGCCGTTGCCTCCCACACCAGCACGCGCGAGTCAAACGGTTTCGGAATGATATAGTCCGGCCCAAACCGTAGCCGCTCCACTCCGTACGCATGGCACACGGAATCGGGCACGTCTTCCTTTGTCAACGCCGCGAGAGCATGTGTCGCGGCCAGCTTCATTTCTTCATTGATGGCCGTCGCGCGCACGTCCAGCGCCCCGCGGAAAATAAACGGGAAGCCCAGCACGTTGTTAACCTGGTTCGGATAGTCGGAACGGCCGGTCGCTATGATCACGTCTTTGCGTGTCGCTAGAGCATCTTCGTAGGTAATCTCAGGATCGGGATTTGCCATCGCGAACACGATCGGCCGCGCTGCCATTCCGCGAAGCATCTCCGGTGTCATGGCGCCCTTCACGGACAATCCGACAAAAACGTCCGCTCCGCGCAGAGCTTCCAATAGGGTTCGTATTGTTGTCTTCTGTGCGAATCGCGCCTTGTATGGGTTCATCCTCTCGACTCGCCCGTCATGAATCACGCCCTTGCTGTCCACCATGGTGATGTTTTCCCGGCGCACTCCCAAGCGCACGTAGTGTTCGGCGCACGCAATCCCCGCGGCCCCTGCGCCGTTGATCACCAATCGCGCTTCATCAATTTTCTTGCCCACCAACTCCAAGGCATTCAGCAGCGCAGCCCCAGAAATAATTGCGGTTCCATGCTGATCGTCGTGGAACACCGGAATCTTCATCCTCTTCTTTAATGTCTCTTCGATGTAGAAGCACTCGGGCGCCTTGATGTCTTCCAGGTTGATGCCGCCGAACGTCGGCTCCAGCAGCGTGCACACGCGAATCACGTCTTCCGGATCTGTCGAATCGACTTCCAGGTCGAACACGTCGACGTCCGCAAATCTCTTGAACAGCACTCCTTTGCCTTCCATCACCGGCTTACCTGCCAACGCTCCGATGTGTCCCAGCCCCAGCACGGCGGTCCCGTTCGACACTACCGCCACCAGATTTCCCTTTGTCGTGTACTTGAATGCGTCATGCGGGTTCGCTTGGATTTCAAGGCAGGGGTGCGCAACCCCTGGCGTGTACGCCAAACTCAAATCCCGCTGCGTGCGGCAAGGTTTGGAGGGTACAACTTCAATCTTTCCCGGCCGTGCACCAAAGTGATAATCGAATGCTTCCTTCGCGTGGATATTCATGGCACAACTCCGCTGGTGCAACTCCGTATAATGGACGCTCACACCATTTCAGAAATGCAATGCGCACTTTGTCGGCCAAAGAGTCGCCGCCCACACGCCGCGAATTGTCTGTAACCTGTTTATTTCTAATGAGTCGAGGCGATGTGATACCGGGTACAGGAGGATGTTTATCGTGCAAAATCGGCTTGTCGCGCTTTTTTGCGTAGATTGACGCAAGGCTGCGCGGCGTTGTGATCGTCCACACAACAAGGTGGTTTTTATATCACCAACTCGTGCTCCAACCGGAGAGGCTATTGGCGGATACGATTTTCCGGTAAACCGTTGGGCCTGACCAGCAGCCCCTCGCCTCGGCGCGGCGCGGAAGCACAGCTATTGCTGCGAGCCTGTGTTTGCGGCGGACGCGGTACCGTTGCCGATAGCGTCGCCGTTGACGACGAGTTCGACGCGACGGTTGCGCTGGCGGCCTTCGGCCGTATCGTTCGAAGCGACCGGCTGCGTTTTGCCAAAGCCGCGCGCGGTGATGGAAGAGCCCGGCACGCCCTGGTCGGCAAGAAAATCACGCACGGAGCCGGCACGGCGTTCGGAAAGCGTCTGGTTAAACTCATCGCTGCCAACGCTGTCCGTATGGCCTTCGATTTGAAGAGTCAGGCCAGGGTGCGCAAGCAGGATGCCGGAAATTTTTGCGAGCTTTTCGCGCGCGCCAGGCTTGAGCGTGTAGCTGCCGGTGTCAAAAAGGACGTCCGACATGTTCACGATGAGGCCGCGAGCGGAGTCGCGGGTTTGCAAGATGGAGTTCAGCTGCGCGAGAAGCTGTGCGCGAAGCTGGGCTTTTTCGGCCTCGGCCTGAGCAGCAGCCTGACGCGCCTTCTCGGCGTCGGCTTGGGCAGCGGCTTTGTCGCGAGCAGCTTGGTCGGCGGCGGCTTGGGCGTCGGCCTTTTCCTTGGCGGCGCGTTGCGCTTCGGCTTCAGCGGCTTGCTGTTGCTCTAACGCGGCGGCTCGAGCCTGGTCCGCTTCCTGCTTCTGACGAGCAGCTTCGGCTGCGGCCTTTTCCGCTTCCTGCTTCATGCGCAGAGCTTCCGCCTGCGCAGCCTCGGCCTGTTTGCGAGCTTGCTCCGCTTCCGCGCGGCGCTGCGCTTCGGCAGCGGCATCGGCACGGGCTTTGGCTTCGCGGTCTTCCGCGGCTTTCTTTTCAGCAGCAATCCTGGCTTGCGCATCTTCTTCAGCCTTTTGCTTCACGGCCATGACGCGAGCTTCTTCGGCGGTGATCACGACTTCGCGAGCGGCAGCTTCGACAGCTTTTTTGTCGCTCTTGCGGGCATAAGTTTCTTCGGCAGCGCGGAGTTGCTGCTCGGCTTTGGCGAGCGTCGGGGCAGCGTATTTATCGGCCAAGGCAATGTGCGCGATGCGCACGGAGTTGCGCGCTTCAAAGAGTTCCAGCGGCGTCTTGCGGTCAATGCCGAAGATGGCGTTCTCAATCCTGGTGTTCGAAGAAGAATAGGCACCGCGGGCCACCAGCTCGTAGCTGGCGTTGATATTTTCAACCTTGGCCATGGCGGGGATGGTGTTTTCGAGAACCACCGTATTGCCTGGCTGGGTGACGGCAAAATAGGGCTCCGCAGTGACGATCATGCCAAAGGTCTGCATGTCAGTAATGGCTTTCACTTCGCCCGCGCCATTCTTCAGCACGACTTCACCCAAATTCACAGCACGACCTTCGGGAGAAACAGCCCACAGAACATAGGTGAGATATTCGAGACCGAACTTCGTGGCTTCGTCCAGCCCCAAGAATTTCGCCTCAATCTCGACGCGGTTGCCCTTGTTCTGCACCTTGGCTTCACCGGTCGCCTGTTGCATCAATTCGGTGCCTTGAAAGTCGATCTTAGGGGCGGGGCCCCCGCGGCGGTAGTTCACTGCTTTGGTTGTGCGGGAGACACTCTTCGCAGGCATGGCCGCCGTTGAGGGCGACTGACCGAATGCGGGCGCAGCGAAAGCCGTGCCTAGCGGGAGGCAAGCGCCAAAAATCCCCGTAATGGTGAGTAGAGCTGGTGCGATTCTCACGTTAATCCCCTTCCGCCACAATGGGCGAAACCTTACGGCACGCCTCCTTTTTGCGAGCAGGCTGGGCCGACTTAAGGTTGGCGACATTCCACGCTGTGGAAGACTTTTGACATTCCCCCAGTGCGAGGTATGTCGTTTCTTATGTAAAGGCTAACAAACAGAAGGTTGGGGGGAAGGGCCCTGGAAGAGTTCCTTGCGCAAACAATTACACTGGCCGAAAGGGCAAGAGGAGTCGGACTTCGCCTGTGAGTACCTCAGCGGCTAAAGTCTTGTTCGCTCAGCAAGTTACGGAAATGCTAAAAGCCGTGCCCTGACCACGCGAATCTTTGGATTGGCTAGGATGTTTGCCTGAGCACAGGTGCTCGAGACTTAGAGAATCCAAAGCCGGCCTTCCGCCTTCCCCACGTCTAGAGCGAGCGCAAAAATTCCAGAAGCGCTTCTTTTTCGCTGGATTTCAACCTTTCGAACTTCTCCGTGACGTGCTCAGCTTCACCTTTATGACGAAGGATCGCATCAAGGAGCGTGTGGGATTCTCCATCGTGCATCAGACGAGAGTGCATGCGCACACCCCAAAGGGGCGCGGTGCGGATTTTGTTGGCGGTGCTTTCGAACGCAGGAATAGAAAGATTTTTCCAGGTGATTGCGTACATCTTCTTGCCGTAATGCTCGGTCATGGA
>JAWOLO010000142.1:0-18350 GCA_033853375.1 Terriglobia bacterium
TTTCTTCATTCTCTCACTTCTTTTTCTCTGGCGTGGCCGGTGAAAACGAGGGCAAACCCTTTTCCGCAACGATCTTCATGGCATCTTCGACGGGAATCTGCGCGATGCCGGCGTTCTTATCGAGCCACTGCAATCTTTCATTTTCGGCAGTGTCGGCCTTGATTTTTTCCCGCAAGTCTTTCTGCGGATCGGAGGGATGGCCAGGAACGCCTTGCAGCCGAGGTTCCGGCGGCAGAGCTTGATAGTCCTTGCCTAGAGCCTCGCGGGAAGGAGGAGGAGGAGCATCGGAAGAAGCTGCGAGATTGTTGGTGAAATTCAAAACGAAAATGCAAATGAGCAAAGCGAGGGCGGTGGCCAGTCCAAGGGCAAAGAGATACCAATACATGGTGCCCACTTTAATGTCGCGCTCCTCGAACGAGACGTCGGTGTGGCGGGGCACCTCATCCGAAGCCGGTGCGGTTTTGTGATGCTCAGTGCTCATGGTGCTCAATAGCCTCCGCCAATTTAGGATCGCCAAGAGGGAGGAGCGGACATTGCTTCAAATTAAACGCGAAAAAGCCCAACCATAGCCCGCCCAGGGCAATGGGTAATACCAAGTCGAGCCAAGTAGGCACGGCGCTCGAAGTAAATTCCGGCCGGGTCATCCAGAAGAGATCAACAAGCCGCATGAGGATGAGCCATATGGCGATTTTGGAGAGAACCTGGGCTCGGCGCTTCAGGTCCTGCGAGAGAAGCAGTAGAAATGGAACAAAAAAGTGGAAGACGACCACAACTACGGCGATGATCGCCCACTCGCCGTAAAGCCGCGTGCGGTAAAAGCTTATCTCTTCGGGCAGGTTACCGGACCAGATGATCAACAGTTGCGAGAAATCGAAGTAAGCCCAAAGCATCACAAATGCGAGGAGCAGTTTGCCCAAATCATGAAGATGGCGCGGCTGAAGGATGCCAGCCAGGGGCTCATAGCGAGAGAGCAGCACGACGACGGCAATCATGAGCGACATTGAGGAAATGAGCTGCCCGCCAACGATAATGAACCCGTAGATAGTCGAAGCCCAATGAGGAGAAAGAGACATCACCCAGTCGATCGCGGCAAAAGTCATACCGAAAACATAAAGAATAATGCCGGGGCCGGCGAGCATTTTGAACCGCTGGCGCAATGCGCGATCCTTCTGATTGATGTCCTGCTCCTTTGACCAAATATTGAAGATAAACATCAGCCCCAGCCAAACCGCAAAATAAATCACCGCGCGGATGAGGTAGCCGCTGTGGGTCAGGTAGCTTTGCTGGAAATGGGAAAGAGGATGCTCTTGCACGGCCTTAGGGTCGAGCCACTCGCCGTAAAGATACTTCATGCCAAAGAGCGCAATGGGAACAAAGAAGATGGCAATGAGTGGAAGCGTCCGCGTGGCCGACTCCGCCGGACGGCGGATGATGATGCCCCAATGTCCAGAGGTTAGGTGTTGCAGCATGACCAGCCCGAGCGAGCCGAGAGTCAGGCCCAGCACCAGAAGGTAGCTCATCAGGTAAGAATGATAAAAGGAGGCAGGTGAACGCAGGCCACCTAAGATTGCCAGAATCAGAGCAATAGCGCCCACACCAAACGCGCGTGTCTGAAAGCGGCTAACGCTTTCCGGAGCCGGATATTCCTGCACGGCCATCAGTTCTGGCCTCCTGTCGAATCCTTTGCGGTCCCTGCTTCTTTCGCGCCGGCTCCTCCGGACTGGTTCAACTTTTCGCGGAGTTCAGAGGGTAGTTGGTCCGCCTTCGCGTCGCGGCTGAGTTGCAGCGCCCGCTCGTAAGCGATGATGGCCCAGCGATCGCGGGGCGGAATCTGCGCGGAATAACCGTACATTGCTCCAAAGCCGTTGGTGATGACGTCGTAAAGATAACCGTTTGTTGCCTGCCGAAGACGGTCCTGATGGAAACTGGGCGGATGCTTCATTCCGCGCATGGCGATAAAGCCGTTGCCATCCCCTTGAAGTCCGTGGCAGGGCGAGCAGAAAATTTTGTAGCGATCCTGGCCACGATCGATCAGTTCCTCATTCACGGGTAGCGGAAAAGCGTTCGAATCCTTAGGCACGAAGAGCACATCCTGCGCAATCGAGCCGCGCGCGACGGTGTTGTCGAGGAGCGGGCGTTCCGACCGTCCATCTTCGAAGAAATCCGATGGAGTAAGCGGAAGATTTTTTGGCTGGTTAGCCATGTCCTGTTTGAGATAGCGGCACCCGCCCGCAAGAACGAAAGTGGCCGCAGTGCAAGCCGCATAGAGAAAGCGCGAGGCGCTAGTCATCGATCACCTCGCTGACGTGCTGGGCGTGCAGACCCTGGAGGAAGCGCGATGTATCCGCTACGTGGAACTTCGGGTCGCGGGCTTCGATGCAGAGATAAAAGCGATCTACAGTGGCATGAGCGAAGCGTTTCACGTTAAACACGGGATGGTGCGGCTGAGGCAAACGGTTCAAGGCCAGCATGCCGAACACGGCGCAGAGGGCAGCGCCCAAGACAGTCATCTCGAACGTAACAGGAATGAACGCGGGCCAGCTGTTCAACGGCCGGCCACCGATATCCTCGGGGTAGGAGATAACATTTGCCCACCACTGGAAGCCAAAGCCTCCAAGACCACCGAAGAGACCACCAAGGAGCGTAATGAAGGGCACCATGTTGCGCTTCAGACCCATGGCTTCCGAAAGACCCTCTACCGGGAAAGGAGTGTAGGCGTCCATGCGGCGGTAGCCCTCTGCGCGAGCCCTTTCCACGGCATGAATCAGCTTATCCGGAGTATCGAACTCCGCTATTACTCCGTAAATGTGTGAGCGCTGTTCCATTGCTAATCTGCTGCTACCTCAGAAGTCTCCGCCACCAATTCGCGCATTTCCGCAATCGAGATCGCGGGAAGAACGCGGACAAACAAGAAGATCAGCATGATAAAGAATCCGATGGTACCCAGGAACGTTGCCCAGTCCCAGAAAGTGGGCTGATACCGGCCCCAAGCGGACGGGGTGAAGTCGCGCGTGAGGCTGATAACCACGATGACAAACCGCTCAAGCCACATACCGACGTTCACTACAAGGGACATGATGAACAGAACTACGACGTTGTGGCGCATCTTATAAGACCAGAGGAGTTGCGGCGTCAGGATGTTGCAAAGAATCAAGGCGTAATAAAAATGGGAGTAAGGACCATGCAGCCGCTGGTTTACCAAAAAAAGGTCAAATTTGTTTCCGCTATATTCGGACAGGAAGAACTCAAAGAAGTAGCCATAGGCGACAATTAGGCCCGTGGCGAGCATGACTTTCGCCATGTTGTCGAGATGCCGCATGGTGATGAAATCTTCCAGGCCATACGCTTTGCGCAAAGGAATGGCGATGGACAACACCATGGCGAAGCCGGAGTAGATGGCTCCCGCAACGAAGTAAGGCGGGAAGATCGTGGTGTGCCAGCCTGGCACGATAGCAATCGCAAAGTCGAAACTCACGACGGTGTGAACGGAGACAACCAGGGGCGTGGCTAAGCCTGCCAGGAGCAGGTACGCCGACTGGTAGCGGTGCCAGTGGCGCACCGAACCGCGCCAGCCCATGGCGAGCATTCCATAGATGATTTGCTTGGCTTTGCTGGTGGCACGGTCACGAAGGGTTGCGAGATCCGGAATCAGGCCGACGAACCAGAAGAGTAACGAAACGGTGCCGTAGGTGGAAACCGCAAAAACGTCCCAGATGAGCGGACTGCGGAACTGCGGCCAGAGTCCCATGGTGGCAGGGTACGGGAACATATAAAACGCCATCCACGGGCGGCCGGTGTGAATCAGAGGGAAAATTCCGGCACAGGCAACAGCGAAGAGCGTCATGGCTTCCGCGAAACGGTTGATGGAGGTGCGCCACTTCTGATTCAAAAGGAACAAGATGGCGGAGATGAGCGTGCCGGCATGGCCGATACCAATCCACCAGACGAAATTCACGATCGCGAATCCCCAGCCGATGGGGATGTTAATGCCCCAGATGCCCACGCCTTTGGTGAAGAGCCAGGCGATGGCGATGGTCATCATGGCCGTAAAACCGAAGGTAATCACGAATCCGATGTACCAGCCGAAGGAGGTGGGGCGCGTGAGAACGATCGAGCTGATTTTGTCGGTGACCGAGCCGAAAGTATGGCCCGGCCCCAGCACCGGCGTGAGGCGGCGAATTTCGGGAGAATCGTTTGGCGGCTGGCTGACGCTCATACGTTCTCCAGTTCAGGATTCGGATTCCGGACCGCCGCCAGGTAGGTGGTGCGCGGGCGCGAATTCAGCTCGGGCATAATCTGGTAGTTGCGCTGCTGCAATCGCAACTTGGAAACGCGGCTATTTGGATCGTTGGCGTTGCCGAAAATGATGGCTTGCGCAGGGCAAGCCTGTTCGCAGGCCGTGACGATCGCGCCGTCGGCGACGGGCTGATTCTTTTCATCCGCTTCGATGCGCGCTTTGTCGATGCGCTGGACGCAGTAGCTGCATTTTTCCATGACGCCGCGGCTGCGGACGGTCACTTCCGGATTGCGCATGAGCTTGAATTGCGGAGTCTCCCAATCCTGGAAGCGCAGGAAATTAAAGCGGCGCACCTTATAGGGGCAGTTGTTCGAACAATAGCGCGTGCCGATGCAGCGCTGGTAGACCATATCGTTGAGGCCCTCCGCGCTGTGCACCGTGGCGCCCACTGGACACACTTGCTCGCATGGAGCGTTCTCACACTGCTGGCAAGGCACGGGTTGGAAAAAGGTTTCCGGATTCTCGAGAGCCGGCTGATACTCGGTAGGATCGCCGGTGGATTTGCCGCTGGTGGCGGAAATCGTGTTCGTGTAATAGCGATCGACGCGAATCCAGTGCATCTCGCGGCCGCGCATCACCTGATCCTTGCCGACAACCGCAATGTTGTTTTCTGCCTGGCAGGCGATGATGCAGGCATTGCAACCATTGCAACTATTCAGGTCAATGGCCATCGCCCACTTATCGCGCTTGTACGGGAATTCCGCTTCGCCCTTGTAGAGCGAATCGACTAGTGGCGGCGCTTCGGCATTCTCGTTGGCAAAATTCGGATTCTTGCGGTATTCCTCAAGCGTTCCCGTCGCCAGGATACGGCGGCCTTCGATGTTGAAGTGATACTGCGTGCAGGCAAGCGGGTAGTCGTCGCCGGTCTTCCGGATCACGCTGGCGGGAGCGGGCGCAGCCCAAAGAGTGTCCGAGGTACGTACGACATACGCGTTGAAGCCCTTGTTCGTGCCGGTATAACCGGCCTTTTTGCGGCCGTAGCCTAGGGGCAGAACCACTACACCCTCGGCCTGGCCGGGCAGGATCCACGCGGCAGCAGTTACCTTGCTTCCGGAAAGGGCAATATCAATCACGTTTGAGAGGACTTGGCCGTGTTCGCCGCCGCGCGACGGGATGCTGTGGGTTAGATCGAGTTTCTGGGCGGTTTTTGGGCTTATCAACGCGGCGTTGTCCCAAGTTAGTTTGGTCACGGGCTTTGGCAATTCCTGGAGCCAGCCGTTATTCGCAAAACGCCCGTCGTAAATGCTGGGGTCCGGCCGGAAAACGAATTCGAGTTCGTCGGCGGAAGTCTCTTTGGCGGGCGGAAGGCTCGCAGGATTGAACTTCATTGAGACATTGATGGGGGAAAATGCCGTGCCCGCCACGACGCCGTCGTTCAGAGTTTTGCGCCAGAACTTTTCAAAATCCACGGTGGGATTCTGGGCTTGCAGCCGGTTACGCACCGCATCGTAATCCGCGAGCCCAGGCTTGTCGGTAAACGCGGCCAATGCTTCGTGCACAGAGTGCGTGCGGTAGAGCGGCGCGATGAGGGGTTGCACAACGCTCACTGTTCCATCAAAAGCGCGTGCATCACTCCAGGTTTCCAAGTAATGGGACTCGGCAACGTGCCAATCGCAGTACTGCGAAGTTTCGTCAAAATGCGGACTGATATGAATGATGGTTTCGATCTTTTTCTTTTTGAGCTTTTCGTCATATCGCAGCTTGGATGCAAAATCAAAATCGTGAGGCGCCGTATACACCGGGTTGACGCCGACAATGATAAGTGTC
The DNA here is from genome assembly GCA_033853375.1 of Terriglobia bacterium. GTDB lineage: Bacteria > Acidobacteriota > Terriglobia > Acidiferrales > UBA7541 > Acidiferrum. Next base: position 6,065 of record JAWOLO010000142.1, read on the forward strand.
GAGACCTTGCCGTTCTCTATATCCGCGCACAGTTCGCGCAGCGATTCCAGGTGATTGACGGGATGCGCTTCCACCGGATCTGTGTAATACAGAGTGGTTCCGACGTTCTCAAGCGCCGCATTGATGGCGTGAGCCAGCGCGTGGACTTCCGCCGGTTGTTGTTCGCCGGCAACGACCAGCGTGCGGCGAGGATACTTCTTCAAATCCTTTACTGCGGCGTCGAGCCACTTCTCGGTGTCGGGGGCGAGCTTTCCGCTGCCGCCTAAGCCGAGTTTTGCCGCCAACGCGCGGGCAAACTGTCCGATTTCCGCATAGCGCAGTGGCAAGCGATGGTCGGCGCTAGAACCCGTCACCGAGGGCGTGGGCTCGACGACGTATAAGCGACTCATCTCGGAACCCATGCGATCTGCATCGACGAATTGGTTCAGCTTGCGGCGACGATAAAATTCCCGCATGTAGCGAACATTGCCCGGCCCGCTGACGAGGAAATCGGAGTCGAGCGAAAGAATCACTTCAGCGTTTTCAGGGCGATAAACGGTATTAACGTACCGCCCGAACGCGAGCTTCGCGCCTTCGCGCGTGCCATCTCCAACGGCTGGTTCCCACTGGTGCCATTTGGCTTGCGGATACAGCGTCAAGACGGACTCCAACTGCGCCGTGAGCGTCGGAGAGTTGATGATTCCAGTGAGGAAGCGAAGACCTTCGCCGCGGGTAGACCGGAAGGTGGCAGCTAGTGCCTGCGCGACATCCAGAAACTGCGACCAAGTTTGAATCTCTCCGGCTTTCGTTACCGTCTGGGCGCGATCGGGATCGTAAAGGTCGAGGATGGAGGCCTGCGCAAAAACATTGGTTGAGCCAAGGCTCGAAGGATGATCGGGATTGCCTTCGATTTTTGTTGGCCGCCCCTCGTGGCTCTCCACGAGCAAGCCAATGGAATCGGCCCCAAACGGCATCGCCGTCGCAAAGAAAAGCGGCTTGCCCAGCACCATGCCGTCCGGTTGCTTGACGTAAGGGACGAGGTACTGCTCGGGCGCGCGCCCGCAGCCGGAAAGGCCCGCAAGGGCAAGCGACGCTGCCATGAGTTTCAGAAAATCTCGGCGATCCACCGAGTCGTCCCATTCCGAGGGCGCTTGACGCGGGAATTCCCGATGGAGCAGTTCTTCAAAGTTCGGATCGTCAGCAAGCTCTTCGAGGGTCCGCCAATATTGCTTGCCGGTCTTCGATAGCAACTTGGCGCGCACCGCTGCCAGATCCAGCGGCCGCGGGGGCAATGACAGAGCTTCCAGATGTACGTCTATGGCTTGTCTATCGTCCTTATGTTCTGGTTGCGGTTGCTCGTTCATACTTTCCGTTAGCGGTGACAGGTCGAGCAGCTAGTTAACTCGGCCGTGGTCCGAAGGTTGCGCTCCTTCGCAAATTTTTTTCCCAGCTCATCCTGGTCGGCTCCCGGTCTCCAATCCATCACAAACACCTTGTCCATTGGCCGCAGGTACGGTTCGGGATTTCTGTGGCAGTCCAAGCACCACTGCATCAGCAGGGTGTTTGCCTGGAACACCAGCGGCATCTCATCGACCCGCCCATGACACGTGGAACATCCGATGCCCTTGTTCACGTGAATGCTGTGGTTGAAATACACGAAATCCGCAAGACGGTGGATTTTCACCCACTCGATAGATTTGCCCGTACGGTAGCTTTCGCGCACCGGCTCGAGGTAGCTCGCATTGTTAAAGAGCACGGAGTGGCAATTCATACAGGTTTTTGTAGGAGGAATCCCTGCAAAGGCGGAGGTCTCCACACTGGTATGGCAGTAGCGGCAATCGATTCCGTCGTCTCCCACATGATGTTTGTGGCTGAACTGCACGGGCTGTTCGCGCGTGATGTTCTGGCGCGTCATATAAGGAGAACGCGCGGCCGCCAGCACCGCTAAGACTACAAACCCCATCAGAAAAATAAACGAGAAGACACTAAAACGAGAGATGAAGTTTGTGCTTCTATGAAAAATCTGGGCCATTTTCTTTTTTTGCACTTTGGCGGGGAGCGCGCTGAATGAGCCCTTACGCTAGGGCGTCCCACGTGTAACCGGGAAGTGCAAAACCCGGGCCAACGGTTGACCGCCTAGTTTCCACTAAAACTTTCTCGAATGCAAGATTTCTGCGCGGCGCATGCAAAAATTTTTTTCTTGAATTTCGAGCACAAATTGTATCTGAGAAAAATAAAAGATCATTTTCATTGCGGTCGTGGCAGCACGTCCATCCGTAAAAGACCTGAAACACGCTCGCAATTTCTATAAGCTGCGTTTTTTTCGATAGCATGAAACGTAATTTTTGTTCGCTTCAGGACCTCGCGCGGCTCGTTGGATTCATGGTATCTTACAGCTAGCCTTGCCCGCGTTTTTTCTGCGGCCGAGCCCACCTACTTCCGGCGTTTCCCTGCAATCGTTGGGGATTGCCACCGCTGGGGCGTGGTCCAATCGGTAGGACACCTCACTGTTAATGAGGAAGGTGGAGGTTCGAATCCTCCCGCCCCAGCCATTTTTTATTTGGAATTTTATTTGGAAGCAGAACAGCGAGGAGTTGTTATCCCTTGGCCGTCGGCAATCCGGCAGCAACCCAGCCTCTCCAGCCACCGTCCATGGATTCGACGTTCGTGTATCCCATCTTCTGAAGGTTTTCCGCCGCCAAGGCTGAGCGGAAGCCGCCGCCACAGTAGAGGATCAATTTTGTTTTCGTATCAGGAACCTGATGCTCGATGTCGCGCTCGATGATGCCTTTCCCCAAATGGATCGCTCCGGGAATATGCCCGTTGGCCCATTCGTTGTCCTCGCGAATATCCACGAGTAGAAGTCTCTCTCCGGAGTCGATGCGGCGCTTGACGTCGGCTACATTTGTCTCTTTGATCTTTTTCTTTGATTCATTCACCAGCTTCAAAAATTGTGGCGCGTGCGCCATGTACGTGAGCTCCTTTCGGAATTTCTCTAAGCGAGGATACCACGAGCCGTGAAGCGCTCATGCGTCAGAAGTCGTGTGCCAGATTGCCTGCCGCGAGGCCTAGGTAGCTAAAGGAGGAATTAACCTTATTGAGGCTGGGAGCTTTCGGTCTTGGGTTTCTCCGCGGTTGCTGCGCCCTTCTTTCCAAAAGAACGAACCAGGTTCACGTAGTTCCAACGCATCTTTTCCGAATCGCGATCGCCGTTACCCGGCATTTTCCCTTTTCCGTTACTAATAATCCAAAACAGCTCCCCATCCGTCATTTTTTCGATCGTCGAGGCGTCGCGCCAGTCGTGGAGTTCCAGCTTCATGTCCGATGCCAAGTCTCCCTTGCCATCACCGTCTTTTCCATGACACATGGCGCAGTTATAGCCAAAGAACTTGCGGGCCTCGGCCAACCCTTCTGCCGTTGGGGGGACAGGGTTTTTCTTTGCCACGTCCTCCGGCGACATCTGCTTAGGTTCCGCGGAGCCAGTTTTTTCCTGGGTGAAATTTGCTTTTGGATAGAGAATTCCGAGGACTAGCACTGCACTTGCAACGAGAATCGTCCGACGCATAGCATCCTCCCGACAGGTCGAGCACCGCCGAAGGAGCGAACTCGGCTTGATTTTGAGCGGATTTTACGCCCACGCCATGCAGAAAGAAAGGGTTATGAGAACACCGTTCGGTCCACAGGTTGTTTTCCCGTTTTTCAATTAAGGCAGCGGTTTCGAATCTGTTTGCTAATCTAGGTCGCGCCAGTTGGGGCCCACTCCGATTTCCACCACAATCGGAACCGCTAATTGGTAAACGCCTTCCATTTCTTCCTTCACGAGCTTCTTCAGTCGGGCTGATTCCTTTGCGGGCGCTTCGAAAAGCAGTTCGTCATGCACCTGCAAGATCATTTTCGCCTCGAATTTTTCTTCTACGAGCCGCCGGTCGATATTGATCATCGCCATCTTGATGAGATCGGCGGCGGTGCCTTGGAGGGGCGAGTTGAGCGCGGTGCGCTCCGCAAAGTTGCGCAATTGCACCTGAGGCGAAGTAATTTCTGGAATCGGCCGGATTCTTCCGAACAGCGTCTTGGCCAGGCCGGTTTTCCGCGTTTCGGCAAGAATATTGTCCAGATATTCCTTCACGCCGCGATAGCGTGCGAAATACGCGTTGATAAACTGTGCCGCTTCTTTCTGTTCGATGCCCAGTTGCTGGGCAAGACCGAAAGGAGAGAGTCCGTAAATGATGCCGAAGTTGATGGCTTTGGCGGCGCGGCGATGCTCTGCGGTTTGCGCCATGGGGCCGACGCCGAAAACTTCTTGTGCTGTGCGCGCATGAATGTCTTCGCCATTGCGAAACGCTTCTACTAGCACCTCGTCTTTCGAAAAATGCGCCATTACGCGAAGTTCGATTTGCGAATAATCCGCCGAAAGCAGGACATTGCCCTGTTCGGCGACGAATGCAGCGCGAATCTGCCGCCCTAATTCCGTGCGAATCGGAATGTTTTGCAGGTTGGGATCGCTCGAGCTAAGCCGTCCGGTAGCCGTGCCGGTCTGTGAAAAACTGGTGTGCAGCCGTCCAGTTTCTGGATGAATGAGCTTGGGAAGCGCGTCGACATAGGTGGACTTCAGCTTGGAAACTTCGCGAAATTCGATTACCTTCGCAGGCAATGGATGCTGTGCGGAGAGCTCCTCCAAAACGTCCGCAGCGGTCGAGCGCGCTTTTGCTTTTCCTCTTCGCGCGTTCGGCTGCAGATTTAATTTGTCAAAAAGAATTTCTGCGAGCTGCGGCGGGGAATTGACGTTGAACTCGGTCCCCGCCATCTTCCAGATTTCTTTTTCCAGACGCCGGACTTCCCTGTTCATCGCCTCCGACATTTTTTCCAGCTCTCTGGGTTCGACGCGAATTCCCACGCGTTCCATGTCCGCAAGCACCGGAGACAGCGGTAGATCAATCTTTTCGTAAACGCTCTCGAGTTGGTGGTCCTTCACTTGCTCGTACAGCGCTGGCGCAAGCCGCTGCAGATAATCGGCGTGTTCTCCGGGGCCACCGCCGAGCATTGCGCTGAACTGGCGCATGACCACGTCCGCAAAATTGTGATTTGCCGTAGTGGGCCGAAGCAGGTACGAATACAGCTGCGTAGCGTGTTGAATGCTGGCCGCCCGCCCCGTCAGCAACTGAAAAAGTTTCGGATCATGGACGATCTTGGGCCGTTTCGCATCTTGAAGCAGCGGTGCGAGCGCGTTCAGCGCTTCGCCTTTTGCGTCCGCCCAGACCGAACGCCCCTCACCGGCTTTGGGAGAAACCTCGATCCCTGCGATGCGCGTCCCGAATCCTTCGGATTCCCGCTGGCCGAGATCGAGATTCAGCCAAACCGCGAGCGGCTGTTTCGCTGGGAGTTTTGTCAGGTAGTCGCGAAATCCGGTGGCGTTCGCAAACTGCGCGTAATCGGCTTTTTCGCCCACCCCGGAAACTGTCGGCGCAGACGCAGCCACCGCGTTGGCGCCCAGTTCTTTCAACAGAGAATTAAAGCCCAGCTCGCGATAAAGGGCGGCAAGCGCAGCCGTGTCGGGCTCGTGCCGCTCGAGCACGTGCAAATCCAGCTCCAGCGGAACGTCCGTGGTGATCGTCGCAAGCTGCTTAGACATTAGCACCTGGTCGCGCTGCTGCTGGAGCGCCTCGCGGTACCGTTTGTTCGGCACTTCATCGGCGTGGTCCAGCGCTTTTTCAACGCTTCCGTATTTCTGGATCAGGTCGGTGGCGCCTTTTTCTCCAATTCCTTTCGCGCCAGGAATGTTGTCTACCGTGTCGCCCATCAGCGCCATCACGTCGATGACTTTCTCCGGTGGGACTCCTAGGATTTCTTTTACTTTTTCCGCATCCACGATGACGTCGGCCTTTGCTCCGCCCGAGCCGGTCCGAAGGATACGCACTCCTCCATTCACGAGCTGCATCATGTCTTTGTCATTGGTGACGATCAAGACGTCCAGTTTCTTCTTTGTAGCTTGCGTGGCCATCGTTCCAATGACGTCGTCGGCTTCGTAGCCCTGCACTTCCAAAATCGGCAACCGCATGGCTTCGCAAAGTTTTCGAACGTAGGGCAGTTGCACACGCATTTCGTCCGGCATTGGTGCCCGTTGTGCTTTGTATTTTTCGAACAGTTTGTCGCGAAATGTAGCTCCCGGCGGATCAAAAACAATTCCCAGGTAGTCGGGCTGATAATCCTTCAGCAAACGCCGCAGGATATTTGCGAAAAGGAAGGGAACTTTTGTGGGCATGCCGGACGGCGCACTCATGCGCACCATCGGTGCATAAAACGCGCGGTAAACGTGCGCCATCGCGTCCACAAGAAACAGTTTTTTCGCCGCAGAAGCCATGCGGGCGAGTATAGCAAAGGACAAGCGATCAGCCGCGAAGCCCCCTAACTAATTGAAACAGCTGCGAACTGGCACCAATTTGGCGGTTGCGAGTGACGCTCTTGCAAGCCAACCTTCGCACAAAGGCGGGGCCCTCGTGTCCGACAACAAATTACTGGTTCAGCGATACTACTCCGAAGTCTGGAATGCGTGGAGCACCTCTGCGCTCGAAGAACTCATTGCGCCCGATATTGTTTTTCGCGGTTCCATCGGCACGGCGGTGAACGGAATCGCTGAATTCAAGCAGTATGTGAACCGCATCTGGTCGGCGTTTCCTGACTTTCACAATCAGGTCGAAGAGCTTATCGCCGAAGGCAACAAAGTGGCTGCCCGGCTGACGTACACTGGCACTCATCGCGGAGAGCTATTCGGCTTTCCGGCTAGCGGAGCGAAAATTACGTACCAAGGGCTCGCTGTCTTCGAATGCATGCAAGGCAAAATCGTGCGCGGTTTTGTTCTTGGCGACACCGAAACTTTAAAGCGCCAACTCGCCCAGAAATAAGACTCAGGGTCATTCCGAGCGGAGCGAGGAATCCCTCTTTGATTCTTCGAGTTTCGAGTTCGAGTTTCTCATTTCGAATTCCGGAAAAAGAAAGACCGTGCAGAGTAATCTCCTCCGCACGGCCCGTTTGCAAACGCAAAGCTTGTGTTACGGCTTCTCTGGATTGTCTCGCGAGGGCTTCTCCTTGGATTTGGGACTCGGCTTGGCTTCCGCAGGGTTTTTGGAATCGTCCGCCGAGCCAGCCTGCGCCTGGGTAACCAGCAGCATGCGTGTGCCGCTGTCGAGATGCACGTTTTTCCCACCCGACGTAATTACACTGCCCCCCGTAGCATTTGAGGCTACTGCGTTCAGATTCAACCCGTTCAAGCCAAACACGCCTTGGCTATTCGAGGTGAGTTGACCGGCGGCATTCAACCCACCGACGGCCCCGCGAGAAGCACCTGCAACATTTCCGCCCGCATTGGCTGCCGAATTCAACGTGCCGCCCGCAGCTCCACCAGCGTTCGCGGCAGTGTTCGTCACTGTGCCCACAGCGCCGCCCGCCGCAGAGGTCACTCCGCCGATTGCGCCGCGTCCTCCGGACATGCCGGAGCCGGCCGCGGAGCCACTGAGACCTCCCATCGTGTCCATCTCATCGCCGGCCATCGAAGCGCTGCTCTGTGCCGAAGCCAGCGCTTGGATTGCCACACTCAACGGAATTTCCTGGCCGTTCTTCAGAATCGCTCTTTCAAACACGATGCCCAGCGCCGATTCTGCTTCTCCTTTGCCGCGCGCCGAGGCCTTCGTCACGTGTCCCACCAGCTTCGAGCCCTTCGGAATGATCATCTTGCCTTCGGACTTGACCGCCTCTGTCGTGCGTGCGTTCACCGCGTCGCCTGCCTTGCACTTTTTCGAGTCAAGCGATGAACTTAGCGCAGCGTTGAATGCCGTTCCATTGGCCAGCCCGGCGTTGGCTTGCCCATTCTGCGCCGTAGCCGCAGCGGACGTTGAACTGGAACCGCCCGCCTGTGCCTGCGTATTGCCGGCTTGGACCGACGCTTGCCCGCCGGCCTGCGTTCCGGCTTGCGCGCCTGTTTGCGATTGTGCCGCCGCACCCACCGCCAAAGCTGCCCCCACAACAATCGAGATTCCTATGCGATACATGATCGTATAGACCTCCTCAAACATTCATTTTTAGGACTGAAGTCGAAACCCCACTACCGTAGAAAAAGGGTGTTCAAGAAGCGAGTTGATAGTGGCACGGCGCATGCCTACCCGTAAGATGCTTTTTTTCTGTAGCTTACGAGCAGCGTGCTGCCCGAAACTATTGAGAAATAACCTACCAGCGTGCAGGAATTACAGGTGCTCTTGCCGCCAAGCGCTGCGGATACGACGCTGGCTAGACAATGCTCAGAGATTTTCCCACTTCGCCCAGGATGTTCGCCGCGCGCAGCAATTGCTCGCGCTTATGCGCTGCGCTGACGATGGCGCGCAGCCGCGCTTTGCCTTCCGCAACGACGGGGTAACCGACCGCAGGCGCAAATACGCCTGCTTCAAAAAGCTTTTTCGAAAACTCAAACGCTTTCGCCGCCTCGCCTACGTGAATCGGAATGATCGGCGTTTCGCTTCCCTTGAACTGGAATCCGCGCTTCTTCAACTCGCGCTTGAAGAATTTCGTGTTGGCCCAGAGTTTCTTCACCAGCTTTTCGCCTTCCGGCGAAGCCAGCAGCGTAAACGCCGCCTGGCACGCGCCCACCGTGGCAGGCGGGTGCGAGGTCGAAAACAAAAATGGCCGCGCCCGCAAATACAGAAAATCAATCAAGTCGCGCGAGCCGCACACATATCCGCCCATCGCGCCGATCGCCTTGCTCAAAGTTCCCACTTGAATGTGCACACGTCCGTGGCACTGGTGATGGTCAATCGAACCGCGGCCATTGCTGCCCAGCACGCCGGAAGCGTGCGCGTCATCCACCATCATGATGCAGTTGTATTTTTCCGCGAGGTCACACAATTGCGGCAGCGGCGCGATGTCGCCATCCATGGAAAATACGCCGTCGCTGATAATCAGCTTCTTCCCCGGAAAACTCGCGTGCTCCTGCAGAATGCGCTCGCAGTCCTGCACATCTTTGTGCTTGAAGATTTTGATCGTCGCCTTTGAAAGCCGCGCCCCATCAATAATCGAAGCATGATTCAATTCGTCTGAAACGATCAGGTCATCCTTGCCTAGAACTGCCGAAACCGTTCCCGCATTCGCCGTGAATCCTGACTGAAACACCACGCACGCTTCCACTTTTTTGAACGCCGCAATCTGCTCTTCCAATTCCATGTGCAGTTTCATGGTCCCGGCGATCGTGCGCACCGCTCCCGCTCCCGCGCCATACCGCTTCACTGCGTCCAGGGCCGCTTTCCGCAAGGCCTTGTGCGTGGTCAGCCCCAAATAGTTGTTCGAAGCGAGATTGATTACTTCCTGCCCGTCGAAAACGCACACGGGCCTTTGCTCGCCTTCGAGGACGCGCAGTTTCGGCGCCACGCCCTTCGCGCGCAGCTCATTCAACTGCTCTGTGATGTATTGAAGGGGATTTTGCTTCGTCGCCAGTGTGGCGGTCTCCGACATATCGTCGCTCCTGATGGTAGGCATCGGCCGGGGGGAGTCTCTATTGTGCTCCTGAGCGGGCCTTAGGGTAAACCCCTCAATTGCTTTTTAGGCTTTCATGAGGTCGGAGCCATTTTTGCGAAAGACCGCATCCGGTGCCGCGGGAGTGCGCTCCTTCATGGCATGAATCTCCTGAATCAACTGATAGATCTTCGCCGTCATGATCAGCAGGTAGCGCGTCGGTCCGGGCCCGGATTCCAATAGGTATACAGAGTGCCGCGCGGCACAAGAACGCCCGCGCCTGCGCGCGCTTCAGCGACGCTCTCTCTCCTATCTGGATGCCAGTGCTCCTTCCAAAACGTACCAGGCTTCGTCATCATGATGATGGACGTGCGGCGGAGCGATCAGCCGCCGTTCCCCCACCGGGCCGCCCGCATCGCGCCACTCCGCGATCACGAAGTCTCCTGTGCCGGAACCACGCGTGTTACCCGCAAGAAAGGGAGCGACTATCGTGGAAGTCATGATTTTGACCACCTATCGAGTCATGCAAAATATTGCGAGGAGCTATTTGGAGTGCGGCAGCCTGGCTACCGCTTTTCTTACGTTCGCAAGACGCTATGATTGGCAAGACTCAATAATTCCGAGTTTGCATTCGCAAAAGCAACGAAAGGGAATTAGCTCAACGACGAACCCCGTTGGGGTAAAGCAAGATCTTTCCCGGCAGTCCTTCTTGTAGCTTCGCAAAGGCGTCCTCGAACTTCGCAAGTGGCGCGCGCTGCCCGAAGAGCGGCTCCAGATTCAGCCGCCCCGCCTTGAGCAGCGCCGTCATCTGCATCCACGTTTCATACATGCGCCGCCCGTAAATCCCTTGTACCGTCGCGCCCTTGAAAATTACGTCGTCCACCAGGTCCAGTGGGACATTTTCTGTGGGAATACCTAGCAGCGACGCGCGTCCTCCCGCCCGTAGCGCCTTGAATCCTTGCTGAATCGCTTGCGGATTTCCGCTCATCTCCAGGAGCGCATCCACGCCTGTACCGTCGGTTTCTTTGAGGATTCGCTTCACCGCATCTTCCGATGCAGGATTAATCGCCACGTCCGCGCCCATCTTCTTTGCCATAGCGCGTCGCGCCTCGTTCGTTTCCGTCGCAAAAACGGTGGAACTTCCGCAAGCTTTGGCCACTGCGATGGACATCAACCCGATCGGCCCGCAGCCTGTCACCAAAACTGTCTGTCCCGCAATCGGCCCAGCTAACGCCGTATGCACGGCGTTTCCCAGCGGATCGAGTATCGCTCCGTAGTGTTCGGGTATGCCCGGATCTAGCTTGATGATGTTGGACGCCGGAATTCTCACGAAATCCGCGAATGCTCCGTCCTGATCGATCCCGATGATGCGCAGGTTCTGACAGATGTGCGACTGTCCCAGCCGGCACTGGCGGCAGTGCCCGCAGTTGACGTGCATCTCCGCGCTGACGAAATCTCCCGGCTTGACCGCCGTAACTTCGTCTCCCACGCGTTCGATGTGACCGCAGAATTCATGTCCCAGCGTCAGCGGCGGCTTGATGCGTCCTTGCGACCAGCGGTCCCAGCCGTAAATGTGCAGGTCCGTTCCGCAAATCGACGCCGCCTTCACGCGGACGAGCACGTCGGTAGGACCAATCGCCGGCACTGCGACGGTGTCCATCTGCAAGCCCCGCGCGGGCTGCATTTTCCGCAACGCTTTCATCGTCGCCGCCATCGATCTCCCGTAGCATCCGCCTTCTTGGGCGGGCTCTCTTGTAGTGGCCGGTCTTCAGACCGGTTGTGTTTTCCTGCAGGGGTACGCAGTTAAAGTATTTGCAAGTTTGCTGCGCACAAGCCCTCGATGCTAACACACCGCATCGTCACCCGCGCCACTAGCCGATCCCGTCATTTCGAGCGAAGCGAGAAATCTCTCTTCGCCTGCCTGCTCAGCGTCATTTCATCTGTTCGACAACCCCGATCTTCTCCAACGCCTTCAAATATTCCACCACCAACTCCACCGGCACTGGCCCGTATTCCGCCGACACCGCATCGCAAATCTCCAACGCTCTCCGTTTTCCGTCCACGAAATTCAGCACTTCGTATGCGTATTCCTCTCCACTTCCCCACAGTCCCTGATAACTCAGCAGCTTTGGCGTCCCCACTCCCGCTGCTTTCGCGTGGTCCGCAAAATAGTCATACCCAAATACCGCTAGCGGCCCTTTCGGCTCCGACTTTCGTCGAAAAATAGGTGCTGCCTCCGGGGTTAGTATCACCTTTCCGCAAATGCCCTCTCCGTTGGTTGCTATATTTGCCCCAACTTTTCCAATGGCCGGCCACCGGAGCCCGTTGGCATCCGGCGTAAATCGAGTCACGGATTCCACCAGTGGTCGCACTTGATCCCGCTCGAACCGTTCAATCTCTCCCCCATCGCAGGCTTCGACCTGTTCCCGTTTCCTGTGAAGCTCTTCGGCCGCTCGCAGCGTCCGCATTCGCAGCAGAGTGAAAATATTCTGCAAATCCTTGTCACTCATCACCGCTAAAAAGTATCCGCTTGCCGCTCCAATAAACGCCGCCCGTTTCAACTTCGTCGGATCAATATTCGCCGCCGAATCGAAATTCGTGTGAATATACCGGTCCGGCCAATCATTCAAATAAATCGCCGGTATCCCAAACGACGAATCTTGGTATACATCGTGGTCGCTGCCCATGGTGTACGCGGAATATTCCGCGCGCAGCGGTTCCTTTCCGCCTTCCGGCGCCACCATCGGATAGTCCGCCTTTCCCGTCGCCGCAAACTTGTACGACTCCTCGTTCACCCACTGCGCAAACGCCCACG
>JAWOLO010000143.1:0-9128 GCA_033853375.1 Terriglobia bacterium
TCGCGCGAAGACATTCCCATTGAAGTGCGTCTCTCGCGACCCGACCGCTCCAGCATCGAAGACCTCGAAAACTTAAAACTGCCCGGCCCTTCTGGCCGGCAAGTTTCGTTGCGCGAAGTCACTAACGTTGAGAAGACCACGATCGACACGAGTGTTTACCGCAAGAATCTGCGGCCTGTCGTGTATGTGACAGGAGACGTCGCGGGCGTCGTGGAAAGTCCCGTGTACGCCATCTTCAAGATGAGCGACGCCATCGACAAAATCCAACTGCCCGACGGCTACCACGTGAACCAGTACACGGGCACGGCCATGCCCAACGACACGAATCGCTACTCGATGAAATGGGATGGCGAGTGGCACATCACCGTCGAAGTTTTTCGCGACCTCGGGCTCGCCTTCGCCGCGGTCCTCGTGCTGATTTACGTGCTGGTCGTCGGCTGGTTCAAATCTTTCAAAACGCCGCTGGTCATCATGGCGCCGATTCCGCTCACATTGGTCGGAATTTTACCGGCCCACGCGCTAATGGGCGCGTTCTTCACCGCTACTTCCATGATCGGTTTCATCGCCGGCGCAGGCATCATCGTGCGAAACTCGATTATTCTCGTGGATTTCATCGAGCTGCGCCGCTCCCATGGCATGTCGCTGGAAGAAGCCGTCGTGGACGCTGGGGCCGTGCGCTTCCGGCCCATGTTGCTGACCGCAGCCGCCGTGGTCGTTGGCGCAAGCGTCATCCTGTTCGACCCGATTTTTCAGGGCTTGGCGATTTCGCTGATGGCCGGCGAAGTCGCTTCAACGGTTCTGTCCCGCATGACTGTCCCCGTTCTCTACTATCTCAGCCAGCGCGGCCGCAACGATGCGGCTTCGCAACAAATGGAGAGCGAGGTCGTCCATGCAGAAGTTTGATTTTTCGATGGAGGAAAAACGATGAATGTCGACCGCTATCTCAGATTGATTGCCGGTGCTTTTGTCATGGCTTCTCTGGCGTTGGGCTACTGGGTCAGTCCGTATTGGTATTTGTTTACGGCGTTTGTCGGATTGAACTTGTTCCAGTCCGCCTTCACGAACTGGTGTCCGATGATGACCATCCTTCGCAAGGCCGGGGTCAAGCCGTAAGAGTCGTTGACGGCATTGTGGATTTCGAGATCGCAAGGGCGCGGACTTCCCCTGTCTCTTGCTTCTGCCGTATAACAAAGAGTGGTTTCGCGAACTGTAAATCTCGGCGAGCCGGCATGTTAAAATCAGACTAGACCCCGTAGCTCAACTGGATAGAGTGTCAGCCTTCTAAGCTGAATGTTGTGGGTTCGAGTCCCACCGGGGTCGCCACTTTTCCTGGGCCCCGTCCGAACACATGGATGAAAGACTGTTCCGGCCACATTGGCAACAGCTTCGATCGTTGATGTCAGTGTGCTTTCGAAAAACCGCGGCGGCTCAGGCTCCATACGTAAGCTGCGAGCGCTGCTACTTGATCGCGAGTAAGCTGCGCTCCACCCAGGGCTGGCATCGGACTGCGATACTGTTTTGGTTGTGCTACGCCTTCTCTTATCGTTTTCTCAATTCCCGCATAACTTCCGTCGCTCCACAACCATTTCTTCCCCGTTAACGCCGGACCTAGCGGCGTGCCCTGGCCGTTTTCCCCGTGGCAACCCGTGCAGCTTGCTCCTCCCACCTGGCCGCGGTAGATGCGTTCACCCAGCAAAACCATATCTCGCGTCGCGCCTGCCGGGACGGGAAGATTGCCCGCCGCAACTGCGCCGGCCTCCGGATGCGTTCCCTCGGGAGGTTTCGCTATCGCTTCGGTGATTTCGCCTGCGGGAGCGGTCAGGCTCGGACATGCCGTGATACGTGAGGCGTCAAAAGGCCCGCCGTTGTACACAATCTTGTAGATCCGTCCGCGAATGTCATCTGAAACGTAAAGTGAGCCATCCGGCCCGACGGCAAGGCCGCTCGGACGATGTTCTGCTTTGGCCGGTGACTTTACTGGTCCCGCAAAACCGTCAGCAAATATCTCGCAGGGGCCAGCCGCGCGTTCGCCCTCGAGAGGTTGGAAAACAACGTTGTATCCGCCTTGCGGATAGGGCGCACGATTCCATGAGCCGTGAAACGCAATGAAGACGCCCCTGCGATAGCGCTCGGGAAACTGCGTCTTGTCGTAGTAAACCATTGCATTTGGCCCCCAGTGCGCCGGAAGAGCTGCAACGGGACCGATTTTGTCCGCGCACACGCCGATCTTTTTGCCGTCGCCGCCGTATTCAGGCGCGAGAACTAGCTTTTGAACGAACTGGTCGTCGTAGCATTCCGGCCAGCCATAGTCTCCGCCCTGCTTGAGCAGCAGCAATTCCTCCGCGGGGAGCGTCGCTTCCTGTTCGGGTTTGTAAACGTCAGGCCAGTTCGAATGCAACTGGTCTCGCCCGTGTTGTGTGGCGAACAGATGGCCCGCAGAATCAAAAGCCAGGCCTTCAGCGTTACGGATTCCCGTGGCATAGCGTTCCGCCGGTGAAAACGTCTGGTTCATTTTCTTCGCGTCATATCGCCACACCCCTCCACGAGTTTCCAGTTCCACGCACGGCTCCGCGCCCGGAGACTTGAGTGTGCGATTTTTCAACTGGCAGGCATTGGTAGCAGTGGCAACGTCAACAAACATCGCCCCCTTGTCATCGAAAATGAACGGATGCATGGGATGATCGCCGGTTAGAGGCAATTCCGAAACGATCGTCTCGGGGGAACCACTTGGCACGATTGAGCCGCCACTGGGCAGGAGATAGCGAACAATCTTGTCATTGGTTTCCGCGTAGAGCCAGTTCTCGTAGATGCCGATGCCGGTGCCGCCATGTCCGCCAGACTGCACGGTTTCTCCGAAACGTTCCGTCACGTCTGCTTTTCCCGCGCCCGTTTTGTCTTGAAGCGCGACCAGGAACCCGCCTGCATGCGGCGCAGCGTTGCCGTAATACCTCCCCGACCAAGTGTTCACATAAAGGACTCCGCTCGGCGCAGCCACCATGTGCCGGGCGTGGCCCACATCGTCTGCGAAGATCGTCGCGCAAAAACCAGGGGGCAACGTCAAACCGCTGTCATCGTTCGGGCACGCCTCGGTCTTGCTTCGTGAGGTTGAGGCAGATCGATTGTGCGACCAGGCCTCTAAACCGACTCCGCACAATACGGCCAGTGAGGCGCCGAGAAACAAAACCAGCCAAAATCCGCGCGATACTCGCATGAAAACCTCCAAATATTCGATTCTCGAATTCTAAATGATTGCGCCTAACTTAATAAGAGTTGAAGAAGAGGCCCGAGAGCTGCTCCCGCTTTGAAAAACCGAACAGACACCGCGCCTGACGCCTTCATTTTCTTTCATTTTTTTGCTGCCGCGGCATCGCTCCCCAAAATCTTGCGCGCATACGCGGGAGCTTTGCCTTCGTCTTCGTGCTTGCAATAGGCATACACGTCGACGCCTTGGCTCGTCCACGTATCGAAGCGCTTTCTCCACGCGGCGAGCTGCTTCGGCGTGTAATTTTCCAGCCGCAGCCTCACATAAGTGAAATTCGTGGTGAGCACTTCTGGCGGCTCTTGCTTTTCCGTCTCGGCGATACACAGCGCGGTCTCGTGCTTACGCAAAACGTCATAGGTTTCATCCGTGTACCACGATGCGTGGCGCACTTCGAACGCAACCATGAAAGCAGGCGGACGCAACGCCAAAAAATCTTCCAGCACCGGCTTGTCAAACTTGAATGTGGGCGGAAGCTGCACCAGGATCGGCCCGAGATGGTCGCCTTCGTGCAGCACGCTGGCCACTTCTAGAAAACGCTTCAGCGTGCTCTCGCATCCGCGCAGCCTCTGAATGTGCGTAATCTGCTGGTTCGCTTTCAACGCAAAACGAAACCCTTCCGGCACGCTTTTCGCCCAGTTCAGCAGCAAATTCTCCGTGGGCATCCGATAAAAGCTGTGGTTGATCTCCACCGTCGAGAACTGCGTGGCGTAGTACCTCAGCATTTCCTTGTCGGGCAGCTTCTCGGGATAGAAATTCCCTTTCCACTGCTTATAGGAATATCCCGACGTCCCTACGCGAAGTTGGCCGTCGCGTGAATCAGTAGGAGAGATGAAGCACCTCCGAGGCAAAGCATTTAATCACAGCCTCATCGCTCGGGAAAGAACGCTGGTTGCGCGTTTCCCTTAGCTCGATTTCCTAAACCGTTCGTATTCTCGCGGCAAGGCCATGCCGAACTTCCTGCACAAAGCTGCGACGTCTCGAAAATCCTTCTCCTTGAGCTCATATCCGGAATGAAATTTCACCATCCACTCCGGCGAAATGCACCTTACCGTTCGGCCTTCTATCATGCCGCTTCCCGTCAACGAGGCTGCCGGGTACTTCTCTCCATTTTCCGGCGGTCCGTATATCCCATCTCCTTGGCTATTCAACACGATGACATGCACATCGATTTCTCGGCCATGTTCATCCCCCAAAACAAAATTCCAGTCTCTGGCAATCTCCACTTTAATACCCTTGTACCCTCGCTCCCGCAGCAATTCTCGGAACTTACGCAGGTCCTTTTGTTGAATGGCTATGTCCAAGTCACTATGCGGACGGCTCTGCTCACCAAGAAGGGCATCCACGCCCCACCCGCCGTCAATCCAGATTTGGACACCGTGGGTTTCCAGCTTCTCGTAGAGATCGATTACGTCGCGCGAAATCACGGCGGCCTCCGATTCACTCCGGCATCAGTGCACTTTGTTTGCTTTCGGCGACACGTTCTCGCTGAGGCGCTCGATCGCTCCTTCAATTCTCTGCTGGCCCTTCCAGAAGTCTCTCCAGAGGTCTCCTTTTTCCTTTAGCCGCGCAAAAATCGTTTTGATGTTCAGATTCTCGGGCTTCAGACCCGACTTCAACTCGCGCGGCAACACGGGCGTAGACACGGGCGCCTTCGGAAACGCCCGCACCGAATACGCCGCCGCCAGCGGCCGGCCCATGGCATTTTGCTGCACATCGATGAGCACGCGCCCGGCCGGCCTTTTTGCGACCGACCGCTCGTTCGTTACAAGATTGGGATGCTGCGCCGTCACCGTCCGCGCAATGATCTCGCCAAACGTCCGCAACTGCTCATAGGTATAAACCGGTTCCACCGGAATAAAAATGTGGAATCCCGTCGCGCCCGACGTTTTCAGAAAGCTCACAATTCCCAATTCTTCCAGCTTTTCGTGCAACGCACGGGCGATGGTAATCACTACCGAAAAATCCGTGCCATCGGAGGGGTCCAAGTCGAAAAAGAAATAGTCCGGATGCTCCAGATCCTCCAACCGGCTGGACCACGGGTTGTGATCAATGCAGCCGAGCCCCGTCAAAAACAACAGCGACGCGCGATCGTCCGCCGTCGCGTAGTGAATCTGCTTTCCTCGTTCCTCGGACTCGAGCGGCACGGTCTTAAACCAGTCGGGAACGCCTTCCACCAAATCCTTCTGAAAAAACGCTTGCCCTTGAATCCCATCGGGATAGCGCCGCAGCACCAGCGCCCGGCCTCGCAAAAACGGCAAAATGTAATCGGCCATCCGGTAGTAGTAAGCAAGCAGATCGCGCTTGGTGTAGCCGGACTCCGGAAAATACACTTTGTTCAAGTTGCTGAACCGCAGCCGCTTCCCTTCCAGCTCAATCGTGATCGTTTCCGCTTTGCCCTTGAACAGTTCTGCTTCGATCTCGGCCTTTGCGCTGATCACCTTGCCAACCACTTCCGGCGCGCGCACCACTGCGGGCGTCGCAGCCGAAACTTCGCTCTCCCATTTGCAATCCTCCGCTTTCACGTCCTCCCGTAGCCCGATAAAAACCGGATGCCTCAAATATTTTTCTTGCGTCCATCCGCTGAACTTTACGCGCGCCACCACCGCCGGTTTCACCCACGTCGGTTTTTCGTTTGTCTCGGGCACGCTCTCAAACGGGCACGTCGACGTCGCGACCTCTTTCCATCTTTTGTTTAATTCGGCGTGCTTCTTCGCATCAAACCCGCTGCCTACATGCCCAATGAAGCGCAACTTCTTGCCTTCGTACAAACCCAAAAGCAATGAACCAAAAGGAATCGCCTCCGTGCGCGCTTCCGTCCACCCCCCGACCACCGCGTCGAGCGTCTGGCTTACTTTCAGTTTCGCCCAATTCGCGCTGCGATCACCCACGTACACGCTGTCGATGCGCTTCGCGACAATTCCTTCCAGTCCGCTCTCTTTCGCCAGCTCGAACAGCTCTTTTCCGTGTTCCAGCTGATGATCCGAATAGCGAAACCGCCCGTTCGCATGCAGCATCCTCTCCAGCAATTCCTTTCGCTCGAGCAGCGGCGCTCCGCGCAAGTCGTATCCATCGCAATAAAGCAAATCGAACGCAAAATAAACCACCGGCGTCTCTCGCAACTGCTTTTCGCCCGGCGCGCGCACGTGCATGCGCTCCTGTAAACGCTGGAAATCGCTGTGACCGCGCGCATCGAGCGCCACAATTTCGCCGTCTAGAATCGCTTCCCGCGCAGCAAAAACCTTGGGAAGCGCCGCCAGTTCCGGATACCGCGAAGTGATGTCCACGTTGTTGCGCGAGCGCAGCTTCACCGCGCCGTCTTCAATCCACGCCAGCGCGCGCACGCCGTCCCACTTAATTTCGAAGAGCCAGTTCGGATCGGTGAACGCGTGCTCCGCAATCGTCGCCAGCATCGGTTCGATCCGCGACGGCATCGCGCTTTTCCGCGCGCCTTGCACTTCCGCGGCGCGAATCGGAACAGGACCGCGCTTCGGCGGCGCCTCCTCCTTAATTTCTTCGATTGTCCGTCCGGTCAGAACCGAGCCGTCGTGCTCATCAATATTCCACTTCGCATCTTCCGCGGCGTCCTTATGCTTAATCAGCAGCCACTCGTTGCCCTTCTCGCTGCGCTTCAACTTGACCAGCACGAAGCTGCCGCGCAGCTTCTCCCCGTTCAAGCTGAACTTGATTTCGCCGCGTTGCAGTTGCTGCAACGCATCGAGCGGCGCCGCTTGCGGCTTGCTTGGATCGTCCTCCACTACAAACGTTCCCCGGTCCCACACCATCACCGTTCCCGCGCCGTAGTTGCCTTCGGGAATTTTTCCTTCGAAGCCGCCGTACTCCAGCGGATGATCCTCCGTTTGCACCGCCAAGCGCTTGTCTGCATGGCTGAGCGATGGCCCCTTGGGCACCGCCCACGATTTCAGCGTTCCATCAATCGCTAGCCGGAAGTCGTAGTGCAGCCTCGTCGCCGAATGTTTTTGCACCACGAACGTGTTTCCGTATTCGTCCGCGGGACGCGCTTCCAGCCGCAGCTTCGGCATCGGCTTCGGCAAACGTGTGCGCCTGCCCAGAGTAGAGCTCCCACGTTCACTGCCACCGATTTGGGCAGCCTTGTCATTTCGAGCGGAGCGAGAGGTCTCTCTCGTTCTCGTTCCGGTAGCCGCAGCCTCGCCCGGTTCCGCCCCCGCCGGCTCCGGCGTTCGGTCAAACTTCCTCTTCCGCCTGTAGTCCTCCAGCTTCCCCATGCCCGCATTCTATCCTGCCTTTTGTAGTGGCGGGTCTTTAGACCCGTGCTTTCTCCTCTTTGGATTCCTTACGCCACAGGTCTTCTATAACTTCAACCGGTCTAAAGACCGGCCATCACAACAACATCGTCAATCTGGGTGTACCATTCCTTCCCGCTTCGATTCTCAATGACAAAGGAGGTCCCGTGGCGCTCGATTTTGACGGCCTCTGCCCGCTCTTGCAGGTCTTTGACATGCCCTCGTCGGTGAAGTTCTATCGCGACATTCTCGGCTTCCAGCTCGTCGGCAACTCTCCGATCGTCCATGGCCGCGACGGCGACTATTTTCATTGGTGCATGCTTCGCCGCGGTGGGACCACCATCATGCTCAACACTGCATACGACGAAGGCGAGCGCCCTCCCGCGCCAGACTCAGCCCGCTTCGCCGCGCACAACGACACGGCGCTCTACTTCGGCTGCCCGGACGTGGACGCCACCTTCGACCAACTCCTTCCCTTCGGCGTCAATGTTCTGGAGAAACCCTTCACCACCGTCTACAACATGCGCCGCTTCACCATCGCCGACGCCGACGGCTACAGCCTCTCCTTCCAAGGCCCGCTTCGAGCGGATTAATTCTTTGGTGGAGGCTCGAGGAGCGGCGGGTTTGCCTCCGGATGATCGCGCAAATACTGCTCTAAGGGCTCGTCACGCTTCACCACGCGGAATCCGCGCCGGGTATTCACATCGATGGTTCTCTGCAAGTCCAATTCGTCCATGCCCATAGCCTGCTCGACGATTTTCGCGCCGCCGTCTTCCTGCGTGATGAAATGCACCTGATTGCCGACGAACCAGTAGTCGACCACGGCATACGCCGTGCCGTCTTTCAGAAAGAGCAGTACGAGGTCGTGGTCTCCACTGTAGTACACGTACACGGGACTCTGGTAAATCACCAGGGGCGGGGCCACATAATTCTCAAGACGATACTCCGGGAAGTACGCATTGACGCAGCCGTACTCCCAACTCCATAGAGCGCTGCAGTTCAGCCACCAAAGGGGAGGCAAGACCTGGCCAAACCCGAAAAATGGTGCAGGGCCAAAAAAGCGGTGGTGAATGAAAATCGGGTGTTGCCCAAGACCGCCAAAATGTTGGTTAAAGCCCGCACTTTGCTCGAAGATCAAGGGCGGGCGCGAAATGGGCACACGGGGAGCCGGCGGAATTAATATGCGCGGCGGGACCACACGCGGTGGGACAACGCGCGCCGCTCCGCCGACATGGACACCCACGCCAGGGTGGGCACTGCCAGCATGACCACCATGCTGCGCCCATGCGGCAGGAGCTTGTAGCCAAGCGCAAGCCAGCGCGCACGCAGCCGCAATCCAAAGGCCCCGCCCACGCGCAGTGGCGAGTGATAACCTGCCTGCGCAGGCGGGGTGACGAGTGGCGAGCAGCGAACCGAAAGGAACCCTCAGCGCCATAACATTACCCTCCTTGCAGCATCCCCCTTCGCATCCAAATGCAATTGATGCTGCCCGGACCGCGCAAATTCACCAAGCCCAGCTTAATCTTCTGCGCCGCACTTTGCATCTCAAACTTGCCCCGAGGCACAGGCACTCCTTGTTTACCCTGAGTGACGAAGGGTTTACC
>JAWOLO010000144.1:0-4724 GCA_033853375.1 Terriglobia bacterium
CCCTGGCAACAATCAGTTCGCTCCAGTTTTCCGTAGATTCTTCCAATTCGGCTATCCGATAAGGATAGTCGTCCTGAGCGAGCGCAGCGAGTCGAAGGCTCTCTCCCCCAACCGACCAAGGCATCTCGATCAATGGTCATACCACCAGACAGGTATACTGCCTCGACTTAAGTCCTGTGATTCTCACTCTTACGAAAACTGCCGGGGTGGGTGGGCATCCTTCCCAAATCGGAACGAAAGTTTCGGTCGGGACAAAGCGGAAGAGCCGGCTGGAAGCCGGCGCTACAAAGGAAAGGGCACGGCATGCCGTGCCCCTACGCAAAAAATGACGGGCGGACGAAGGAAGGAGGATAACGCGCTAAAGCGCGGCGCTACGTAAAGATTTGGACGAAACCGATACTACTCGGAGTCGGGGCGGTCGGTGCCGTATTCCTTGAGCTTGTTGTGGAGCGTCTTCAAGCTGATGCCCAATAGTTCTGCGGCGCGCGTTTTGTTGTTTCCCGTGGCGCTGAGCGTTTGCAGGATGAGTTCGCGCTCCATGGCGTCGACGGTGGTGCCGACGGGGAATTTAATAGTTGAAAGATCGCTCGGCCCTTTGGCTGCGATCTTGCCAAATTCCGGCGGGAGGCACGCGCGAGTGATCAAGTCTTTCTCGCACATGATGGCGGCGCGCTCCAAAGCGTTGCGCAGTTCGCGGATATTTCCCGGCCAGGTGTGGCCCATAAAAATGTCCATCACTTCAGCGCCGATGCCGCGGACGTGCTTGCCATGCTTGGCGTTGACGTCGCGCAAAATGTATTCGACGAGAAGAGGAATGTCTTCTTTGTGTTCGCGGAGCGGCGGCAAGTGAATGTGAAAAACGTTGAGACGGAAGTAAAGGTCTTGGCGCAACTGGCCATTGCCAACGGCTTGCTCGGGATCTTTGTTCGTCGCGGCCACCACGCGAACATCGATTGGTGTTTCGGTCTTGCTTCCGAGACGGCGGACCTTGCGATCTTCGAGGACGCGAAGGAGTTTGGCCTGTGTGGGCGCGGGCATTTCGCCGATTTCGTCGAGCAAGAGAGTTCCGCCGTCCGCCAATTCGAAACAGCCGATGCGGCGTTCAGCAGCGCCGGTAAAAGCGCCGCGCTCGTGGCCGAAGATTTCGCTCTCCATAAGCGATTCGGGAATTGCAGAGCAGTTGATGGCTACAAAGGGGCCGCTGGCGCGCGGCGAGAGGCGGTGAATCGTGCGCGCGACAATTTCTTTGCCGGCTCCTGTTTCTCCGGTGATTAAGACGGAGGCAGAACTAGGTGCGGCCATTTCGACAATGCGCATGACTTCCTGCATCGCTTTGGTGCCACCGACAAGATCACCGAGGCGCCCTGTTTCTCTAAGTTGCCGCTGCAGCACGGCGAGTTGCCGCGAATCGCGGGCTTTGCTCAGAGCCCGATCCAGCAGGGCGCGGAGCACCGGTCCTTTCAGCGGCTTCTCGATGTACCAGAAGGCTCCGGCTTCGATGGCGGCGACAGCGCGCTCATCGTTTCCTTTTCCGGTGATGATGATGGCAGGCACGTCATGGAGATCCGGACCTAACTGTTTGAGAAGATCGAGGCCGTTCATTCCGGGGAGTTCGACGTCGGCGATGAGCGTGTCCGGCTGATAGCCCGCGAATTTTGCGAGAACTTCCTCCGCAGAAGCGACGCCCAGGACGTCGTAGCCCCAGCGCTGCAAGAGCTGCTCGTAGCCTTTGCGCGCGTTGTCCTCATCCTCGACGATGAGGATGCGGTCTTTGCGTTCCAGCGTTTCGACGGCCCTCACGGCCGCGCGTGTTTCTTCCCCCACGGATACCAGCCTCTCTTGGGCTTTCTCTGATGAATCGCTCTTCGAGTATTTTTGCTAGATTCTTCGACTCTAGCAAGCCCCCGCGAAGTTGCCAAGCCGGTACGGCGAAAGACGCAACGATGTTAGCTGGAAATCGAGAATTGGCCTTTGGGAGCTGCAATCATGGCTCGAAGAGAGGCTTCTTTGCCCGTCGAAACGCGCAGATCAAGTTGGACGCGAGAAGCTGCATGCAGCAGATCTTCAGCCTCGGGGCTGGTTATTTCGAAATGCATCAGCGTGCAGCCCTTGGGTGCATCCTCCGAGGGATGAACGGAGTCCTGGCTCCATTCAATAAAGAACGGAAGCAGGCCGCCGTGATCGTCCTTGAGCCGAAGCGCCTTCCAGTGAAGGACTTTGCCATCCGGGCGCTGGCGCGAACCGGCCTGCGGCCCTTCGAACTCAATTTCCTCCTGGCGAAGCTGCGCAGCAAATTGCTCCAGGTCGTCACGATGCGCGGCCCAGCCGATGAGGCGCGGCTCCTTCAACTTCGTAATGACAGAGTATTGTTCCACGCTGGACTGTTTCGGATCGGGAGCGATGATTTCGAGATAGCGGCGCGTGCCGAGCGCGAGCAAAGCGTTCTGCGTGCCGCGGCCCGGATGCACGCCGCCAAAGGCCGCGCGCACGCCCGTGTGCTCTTCGACGAACGTGATGCCGCGTTCGAGATCGTTGCAGCCGAGGAGAATGTGATCGAGCAATGCTGGGACCTCAACAACCTTTGGCCAAGCCGATAAAGTGCGAGGCGCCACCACGGCGCCCGCGGTGAACGCGAGAAAAGTCCGGCGCGAGATGTTTTCCATCTTCTGCTTCTCCTTGCATCGAAGACTACACGCTTGAGGCGGCATTGTGGAGCACACGGCCATTGCTAATTTCTGCCGTCCTACACGGCGGCAGGTTTGTGGGCACGAATATAGGCCCGGCGGCTCTGATACTCGACTTCCGGCGCATAAGGATCGCGCTCGAGCGAGTCTTCAATAGCAAAACCAGCAAGACCGAGGTAGCGCTCGACTTCTTTCCTGCCGAAGAGTACCAAATCCAGTGAGACCTGGTGGCCCCAGCAATTTTCTTCGTGAAGCACTTCTGCGCCGATGTGAAACGCCAGAAAGAGCAGACCGCCGGGCTGGAGGACGCGAAACATTTCGCGGAGAGCTTGAAGGATGTCGGTTTTGGGAATGTGCACAATCGAGTAGAAAGCCACAATGGCAGCCCAAGCGGCGTCTTCGACCTCAAGGGCCAACATGTTGCCCTGCTGAAATTCGATGCCCGGATTCAATTTGCGCGCTTGTTCAAGCATGCCAGGAGAGAGATCGACGCCGATGATGTCCACTCCACGCTCGTGCAAGTAGCGCGCCACATGGCCTGGACCACAACCGAGCTCGCAAACACGGCCGACTCCTTTAACGCGCGCCGCAAACTCGTCAAGAAGCATGCGATCAAGCGGTTTGTTATCGAGCTCGCCTGCAATTCTGTTGGCGTATTCTTCGGCGATGCGATCGTAGCTGGATTGATAGTCCGAGAGTTTCTGAGGATCCATGGGCACCCTGGAAAACGGTAGTAAGCCATGGAGATTATGTCAGATTTTGGCTAGAGGGAAACGGTGGAGGACTTGAGTCCTCTTTTGCATAGATAAGCGTGCCAAAAGAGACGAGCGGCAACCGCGCGCCAAGGACGCCAGGGCGTGCTGAGGGCTTCGAGTTTTTCCGGCGACGGACGCTTGCGGAGGCGCTTCACTTCCTGAACTGCGGTAGCGAGCGCGAGATCGCCGGTGGGCCAAATGTCCGGGCGGCGCAGCGCGCTCAGAAGATAAATGTCGGCGGTCCAGCGGCCAATGCCCTTGAAGGCGATGAGCATTTTGTGCGCGGAGTCGTCCGGGAGATCGTGAAGGTAGCGCAGATCAAAGTGACGGCGCGCGAGCGATTCGGCGAGAAGGCGTGTGTAAAGCGTTTTTTGGCGGCTGAAGCCGATGCGCAGCAACTCGGCGTCATTTAGATTCAAAAATCCTTTGGGAGTTAACGGCTTCACCGCGGCTTGGAGCCGATCGAAAGCGGCTTTCGCGGAAGCCAGGGAAACCTGCTGCTCGAGAATGATGTATGCGAGTGTAGGAAACCCCGGTTTCCGAACCCACAGCGGCGGCTTACCGTAGGTCTTCACCACTTCTGCTAAGTGCTCGTCGCGCTCGACAAGCAAGCGCACTCCTTGCGAGAAGGCTTCTGCATCTAGGATCGTTTGCGAATTTTGCATGGCTGGAAAGCTGTGAAGTCCAGTGACAATCAGCTGATGGCCCGGCTCTCGACTTCGCGCTGGAGCATGGCAACGACTTCGGCGAGCGGCTTGGGGCCGAGGTCGCCTTTGCTGCGGTGGCGGACGGAGACGGTGCCTGCCTCGGCTTCCTTGGCGCCGACAACCAGCATGTAGGGAATTTTCTGGAGCTGCGCGTCGCGGATTTTCGCGGGCAGCTTTTCGTTGCGGTCGTCGAGATGGACGCGCAGATTGTGGCGCTTGAGCGTATCTGCGACGTGTTTCGCGTA
Organism: Terriglobia bacterium; assembly: GCA_033853375.1. Taxonomy (GTDB): domain Bacteria; phylum Acidobacteriota; class Terriglobia; order Acidiferrales; family UBA7541; genus Acidiferrum. Next base: position 4,392 of record JAWOLO010000144.1, read on the forward strand.
GTCGGCAACTTTCTCGCTGACCGGGCAGATTTCCACTTGTAGGGGTGCGAGCCACAGCGGAAAGGCTCCGGCGTAGTGCTCGATAAGAATGCCAAAGAAGCGCTCGACAGAGCCGAGCAACGCGCGGTGAACCATCAGCGGCTGATGCTTGGCGCCGTCTTCAGCGACATACTGCAGGCCAAAGCGTGCAGGCAAGTTGAAATCGAATTGCACAGTGGTGAGTTGCCACGGGCGGCCAATGGCGTCAATGAGCTTGATGTCAATCTTGGGGCCATAAAACGCAGCTTCGCCCGAAATGGTTTTGTACGGAATGTTCATGCGCTTCATGGTTGC
>JAWOLO010000145.1:0-4543 GCA_033853375.1 Terriglobia bacterium
GACCTGAAGCAGCGAGGAATTTGCGTGCGGGTAGGCATGGAGGCTACCGGGTATGCACGCTGGTTCGAGCGGCTACTGGCTGAATTAGGTTTCGATCTGTGGATCGGAGATCCTGCAGAGATCAAAGCCAAGCGGGTGAAGAAGCAGAAGTTCGACCGTGAGGACGCCCGACTCCTACTCAGGCTGTTGCGGGAAAACAACTTTCCGCAAATTTGGGTACCCAGTCCGGAGAATCGGGATCTGCGACAACTTCTCTGGCACCGTCATCGGTTGGTGCAGATGCGTACCCGGATCATGAATCAGCTGCATGCGCTAGCGATGAACGAAGGCTATCGCAGGAAGAAAAAGCTATTCAGCGAACAAGGGCGAGCGCAGTTAGAAAAGCTCGCGTTAGCTCCTTGGGCTAGTCGACGCCGGCAAGAGTTGTTGGAATTGCTGGACCGCATGAATCGGACGATTGAGGAATTAACCGCAGCCGTCGAACGGGAAGCCAGGAAGCGACCTGAGGCCATGCGGCTGATGACCCATCCCGGTGTCGGTGCGCTGACGGCACTCGCCTACGTGTTGATCATCGGACCTCCGACGCGGTTTCAACGCGGCAAGCAGATCGGCACGTACGTAGGGATGATCCCCGTGTGAGGAGTCTAGTGCTCGCAAGCAGCGACTTGGACACATCAGCAAGCAAGGCAGTTCCTTATTGCGCTTCTTGTTGGTGGAAGCAGCCCAAGCAGCGGCGCGCATTCATCCTGACTGGAGACGTCGGTACATTCACCTGGCGATGCGTCGACACAAAAGCATTGCCAAGGTAGCGATGGGACGCAGGCTGGCGGTTCGGTTGTACTGGATGTGGCGGAATGGTCGTGAGTATTCAGCGTCGTTAGAGTTCGGTTCGTACGCGGGGCAGCTCGGAATCGGAAATGGCGCGAAGTAGAGCGCCGTCCACTTGATTGGGCGTCCCGCTCCCTGCAAAGGGAGTTTGAATTACTAATCATGGTCGCAGTACAGATCGAAGAGATGTTTAGGTCGGACTGAAGCCGATCGAAAGATTATGAGCGAGCCGTGGTCGTCGACGCACAGGTCAAAGAGAACAACGAAGACCACTTTTCGGAGCAGATGGAGAGGTCCGCTCAAAAACGATTTGACAGGGCCGACATTGTTAGAGATGCCCCCTTATTGCCCCCGAAAAATCTGAAGAGAGTTTCAGGTTACCGCGCGTCTTCCTCACGGATTTGTTCGTCGGGGCCTGCGTGAAGCGCAGAGCCCTCGGTTCTGCACCGAATACTCCTTTCGAACCAAGTGCGTGCTTGCACCCCAGGTAAATTCTTGTAGCATCCAAGATGTCATGAAGTTTAAGAAAGTCGAAGCAGAACAGCTTGATTGCACGAGGACGGCAATGCGGCCTTTTGGATGTATGGAGCTTTGGGCCGGCAACGAGAGAGCGCATCGTTCTTTGGAGCTCGCGAGACTCGAAAGCGACGTAATCGCCGTTCCGTCTGGCGGGGACAAAGGGGGCGATCTTTCCGCCGTATTCTCCTGCAGCGACAACATCGCCCGCGTGGTGCTGGCGGATTGTGTTGGACATGGTTATACGGCGAGCGGCGTGGCGCGGCATGTTCATCACCTCTTGCATAAGTTTCAGGACGTTCGCGACACAGCCGGACTACTTGCGGCGCTCAATGATGCTTTCACTTTTTCGAATGAGAACTCGCCTGGCCCACTCCGGCTAACCACGGTGGTTACAGCGACGTTCGACGGCAACACGGCCGAATTCAATTTCGCCTACGCTGCCCATCCACGCATGCTACTCTGGCGACAGCACGAGCGGCGCTTTATGGAACTGGGAGAAGGCCTGGAAGGGTTCCCACTGGGATATATCACGGGTGAGACCTATAACCAGCAGAGCGTGCGCTTGAACTTAGGCGACATGATCCTGGCTTTTTCTGACGGCGCAACGGAAGTGCGCTCGCCGACCGGAGAACAACTGACGTCGAGCGGCTTCTTGGAACTCTCGGGAAAAACCCTAAATGGCCTCCCTCAACCGGTTGTGCTTCATGATTTTTCTGAGGCGCTGCTCGGTGGCGTACAGGGATTTCGCGGCGCGACTAGGGAACTCGAGGATGACATCACGCTGCTGACGCTACGCCGTGTCTCTTGACTCCTGAGCACTTGAAGCGAGGCGGGACTCGCTGAAGATACAGCCTGTTTGACTGGATGCGTGGCAAAATACTCTTCCAAGCCAGCCAAGACTTCCTTTACCCCTGCCTGCACATTTCGGTCTAGCGCGGCCACAATGGAGGGAACATCTTTTGCTCCGACTGGCTCGTCGCGAGTGTAGAAATGGGTCCATACTGTCGCGCCGGATTTCAGGTCGCGCAACTCCACGTCAAAGGTCACTCTCGCTAGAATGGGGTTCCCTGAAACCTCTTTGAAGTCATATAGTCTGCCGCGGAGCGCAAAGTCTCCATTAGCATCGCTGCGGTGCATATAGACTGCCTTATAGTGGCCCGAGGCACGGAGCCTGCGTAGCAGCACTTCCTCGATCATCTCCGTGGGTGGTTCCGCCCAACGCTGATACTCGTAGGTTCCCATTTGCTCTCCGCTCGTGCTGTAGACGATGCGGTCTTCACGGTAAAGGTGAGAAGCCAGCAAAGGGCCAACGAGTAGCGTCGTCGGTAGCGGATCTGCGCTTTGCGACGCGGCTTGCTCGCTCGGAATGGTCAACTGATAGTACCTGCTCGGTCGGGCGGCGCCGCAGCCGCAGAGCGTCAGCAAACCCGCTGCAGTCAACAGTGCGAGCTGCACGATCTTCGCGAAAGACGAGAGGCCGCGCACCCGCTTAGCAACGCGAGGGCCCCGCATCTCGTGCGCATCTTTCTCTAGAATCACTGACGCTCTCCTGGCTTGTGCTCAGGTGGACTGCTCGAACGGATCAATGTGTAAGGCCGCCTCTTGATTGTGTCGGTGAATTGTTTCAGATTCTCCGAGACGTGGCGGAGATTTTCCAGCAGCTCGTCGATATTCTCCGAATTCACGTCGAGAGTCTGGTCAAGCCTTGCCGTCAAATCCGTCACGGTCGCAAGAGATTTGCGCAGCTCAATTACCGCCTTGCGCAGATCCTCGCGGTTTTCCCCGATCAAGGAGTCCACGTGATTTAGCGCCTCGTTTGCCTGTGCCGAGGTCTTTCTCAGGTCCTCAATCAAGGGTGTGAATTTCTGGCTGGCGACATTGAGATTTTGCACCGCCGACCGCACAGGACCCCGATTCTCCGCGATCATTCCGCGAGTCTCCGAGAGCGTTCCGGCGAGGTTGGCGCGGTTCCGGTCACTCATCAGGTCGTTGATGCGATCGACCGTCAATTTCAACTCGGTTGCCCTATCATTGAGCGTTTTCAACAGCTCCTGCGCTTGCGGTGCAATCTCGTTGATCTTCGCGGTGAGGGCATTGAAATCGACGTAGGGTTCGGATGGCAGGGCCGTTCCCGAGGCCGCCAGCCTGGCCGTCTCGCTTCCGGGAACAATCTCCAGATGATTGTCGCCCAGCGGGCTCATGCTCATGATTTTCACGCGGCTGTCCGTTTTCACCGGCAAATCCGATTTCACGCTGAAGGTGATCTCGACGCGCGCCGCATCCTTAGGGTCAAGCTGCAACTTTTCGACGCGTCCAACCTTCGGTCCCCCCGCGTAGCGGACAGTCGCACCTGGTTCGAGTCCCCCTGCAAACGGAAAATAGGCGCGGTACGTTTTGGCCGGTCCGCCGAATGCACCGCTCAAGGCAAAAACTGTGCCGACGAGGACACCGGCGGCAACGAGCACGAATGATCCCACCATGGCTTGCTCGCGTTTGGAATCCATCTCACACCTCGCTTGCTCCCGCTCAACGGTCAGGGCGGGTGATTTCCGTCAACATCTGTAGATAGTCCAACTCTTGCGCAACCTCCGGTTCGGCGATGCGGTCCAGAAACTGCCGAACGCGAGGGTGAGCGCTCGAACGCATCTCCTCTGGCGTGCCAATGGCGACCACATTTCCTTTATCAATAAGGACCATGCGGTCCGCGATTAGGAAGGCACTGGCCAGTTCGTGCGTGACCACAATGATGGTCATATGAAATGCTTTCTTCAATTCCAAAATAAGCTGGTCGACACCAGCCGCAATAATAGGATCGAGACCTGCGGACGGCTCATCGAAAAAGAGGATTTCTGGATCCATGGCCAACGCGCGAGCCACGGCGGCGCGTTTCTTCATTCCCCCGCTAAGCTGCGATGGCATGTAGTTTTCGAATCCAGCCAGGCCCACTTGATCCAGCTTGAGCCGCAATATGATTTCAATGGTCGAATCTTCGAGCTCGGTGTGCTCGCGAAGGGGCAGGGCGACGTTTTCCCCGACGGTCATCGATCCAAAAAGGGCCCCTCCCTGAAACGACCTGCCAATTTTCTTGCGAATGTCGTCCATTTCCAAGGCGGAAACCTCAGCCAAATTTTTGCCGCGCAGCCAGATTTCGCCGGAACTGGGCCTCTCCAATCCAACCAGCGTCCGTAGGAGCGTG
>JAWOLO010000146.1:0-3759 GCA_033853375.1 Terriglobia bacterium
CGGCGTGCTGCGGCACGACAGCGAGCGCTTGTCGCGCCTTCTGCTGGGCGAATTCCTTCACTAATGGAGACGGTGGCCTAAAGCCGCCAGCGCAACGACAAAAGCACTGGTCTGGGCTTCGGCTAGAAGCTTCAGCCTAAAAAAGACCCGCCACTAAAGAAACAAAGGGCCCGCCGAAAGTCGACGGGCCCCTTTGGTAAAGTTTCTGTTGTACAGCCCGTTAGAAGATGATCTTGGCCACGAGCTGGATGTTGCGAGCTTCGCCGGGACCGATGGCCGGGGCGCCGTTGAAGTCGCCGATGGTGTCGGTGACCATGCCAAATCCGGTGGAGGCGAAATTCGCCGAGCACCTGTGAGTGGTTTTGTCCTCGGAGCAAATGTCCCCGTTGGGAGACGCACTGCCAAAGGCGGGAACGGATCCCACTCCTGAGGCCAGGTTGATGCGATTAAGGAGGTTGAAGAAGTCCGCGCGGAGCTGGATCTTGACGCGCTCCGTAATCGGGATGTTCTTGATGATGGAAAAGTCCACGTCACCGTACCCAGGTCCGTAGTACTTGTTGCGAGAGACGTTGCCATAGGGCGAGCCCGTGCAGCCCGGATCGCCTGCATTAGGATCACAGAAGGCTGTGGGATTGATCCAAAGCGTGCCAGCCCCCGGCACGAATTTGTGGTCTATAGTGACGCCGCCGCCGCTAGCAAACGGATTGCCGACAACATTCAGGTACGACAGGATTTCATCGTACGGCTGACCGGAATGCCAATTCATCACGCTGCTGAGCTGCCAGTCGTTGAAGAGGCGCTTCGACCAACCGGAAGTGGCCCACGAGGCTTTGGGAATATCATAAGTGAAGTCGATGGTGAACAGGTTTCTCGTGTCGAAATCACTGTTTCCATAGTCCAGCCTGGTGTTATACGTGTTGTCAACGACGGTGCCGCGGTACTCGCTGATCTCATCGAGAGAGTGCGACCAGGTGTAAGCAAGCTGGGACGACAGCCCGTGCCATGTCCTCAATTTCAAGACGGTCTGAAGGGCATTGTAATTCGATGTTCCGATGGTATTGAGTTGGAGAATGTTGCCAAAGTTGGGGAAAGGCGCGCCGGCAATAGGCGGCGACAGTAGAGCGGTTGGAACAGGGACGCCACCGACGACGGGCTGATTGATGTCCGACACCAAGTTCAGTTTGCGTCCTTGGCTGCCAACGTACCCAATCTGCCAAACCACGGAGTTGCCAAAGCCTTTCTCCACTTGCAGGTTGTAGTTATAGAAGTAAGGCACGCGGAAATTCGGGCTGATGGAATAAATGCTCAGGCCCTTGGGGTCGCCCGCCGCGGCACAGTTCGGATCAGTGCAGGCTTGGACGCCAGGGAAAATGGATTGGCCACCTGCCTGGACGGCATCCCATTGATACGAGCTTTGTCCGAGCCTATTCACGCCATAGGTGGAGTTGGGCGCCGAGCCAAACGGATTGCTATGAATCCCGGAAGGCGCGGTGATGGGCGGACGGAAGTCCAAGAAGGGGTTCAAGTTGATTTGGTCGTAGAAGACCCCGAATCCGCCGCGGACCACGAGATCGCCCTTTCCAGTGGGTTGATAGGCGAAGCCGAGGCGGGGAGCGAAATGGTTCTTACCAGGATCAAACAGCGAGGCGCCATTCACGCCTTGAACGACAAATCCTTTTCCCGGAACGAAGTTGGCGATGTCCTTCCCGTCGCTGCTCATCGGGCCAAAGTATTCATAACGCAGTCCGTATTGGACGTTGAGCTTCTTGGTAAGTTGCCAGGAATCCTGGACGTAGGCATTGAAAGCATTAACGTGGACAAAGCGCTCCGGATTTCCAACAACAATCGTGGAAGAAGCAACATCCCCAGCAAGAAAGTCCGCCAGCGCACAGAGGCTAGGATTGCTAACGCAGGTAGCGCTGCTGCTCCAAGGTCCCTGACTTCCGTCAAAATTGAACCTCCCTGTCCCGCGTCGATGATAGAACTCATTGAGTTTCCCATGGCGAACTTCGGCTCCATAGCGGAATTGGTGTTTCCCAACGGTGTAAGAAACGATGTCGGTGAAGTGCAAAGTAAGGTCGCTTCTGCCCTCGGGCGGGGTCAGGCCCGTTTGCTCAAATCCGCTAATCCGAATGTTTGGCGCACCCAGGATGGGCTTGCCGTGATTGGTAGCATCTGGGCTGAGGAAAAGCCCCAGGGCTTTGGTGTCAAAGCTGTTGTTGTTGTCGTGGAAGAGCTGGTTGAAGTAGCTGGCGCCGAAAAGAAACTGATTGGTCAACCTCGAGGATAGCGTAGAGTTGAGCACGGCCGAATAATTGCCGTCGTGGAGAGGCGCAACTTCAAAGTAATAAACCAAATTGGAGCTGGCTGTGCCCAGCGCCGGGCTGCCGCCTAACGGGGCGGTCTGGTTTCCTTGACCAATAAAGGCGCGAAGGGAAAGATGGTGTTTGTCGCCAATTTGTTGGTCAAGCTGCGCGAGTCCGTTGTAGCTGTAACCAAACTCAGCACTGGGGCTGAAGAAATTGCCCACAGTCGCAGGCAGATTCAAGATGGAGTTACTGCCAGAGGTGGGCCAGAAACCGGCGCCGGAAGTCTGGCAACCTGCAGGGATCTGGCTTGCGGGAAGCTGGCTGGTAAGGCCTGCGAGCACATTGCAGGAAGCCAAGCTCACCGGAACACCTGCGTTTCGCAGTAAAGTCCCCGCTTGGGCCACCCAAGCGGCCGAAGGTTCAGTGGCTTTGCCTGACAAGCCGAACACGAAGTCCTGCTTCTCGTAACTTACAAACCAGAAGGTCTTGTTCTTTATGAATGGACCGCCTGCCGAGAACCCGTAGTTTTCGTTGCGCTCTCTGGGCGCTTTCGTGCCAGGCGCCGGAACAAAGAAGGGCGAAGGATCGCCGAAGACTTCATTCCGGTTGTAGTAATAGAGGGAGCCATGGAGATCGTTGGTGCCTGATTTGGTGACCACGTTGACGGTGCCGCCGGCGTTGCGTCCGCCCTCGGGACCTGAAGAGGTCTGCGAAGAAAATTCCACGACCGAATCAATCGGAAGAACCGTGCCGGCAATGCCCGAAACGCCGCCCTGGTTAACGGCAGGAATGTTGTGCCAAAAATCGTTGTTGTCCACGCCGTCGATCTGCCAGTTAATTTGATTGGGGCGTGTGCCATTGAGCGAACCGAAACCGCCAACGTTATATCCACCGAAGCCGGGCTGAACGGAAATCAATTGGGTGAAGTCGCGACCGTTGAGCGGGATGTTCTGCACCACATCATCAGGAATGGTCATGGTCTGTGTTTGCGTTGTCGTGTCGAGCGTCAGAGCAGCAGCAGATACTTCGACGGTGGTGGTGGTCTGAGCAAGTTTCAGTTTGATAGTCAGCGTGTAGATCTGGCCCGCAACGACTTCGACTTTGTCGACGGTGTACGTCGGGAAGCCGGTGGCCGTCACTGTAACTTTATATAGACCCAGTGGAATATCCTGAAAGGCGAAGGCTCCGTCACTGGTGGTCGTGGTGGTGTGATCGATGCCGGTGGCAATTTCCGTAGCCTTGACCGTGGCGTTCGGAACGGAGCCGCCCGACGGGTCGGTGACCGTTCCGTTGATGGTGCCGCGGAAGGTCTGGGCGTTAACCGCTACTGCGAGTGAGAATGCAATCAGAATTGCAATGACTAGGCGCTTCATAAATTCAATTCCCCCCTTCGAGATCAAGAACATGAACTGAAACTGACAGCACCCTCGTCCTCCGGCAGAACCGGAGC
>JAWOLO010000147.1:0-8560 GCA_033853375.1 Terriglobia bacterium
AGGAAATGGGCGGCCGCGCGCCATTGATCGCGGGGCTCAACACTTGTGCCAGCAGTGATGCTGCCGCGCGAGATTCAAAGAGCACCGGTCCCGTGTAATCCTGTGCAGGCGGCGCGGAGCGCAGCGCCATCAATTCCGTGCAGGCAACGTTCAGGCCCTTGCGCACCGGGTCTACATTCGGCAAGTCCGCCGGCCGCACCGCGTACGTCGCATAGTAATGATTCACGGGCACGCCGTCGTCCGCCACCGCATTCATTCCTGCCTCGATGGCGGCGAAATGCCGGTTCTGCCGGATTTCCGTGCCCTCGCTGGTGAGCAGATACTCGGTCGCGTAAACCAGGTAATAGCTGACACGCGATTCATGAATTTGCGAAAAGGCGCGCATCACCGCGGAAGCGTCCCGCGCTTCTTGTTCCCAGTTGCGGTTGGTCCAGTCCGGGGTCTCGAGCGGCTCAATCAGCTGTACCGGCTCCACTTTTGAGAAATCATCAATGTCGGATTGCCGGGCCAGGCTGCTCAGGTAACCTTTTTTCCGCGAATAGGTGTCTACGGCTTCCTTGAAAGCCTGGTCGGTGGCGATCCACAAATCCTGCCGTAGCGAATCGTAATCGCGGTCGATGCCCACGGAGCCCGTCGGCCCGATGAATCCTCGGAAGGCGTCGCCAGCGATGAAATTCGAGCTATCGAGTTTGTAACTCCCCACACGCGCTTCCACATTCATGAAGCGGTTCCGCGTGTGCGTACTCGAAAGCAAATCGCCAAACTCCCCCACGATTTCCCGCACATCCAGATCGAGCAGGCGGTATTCAATGTAGAACGGCCGCACCGGCTGGTCGGAGTTAGGAATCTGCAGTTCCAGCCGCGCTTTCGACCGCGCCATTTCATCGCGCATGGCCTGCAGCGTATGATCATTGTCCTGTTGCGCCCATGCGACGCCCGTCGTTGCGCAGCTCAACACCGCAAAAAGAAACGCTACTCCGGCAATTTTCCCCGCGTGCCTCACTTCAGGCCTCCCGTCTTGACCGTGTCATGAGCGGGCGGCGGCAGAATCGGCGGCCGGTCGGTCGAAGTTTCTTTCTTTTGAACTTCCAATTCCGAAATAAGAATCTCGGGCGAAGCGGCGGCCACCGGAACGGAACCCGATTCCGCGCCGCAATAGCCGTTGAACACTTCCGGCTTATCGCCGGTAGCCACAATCTTGGTCAACGCGGCCAGCGGGGTGCCGACAATATCCACTCCGCGCACCAGTTCGTCGGGCCGCCCATCAGCAAAGACTTTGTAGACCACCAGCGGCTGCACTTGAAACGCCTGCGGCTGGCCGCGGCCGGTGAACGTGAATCCGCCGGCGATATCGTCGATCAACAGACCATACGGTTTGCCTTGCTCTTTGATCATCTCGACGAATTTCTGGCGAAGCTGTGGGTTGGTCATCGTTTTGCTGCTCTGCACGATCAGGTTGCCCTGCCGCGAAACCGGTGTCGCTCCGAGCTGCCTTCTGCCATGCCCGTTCGAATGCGGAAAGCCCACGAGCGGCGACCGCGACATCTCGAAATTCTTCAACACGCCGTGATCCACCAGCGTCACGCGCTGTGCCGGCACGCCTTCATCATCGAACTGGTAGTAACCCAGCAAATCCTCCCCTGCGAGTTTCTTCATCGTGGCGTCGTCCGTGATGCTTAGGAAACTCGGCAAAATTTCTTCTCCGACTTTTTTCGCGAAGGTCTGTCCTTCGCTCACGTCCTTTTGCCTGTGCCCTTCGGCGCGGTGCCCAAAAACTTCGTGGAAGAAAACCGCGGCAGCGCGGCCCGTCAGCAGCGCAGGGCCAACCGTTGGCTCGATCAGCGGCGCCTTCACCAAGCCTTCCATCTCCTTGCGCAACGTCGCTTCCGATGCGTAGACGGCCTTGTCATCGGGCGCTTCCTTGGGATCCACCCAGTCAAAGTTGGAATACCGGTCGATGTCCATCCCGTCCGGCGCTTTGCCCTGAATAAAAAGTTCCAGCCGGTAGCGAATCTGGCCGTACTGCAGTTGCGTGCCCTCACTGGTTACTTGCAGCACATTTTGCGCCTGCGCGCTGAAAGTCACGATCGAGTTGATAATCGCCGCCGACTCGCGAAACGCTTTGGTATACGCGCGCACTTTCGCTTCCCACGGCGTGCGGTCCACGTTGATGGAAACCTCCGGCCCGATAGAAACGTGCGGCTGCTCGCGGGAAAAATCCGGCGCCCTGCCCTCGGCGGTTTCTACTTTTACTTCTTTTCCCGTCTTGATCTTAATCAGCGCTTCTTCGGCAGCCCGGTATTCCTTGTCCGTTTCGAGCCAGGCAGCGCGGCGCAGGACTTCGGGATCGTCGTCCAAGGGAACGGCCACGACCGGTGTGTCGTTCTGCATTTGGCGTTCGCCAACCTTGTGCGTGTCGTCCAGTTGATAGCTGCCCGTGCGAACCGAAACTTCCAACCAGCGGTTGCGCGTCTCGCTGCTGTTCAGCAGGGCGCCGTTCGAACCGGAAACGTCCACTCTCTGACTATCCGTGACCGTATATCCGATGTAATACGCCGGAGGATCCTGCGTCCCGTACGTCTTCATCGAGCGGTCCAGTTCCGCTTGCAGCGCCGCCAGTAGCGGCGATCGTTTCGCCTGCGCATCCGGCGGGTACGCCTGCGCCTTAGGCGCAAAAGGAAGAGTCAAGCCTGCAAGTAGACTCAGCCCAAGAAAGATGAGAGTCCAACCACTTCGATTTGTCTTGATCAAGGGATACCTCATTCGCTCTTAGACGGGACTGCGAAACATTCAGTGTACGCCAAGAGATAGAGCGCACCAAGCGCAGGGAACGTACAGCTTTACCGTCCGAGCAACTATTCTTCGACGGCCCTTCTCGGCTCGGAGTTGCATGGCTCCGCTCGAAACGAGTACCGCCGTGGGTCTCGCCGCAAGGAGCCGCAGCCGCGCCATCCCGAACTGCTCGCCACGAGCACCGGTCGCATCCGTGAGCCCGTCCGTGAAGAAAAGCACGGATTTTCCGGGCTTCAAGGGAATTGTGACGCTTTGGTAGTTCGCTGCAGAGAACCAGCCCGGAGGAATCCCGGATAGCTCCAGCGCGGCAGCCCCTTCGGCGCAAGGTTCCAACGGCAACCAGCGCCGGCATGGCCGGTGTCCAGAAAGTCCCCGCCAACAGAAAACCGTAGGCTTGTTGTTTCGAAATGCAAGCCCGGCTTCTACGCTCCTAGATGATTCTCGAACGCAAAATTCGCATATTTTTGCTCTTCATCTATCCGAATTAAGTCGAGTTGACATAGCGATACAAAGCGTATTGAAGTATCTATCGCGAATTTGCATCTGCTTTTCGCCAATTCTATGACCCGATCCCGCCCATCTTTCCAGACTTTGAGGGATTCGCTATTCTGGCTGTTCGTTTTTGTTTTTGCCCTGTCGCCCCTTGCTTGGGCCCAGACATCATCAAGCATTACCGGGGCCGTCTCCGATCCCGCCGGCGCACCCATCGTTTCGGCCACGGTATCGGCAAAGAACCTGGAGACCGGGGCTGTTCGCGGGGTTTCGACTAACGAAGCGGGTCGCTATGAGATCTTGTCGCTGCCTGTGGGACGCTATGAAATCAAGGCCGCGAAGCCTGGCTTTGAGGACTCCCTTCGCGGCGGGCTCGAACTATCCCTCGGCCAGGAAGCCCGCATCGATTTTCGCCTGCAAATTGGCACGGTCAGTTCGGAGGTCACCGTCACCGGCGATGCTCCGATCGTAAGCGCCACGACCAAAGATATCTCAGGTCTTGTCGGCGAGCAGCAGGTGAAGGACCTTCCGCTCAACGGCCGCAGTTACGATCTGCTCTTGCCACTGAATCCGGGTATCGTCAATTTCACTTCGCAAAAAACCGGCGGCACGGGCATTTCGAATTCGTCAACAGGAAACAATTTCGCTGTCTCCGGCAACCGCCCCCAGCAGAATCTCTTTCTGCTCAACGGCGTGGAATTTACCGGAGCCGCCGAAAACAACATGCAACCCGGCGGACCAAGCGGCATGTTGCTGGGCGTGGATGCCGTGCGAGAATTCAACGTACAGCGCGATTCGTACAGCGCGGAATTCGGCAAACACCCCGGCGCTCAGGTTCTCATCGCCACGCGCTCCGGCACCAACCAGTGGCATGGCACGGCCTTCGAGTTCTTGCGCAACAACGCCCTCGACGCCCCGAATTTCTTCGATCAGGGTTCCGCTCCGCCCTTCCAGCGCAACCAGTTTGGCGCATCGTTGGGCGGGCCGCTTCGTTTGGACAAAACATTTCTCTTCAGCAACTACGAAGGTTTCCGTCAGAATCTGCATCAAACTTCCGTGGCATTCGTCCCTAGCGCCGCCTCGCGAGCAGCCGCCGCAGGCAGCGTTCAGCCGCTACTGAATTTGTGGCCCACGCCCGCCGCCGGCGCGCCGGATTTCAATGGAATCTCCGAGGTCTTTAGCAGCCCTCTACAAACCGTGCGCGAGGATTTCGGCACTTCGCGGCTCGATCAGCTTTTCTCGCCCAAGGATTCTCTTGCCGCCATCTCCACCGCGGACGATGGCGACGACTTTACCGCCACCCCACTTGACCCGTTCAGTTCGGGTGTCCTGACGTTGCGCGAACAGGTTCTCAGCCTCGAAGAGACGCATCTCTTCTCTTCGACATTTCTCAATACCGCTCGTGTGGGCTTTTCGCGCGCCGGCTATTTTTTTACTGGCGAGCCGACACCTGGCACTCCCGCAGCTTCCGTGCCCGGCTTCCTCCTCGGGAAGCCTGTTGGCGCCGTAGTAGTCGGCGGAAGCGCCGCGTCGAATCCCCAAGCATCCATCGGCCTCGCGGGCAGCAACAATGGCAGCAACCTGGGAATCCATCGCAACCTTTACACTTTCGAGAATCGTGTGATGCTGACGCGCGGCCGCCATCAATGCAGTTTCGGCGTCTGGCTCCAGCGGTTTCAATCCAACGAAATGATTGCCCTCAGCCAATTCGGCCAGGCCACTTTCTCCAGCCTGCAAAACTTCCTGCAGGGCAACATTTCGAGCTTTCTCTTCGATCCCGCACCCACGGAAATGAATTGGCGTTCGCTTTTTGGAGCTTGGTACGCCGAAGACGACCTTCGCGTCAACCCTCAGCTCACCATCTCTCTCGGATTACGAGACGAGTTCTCAACCGGCTGGAATGAAGCGCATGGCCGCGCGGCCAACTATGCCTTTACGAATGGCGTCATCAACTCCACGCCAAACGTTGGCAGCTCCCTCTTCGCCGTGAACAACGCGAAATTTCTTCCGCAACCGCGCGTCGGCCTGGCCTGGACTCCGGTCGGACCGGAAACCGTCATTCGAACGGGATTTGGCGTGTACAACGATTTGCAGGACGCGCTCGGTTACCGCGCCGACCAGGACGCTCCGTTCAATCCAACCTACAGTCTTGCCTCTTTGGCGATTTCTCAATTGCCGATCGATCCGGCGGCGCCGATTCCTTCGGGGGCGAAACTCGTGCCCGGCGGCGTCCAGCCGGACCTGCAGACTCCGACGGTGATTTCCTGGTCCCTGCGCATCGAGCGCGAACTGTCTCCGAATACGGCTCTCACGATTGGGTACGTTGGTTCCCACGGTTATCACGAATTGATCAGTGTCGATGCGAATGAGCCCGTCCCCACGGTTTGTCCTGCTTCTCCTTGCCCTGCGGTGTTTCCGGCGAATTTCCCCGCTCCGCTCGCTGGTCAGCCTGTTCCCGCTGGCACGTACTACATTCCGGCCGGAACACCACGAGCGAATCCCGCGCTCGCTAACACCTGGACCTGGTTCTCTCGCGGCGATAGTTCCTACCACGCATTGCAAACCGAACTCCGCAAACGCCTCAGTCACGGACTCACCTTCCGCGGCGTCTACACATTCTCCAAAACGCTGGATGATGGCGACTCACTGAATCAGACCACCGCCGGAAATGCGCCCGGCCTCGTTTCCAATCCGTTCAACTTGGCCGCCGACAGAGGCCTGGCCACGTTTCACGTGAAACATGCCGCTGTTTTTGATGCGCTTTACGCTTTGCCTTTTGGACGCGGAACCAGATTCGCTAACCATCTCGCTGGATGGAGCAACGACATCGTGAGCGGTTGGTCCGTGGCAGGCATCTTCACCGCGCAATCGGGGTTTCCCTTCACTCCGCAACTCAGCTACAACCCTTCCAACAATGGCGACACGCGAAATCCCGTCAGGCCCTTTCGCAATCCCGATTTCGCTGGTCCCGTCATTCTGGGAACGCCTTCTCAGTGGTTTAATCCCAACGCTTTTCTCGCACCTCCGCCCAACAGCGGGTTCTATGGTGATCTGGGAAGAGATACGCTCACCGGTCCGGGGATCGCCACGTGGGACTTCTCGGTTTTGAAGGACATCGCTTTTCGCGAAAGCTTTGGCCTGCAATTCCGCGCGGAAATCTTCAATCTCCTGAATCGTGTTAATTTCAACACGCCTAATCTGATCGTCTTCACTCCATCGGGCATCTCCGGAACAGCAGGTGCGGTCACTAGCACCTCAACCACGTCGCGCCAGGTGCAATTCGGCCTAAAGCTTCACTGGTAGGGAGAAGCCTTGCATTATCTAAGTAGCGGCTTCTGCAGGTACCGACCGGCGCAGAGTTTTTGACCCGGCTGGCGGGAAAGATACCTTCCAAAAATTTGCTGGAGGCGCAAGAAATTCGAATGCCACGATGGTCTGTCCATTGGCCCCTGGTCGGAGCGACACTACTCTGCATTCCGCTTTTTGCTTGCTGTGGTCGTTAATCATGAGGAGCGTCTGCCCTACAGACACCGGGACGTCCAGCACTGTCAGCCCGCCGTGACCGCTCACTGAAAGAGAGCGGGTCTGGACCTTGAATTTCTCGTTCTGCTGATTGATTCCTTGGACTGTCAAATCGGCGAAGATGGATAGCCGTGCGGTTCGCCGGCGTTCGACGCGGCGAAAATGAAGGGTGGGCATGATCGACGGAGTCCTCTGCTTTCTTCGAACTCGAGGTATAAAGGCTCGTCCCGAGACGTGTACCAGATACGTGCTCGAATCCGGTGCCAACGACTCGTTGGCACTTCCTGGTACCGCCAGTGTGGTTCGAACAAGAGTAGTCTCTGCCATTCTCTACGGGAATAGCTTGTCGGTACCAAACTGGCGTTTACCCCAACGGTACCTACGGACCACCACTATCCGGGTAACCTCCCACACCACCTTTCACTAGCTTGAGCTTTCAGGAATCCATGCTCCGCGTCGCCCTTCATTCTCAAGAGTGGCTCAGCTTGCTCTTTCACAGGTTCCTGCAAATAAACTCTTGGGAACTTTTCCAACTACCCTTCCGTACCTTCTAGTGCAGGCGGTTCCCACAACATTAGGCGCCCCGGGAGGGGCTTCCAGAGAAGGAAGAAGGAGCAACGTATGGGCGGCGAACTGATTGGATTGGTAGCGGTGATTTTGGGGATGGGGATCCCCCTTGGTGCGCTTTACACGTATTACCGCGTTCGAAAGCTGCGCAGTGAAGAGCGGCTTGCGGCCATCGCGCGCGGCGCAACAATTCCGGTTGAGCCGGAGTTGAATCAGGCGGCGCGCTCCCGCCGCGCGGGCATTTTGCTGGTCAGCGGCGCCATCGGCTTTATCGTGACGTTCGCATTGATCGGGCAAATCCAGGCGGACCGCGATTTTTGGACCACCGCCGTGCTCGGCATTATTCCTCTGTGTATCGGCCTCGGCTTTTTCGTCGACTGGAAACTGATCCATCGCGACGCCCACAGCTAAGCGTAGATTGCGCGCTTTAGCTTTTCGAAGCCGAGTTCCCTTCGCTTTCAGAAAGGGAACTCGGCCTTTTCTTGACGGTCAGATCTCAGAGTTCAGGGCGTGCGCTTTTGGTCGACCACAAGTACTCCAGCCTCGGCGTAATTCGTTGCCGGCACGTCATGAAACGACACGTGAATGTTCTCCCGCTTCGCTTTGCCGTCCTCGATCAACACAGCCGTAACGCGCTCCGCAATCTTTCGCTTTTGTTGCGCGGTACGTCCTTCCACCCAGGTAATCTGCACGTGCGGCATCCCACTCCTCCTTAGGACGAATAATTCCAAGTCCCTTGCGATCAAGACCCTTGCATTCTATCTACCGCTGGCCGCGCTGCAAGGGTCGACGTGGCTCTGTGATAGAATGAGCGTTCCATGCATCCGGCGATTCCCCATCTGATTGAGCTGCAGCGGGTTGACCACCAGATTGCCCTCCTTCGCTCGGAACTGGAATCTTTTCCCAAGCGCCTCCGCGAAGCCGACTCCAAGCTGACGGGCGCGCGGAGTGAAGTCGCGTCGGCCAGAGAAGCGCTCGCGAAAGTCGCGTCCGAACGCCGCAAGTTCGAATTCGAAGCGCAGGAATGGAAGGATCGCGTCCGCAAATATCGCGACCAAAGCAGCGCGGTGAAAACCAACGACGCTTACCGCGCGCTCCAGCATGAAATCGCCAACGCGGAAGCCGAAATCGCCAAAGCCGAGGACCGCCAGCTCGAAGTCATGATGAAGGCGGAAGAGGCCGAGCG
>JAWOLO010000148.1:0-21249 GCA_033853375.1 Terriglobia bacterium
GCCGCGAAAACTGCTCCGGTTTCAGCGACCGCCAAATCCGGTCCCAGCGGTCGTGCAACGCAGTCAGAAGCGCCAACGACGCCTCGATTGGCGTGGATTTCGAATCTTCCAGCTTAGACCACGCATGCTCGTCGTACGGCTTGATCGTCGGCTTGTCTTCGGTGAGCGCCAGCTTCAGCCGTACATAAGCGTTCAGGTGACTGTCAGGAACGTGATGCACCACCTCCCGGACGGTCCAACCTCCTGCGCGGTAAGGCGTATCCAGTTGTGAATCTTTCAAGCCTTTCACCGCCGCACGCATTTTGGCGGGTAGCGACGCAATTTCATCCATCGCTTGTTTCCGTCGCGCGGAGGTGATCTGCGTGGGCATCTCAAAATTTCCAATCGGATAGCGCGGATCCATCGTGAGTATCTCCTCGGGGCAACCAAGTTTCCTGGAATATATCCACGCGCCTTCGCAAAGGTCAACGCAGTTGCATGATGGTCCAAAAAAGAAGTCTCTCCAAATTGGCCGCTACCTGCGCTCCGAAGTGCCAAGCGGGGGATGCTACAATACGTTCCCTGTATCCGGCGGGCGCAGTGTGGAATCTAATGGTCGGAGAGAAAACGAATGAACAATGTCGTTATCATCGGCAGTGGCTGCGCTGGTCTCACCGCCGCGATCTACGCCGCACGCGCGAACCTCAAGCCGCTCGTTCTCGAAGGCCATGAGCCTGGCGGCCAGCTTTCTCTTACGACGCACGTCGAGAATTTCCCTGGTTTTCCCGACGGCATTCTGGGTCCTGAGCTCATCGAAAACATGCGCAAGCAGGCGCAGAAATTCGGCGCAGAATTCAAACCGGGAGCCGTCACGGAAGTCGACCTACGCACTCGCCCTTTCAAAATTATCGCTGGAAAACAGACTTATGAAACAGAAGCTCTGATCGTTGCTGCGGGCGCCTCGGCCCGTCTACTCGGCTTAAAAGGCGAAAAGGAGTTAATTGGCCACGGCGTGTCAACTTGCGCCACTTGCGACGGTTATTTTTTCCGCGGCAAACCCATCGCTGTGGTGGGTGGTGGTGATTCGGCGATGGAAGAGGCCAACTTTCTTTCGCGGTACGCCAGCAAAGTCTATTTGGTTCACCGTCGCAAGGAATTTCGCGCTTCGAAAATCATGATCGACCGCGCCACAAAGAACGAGAAGATTGAATTTGTCACGCCGTTTGTTGTCGAAGAAATTCTCGCTCCCAAAGGCCTTGTCGAAGGCGTGCGCTTGCGCAACACCGAATCGAAGGAAACGCGCGAACTGGCTCTCGATGGCGTTTTCGTCGCCATCGGCCACGAGCCGAACACCACCGTCTTCAAGGGAAAATTGGAAATGGATTCGAACGGCTACTTGATCGCCAAACATGGCAGCCTGACTTCCCTTCCTGGCGTGTTTGTTGCCGGCGACGTACAGGACCATCGCTATCGTCAGGCCGTCACTGCGGCGGGATCGGGCTGCATGGCTGCGATCGACGCCGAAAAATTCCTCGAAGAGCACAAACACTAGCGCTATCGCAATGAGCAATTGGTCCTACGCGTTATCAGCGATAGTCGATTTGGGCTCACGCAACAATTTTGGGAACGGTACTGGTTTCGTTCCGCTTAGGCTGCGATAATTAACTCGCATGCTACGGTCCGCGCTTCTCAAGCTTTCCGAAAGCAAAAAAATAGGCACCTGGGTCACTTCGAACGGCACCTCGCGCCGTATGGCGCGGCGTTTCGTAGCCGGCGAAACGCTGGAGGAAGCCATTGCCGCCGCCCGCCGCTGCAACGATGTGGGCATGGCCGCGAGCTTGGATTATCTGGGCGAAAACGTCGCCAGCACCTCGGACGCTCAGCGTTCCCGCGACGAATATCTCGAAATTTTCGAGACCATCGCACAAGAGAGGCTCCAGGCCAACGTTTCCTGCAAACTCACTCAGCTCGGCTTAGACATCAACAGTGAATTCTGCGCGGGCCTCGTGCTCTCCATCGTCGAGCGCGCCGCCAGCTTTGACAATTTCCTGCGCGTTGATATGGAAAGTTCAGCCTATACGCAGCGCACCATCGACCTGGTCAAGCGTGTTCGCGCACGCAATCCGGCCGTCGGCACGGTGATTCAGTCTTATCTCTATCGCAGCGAGAAGGACGTTCAAGAGCTTTTAGCGTGCGGTTGCCGCATTCGACTGTGCAAGGGCGCCTACAAGGAGCCCGAAGATGTGGCCTTCCCGAAAAAAGCGGACGTCGATGCCAATTACATCCGTCTAATGCAGATCTTGCTTTCCAGCGGCTTTTATCATGCAATCGCCACGCACGATCCGCACATGATCGCAGCGACCATTCGCTATGCCGCCGCGAAAGGAATTTCCAAGGACGATTTCGAATTTCAGATGCTGTACGGTGTTCGGACCGACTTGCAGCGCCGGCTGGTGAAAGATGGCTACCGCGTCCGGATTTACATCCCGTTCGGCAACGACTGGTTTCCGTATTTTATGCGGCGTCTCGCCGAGCGTCCTGCCAATGTCGGCTTCATCGTCCGCAACTTCTTCCGCAGATAACCATTTCCGTCCTACCTACAACTTCCTGCAAACAGTCACACCGTCGCGCAGCGGAATCAGCACGGAGTACAGCTCTTTCGATGCGTAGACCAACCGGTTGAACTCTTGAATCGCTTTCGTGTCTCTATCGTCGTCCGCAGGAGGGCGCGCGGCTTTGCCTGACCACAGCGTGTTGTCCGTGATGAACAAACCGCCTCGCTTTAGTTTCGGCAGCGCAGCTTGCAGTGCCGCAGGGTATTGCTTTTTGTCCACGTCATTGAAGATCAAGTCAAACTTTCCGGGAGCTTTCTTCACCAGCGCCAGCGCGTCTCCCACCTGCACTTCGATCCGCTTCGCTACGCCCGCCATACGAAAGTAGACTTCCGCCCGCTTCGCCTTTTCCGGATCTCCGTCCGTATAAATGACCTTGCCTTGTGTTCCCGCCGCCCGCGCTAGCCATACGGTTGAATATCCGATTGCCGATCCCATCTCGAAGATTCGTTCCGCGCCAGAAGCTTGCGCCAGAAGCGTCAGCAGTCGCGCCACCGCCGGTCCAATGATGGGAATGTCGTGCTCCTCGGCATAGTCTTCCATCTCTTTGACTACCGAGTCGCGTTCCGGCAATAATTCGTAAAGATATTCTTCGACGTCCTCTTGGATGTACCCGCTGCGCAAATTTTCGCTGCGAATCATAACTTTTCTCCTGGTTTCAGCGCATAAATCTTCAGTCCTTTGATTTTCCTCGCTTCTTTTCGCAGCGCGTCCACGGTTCCGGTCAAAAAGTCGAACGTCGCATAATGCATCGGGATCACGTTCTTCACCCCCAGCAGCCGGATCGCGTACGCCGCTTCTCTCGGTCCCATGGTGAAGCGGTCGCCGATGGGCAACATCGCCAGGTCGGGCTTGTAAAGTTCCCCGATCAGTTTCATGTCTCCGAAGACCGCCGTGTCCCCGGCGTGATACACGCTGAAACCGCCCGGCATTCGAATGATATAGCCCGCGGGCTCCCCGCCGTAATGCCTCACGCCATTGTCATCGATCGAATTCGAATGAAACGCGTGCGTCATCGTAATTTCAAAATCGCCGATTTTCTGCGTCCCGCCCTTTCCCATTGGGGAAGTTTCCTCTACAAAACCTTTGCTTTCGATCCACAGGCACGTCTCGAACATCGCCGCAATTTTGGGCCGGTGCTGCTTCGCCAACGCCAGCAGGTCGCCCATGTGATCCGTATGCCCGTGCGTCAGGAAGATCGCATCCAGCCTCGGCACGCTCTTCAGTTCCTCGGGACACCACGGATTCGTTAGCACCCACGGATCAATCAGCGCCACTTGTCCCGATGGCGTTGTCAGGGAAAACGTGCTGTGGCCGAAATAGGTGATGCGGTTTCCCTTGGTCTTAGGCACGAAGCACCCGCAGTAGTCTCGCTCAACAAGCTTTACAGGAAAATCTTTGTAGCGGCGCAACTGCTGCGCCTTTTCTTAAGGCGCGGACTCCACCCGCCTGTTTTAGTTGGAACCCAAACTGAGCAACGACCGGATCGCGCCTTCGTACGTTTCCCGATTGCGCTCGCCCACAAAACTTCCTACCTGACGTCCGTCCTTTGCGTAAAAGAACGTGGCGGGCAGTGTTCCATTCCAGCCCGGCAATACTGCTTGCCGGAAGGCGCTTTCTTCGCTTCCGCCCTCTTCCGTCGGCTTCTTCCTGTAATTTGGGAAAATCGGCTTGTACCGCGCAATAAACCGCCGCATCAAGATTAAATCGCCGTCTTGATCCAGGTTTACGCCCACGACTTTCAAGCCCTGAGGCGCATACTGCTTTGCCAGTTCGTTTAGCATGGGATATTCGTCCCGGCAGGGCTCGCACCAGGTCGCCCAAAACGTGACCAGCAGCGGTTTCCCGCGATACTGCTGCACCAGTTTTTGATATCCTTGCGCGTCAATCAACACCGGGTCGTGCGGCGCAGCGGTTTTTGGCGCTTGTGGCGCAGCCATTGCCACTGCCCCTGCCCCTGCAAAAAAGCACAAAAGCGCAGCACATGTTCTCAGATTCATACTTGGTCCCCCACCTCATTCTATCCGTTGCCCTACGGGTTGAGAAACTCATTCCCGCCACGTACAATGACCCTTAGCCGCTTGTCGCTGCAAGCAGCCTCATGATATAAGGACTTTTTTGCCGGTCGCGCCGATCTCACAGAAGCCCCGGCCTGAAGTTGGAATAAAAGGAGACCTCGAATGGCTTACGTGATTGCCGAGCCTTGCATCGGCACAAAAGACACCGCCTGCGTGGATGTCTGCCCCGTCGATTGCATTCATCCTCGCAAGGATGAGCCGGAGTTCGCCGCGGAGACACAGCTCTACATCCATCCCACCGAATGCATCGATTGCGGCGCCTGCGTGCCGGTCTGCCCGGTGACCGCCATTTTCGCGCTCGAAGATTTGCCGGAGAAATGGGCCAACTTCACGCCAATCAACGCTGATTGGTACGCCAAGCGCGGCAAGTAAGTCATCCTGAGGCATGCTTTCTGGCTGGGAGTTCTTGGCGTGCCGCCTGAGCGTGCCGCCTTTTTCTCTTCTGTGAGTCTCGGTTTCGTCAGGCTTTTTGCCGCCTCCCGAGGGAACTTCTGTTCATTTAAAGGTTGGGGCTTCGACCCCCACGAAAATCGCTGACTTGAATGGACTTCAGCCTGCCTCCGCAGGCAGGCCGCTAAAGCACGTCGCGCCAACTCTTTTCTTCGCGCAATCATCTATTACGGAATCCGCCTTTGGGAGGTTTTGTTTGAAGGCTACTGGCATGCGTTCGGCTTTAGTCCTGGCATCTTTGTTTTTGTGCAGCTTCTTTTCCAGCGCTGCTAAAGCCCAAACGCGAGCGAATCACAAACCGTCGCCGCCACACGCTACCGCCACTCTGGAAGGGAACTGGGCTGGCTCCCTTCAAGCCGGTGACGCGGTCTTGCATCTCGTTCTCCACGTTTCAAAAACTGAAGATGGGTCTTTCAAAGCCACCATCGACAGCCTCGATCAGGGCGTTTACGGCATTGAAGTCACCGCCCTCACGCAAAACGGTTCCGATCTCCACTTCAGCGTTTCTTCTGTGGGCGCTTTATACGAAGGGAAGATTTCCGCAGATTACTCAGGAGTCCAAGGGGTCTGGTCGCAAGGAAACGTCGGTCTCCCGCTCTCCTTCCATCGTCAAGCGGCTGGCGCGGGGGCGAAAAAGCCGGGCGATGCCATCGCCAGTTCCGAAGGAATTTGGCAAGCAGCGCTGGAGGCCAACGGCCTGCGTTTGCGTTTTCAGCTCCACGTCACGCACGATGACCAAAAGCAGCTTGTCGCGGCTCTCGACAGCCCTGACCAGGGCATCAGCGGCCTACCCGCCGTCAAGGTCAGCCAGAAGCTGACCGTCTTTCACTTTGAAATTCCTGTTGTGGATGGGGTTTACGAAGGAACGATCAACGCGGCAAAAACCGCAATCGATGGCACCTGGACGCAGGGCGGTGTCACTCGCAACTTGAAGTTTGAGCGGTCAGATCAATTGCTCGAACTCATTCGCCCGCAAAATCCATCGAAACCTTATCCCTATCGCGAAGAAGAAGTGACTTTCGCGAATCCAAAAGCCCAAGTTTCCCTTGCCGGAACCTTGACGCTTCCTTCGGGTTCAGGCCCGTTCCCCGCAGCCATTCTCATCGCTGGCTCGGGCCGTCAGGATCGCGATGAATCCGTCGCCGGCCACCGCCCGTTTCTCGTGCTCGCCGACCACCTCACACGCAAAGGCATTGCCGTTCTTCGCTACGACAAGCGCGGCATCGGCAGGTCCACCGGCAATTTTGACCAGGCCACAACCGAAGATTTCGCGAGCGATGCAAGCGCGGCGCTTGCGTACCTGAAATCGCGGAAAGAAATCAACACTCACAGAATCGGCCTCATTGGCCACAGCGAAGGGGGAATGATTGCTCCCATGCTTGCCTCGAACCCCTCGGATGTGGCTTGGGTAGTCCTGCTCGCAGCTCCTGGTCTGAAAGGCGAAGACGTCATGCTGCTTCAATCCGAGCGCCTTCTGAAAGCCGCGGGCTTCGACGACGACCGCATTGCCAAAGCGCGCGATTTCAACCAGCAATCTTATGCTTTGGCTCGCAAAGAAAAGGATCCCGAAGCGCTCGAAGCCAAATTAACCGATCTCGTCGATTCCACCGGCATGAGCACCACCTTGCCTCCGACCGTGCTTAAACCACAGGCGCAGGTGATGACCACGTCCTGGTTTCGTTTCTTCCTCGATTACGATCCCGTTCCCATACTGAAGAAAGCACAGTGCCCAGTCTTAGCGCTCAACGGCGACAAGGATTTGCAAATGGCGTCGAAGGAAAATCTCGAGCAAATTCGAAAAGCTCTTCAGGAAGGCGGCAACAAGGACTTTCAAGTCAAAGAACTTCCCGGCCTGAACCATCTTTTCCAGCACGCTCCCACGGGCTCGCCCACGGAATACGGCGGCATTGAAGAAACCTTTGCTCCGGAGGCCCTCAGCCTCGTCTCCGACTGGATCCTGAAGCACACCGCTCCCTGATGTCGGCGCACACTCCTATTTTTCATCCTGAGCCTGCGCGCCCGGCGAAGCGAGGAATCTGCTGTTTCATTTCGAGAGGTTTACTCGGCGCAGGGCAGGGAACGGGTCTTGCTGCGATACTGGTTCGGCGTGACTCCGACGAAACGCGCGAACGACCGCCGCATCACATCCGCGCTACCAAACCCGCAGGCGGCAGCAATCTGTTTTAGGCCCCGATCCGTTCGCTCGAGTTGGTGGCGAACCGCTTCCACGCGCGCCTGCAAGACATATCGGGACGGCGTCCTTCCCACCTCGCGTGTGAATACACGTTCAAAATTTCGGACGCTCATGGCCGTGCGGTCCGCAAGAACCTGAACCGTCAACTTTTTTCGCAAGTTTTCTGCAATCCAAACCTGCAATTCCTGGATCGCCCTCATCTCAGACGCCTGCGCGGACAGTGAAACGCTCAATTGCTTTTGTCCGCCCGACCTTCGCAGGAATAGGACAAGCTCTCGCGCAACTTCCTGCGCAATGGCCGCGCCGCAATCCTCTTCGACCCAGGCTAGAGCTAAATCGACCCCCGCCGAAATGCCCGCCGACGTGTAAATGTTTTCGTCTTTGACCCAAACCAGCTCGGATTCGACCTTTACCAGGGGATATCGCCGCGCTAATTCCTTGCTGAATCTCCAATGAGAAGTCGCTCTTCTGCCATTAAGCAACCCGGCTTCCGCAAACAAAAACGAACCGACACAAACGGATCCTAAGCGGCGCACGGACGGGGCGATGCGCCTCAGCCAGGCAAACAGTGCGAGGTCACGGACATTGCGCGTGCCAAGGCCGCAAGCAAGCAACAAGGAATCGAAATTCTCCTTCAGATTCTTGTAGTTTGTTTCTGCAAGGAACGAAAGCAGGCCTCCCTCGCCTTGCACTTTCAGGTCTCTGCCGCTGGTTGCGACTTCCACGCTGTAAACAGCCTTGTCGGCCAAGCGATTAGCCGCGCTGAACACTTGAATGGGACATACCAGATCGAATTCGTCGACAGGGGGCACAGCGAGAACTACCAAGCGCCTGCTCGAAGCTGCTCCCCGCCTCCGCAAATTGCCGTTTCCAGTGGTCATGATGGATTCAGTTTAACTATGCAACGCCTTGAGCTTGCTGCCAAGGTGAGCTCGGCGTTTTGGCGGGAAGCGTCTGAACTTTGTCGGAAAACGCCAGCGCTCCGTCCCTATGCTCCTTTCGAGAAATCATGTTCTCGCGGAGAAAATCATGAAGCATCGCTGGGTCAGGATCGTTGGGATCATACTCCTTGTCAGCAATATGTTCCCCACACCACTTGTTTCTCAAACAACACCATCCACTCAGCCTTCCGGCCCCTACGCCCGCATCGCCGTCATGCGTGCGCTGGACGAAAGCTACACTGTCGACCTGGAGGCTGGCTACATCCGCCACCTCGAATGGCACCGCCAGGCCAAGGACCCCTTTAACTGGTACAGCTATTCGGTCTGGGCCTCCACGGAACGCCAGCGCTGGATCATCTACGCGACTTTCGGACATACCGCCGCCGAACTAAGCAACCCGGTTTCTCCGACCGAAGACGAGCGCGACACCATCATCAACATCCTGCCCCATGTTCAATTCCTGGGGAACGCCGTCTACGAGTTCCTTCCGGCACTTTCCCTCGGGAATGGTGTGCCCACTCCAGCTCTTCGCGCCGAGTACACAACCGTCGAGCTCAACTATGGTGCGGCCAAGGCGTTCGAAGCCGCGCTTGCTGCCGAGCAATCCAAATTGCAGGGCGAGACACTTTGGTACCGGCTGGTCGTCGGCGGAAATACGCCGCGCTACGTCCGCCTTCGTCCGCGCACAAGCTTGGCGAGCATTCTGGATGAGCGTGCTGACCAGGCGCTCCCTGACAAAGTGAACGGCTTCATCTCAAAAATGACCGTCGAGACCCTCAATCTGCGGACAAACATGTTGGTCAACGTCACCCCAGACCCCGTGCGTTAGGCGCAGACTTCCGCGCTCCACCACTCCCGCTCGGAGGACGAAATGAAAGAGACGTCGCAGCAGTACACTCAGCGCATTTTGGGCTATGTGCAAGGCAGGCAGCTTCTTGCCGTTCAAGCTGCAACTGCAGGGAAACTCTCTCGCTTAATCAAGGGCGTACCGCTGGCCCAATTGCGTAAGCGTCCCGAGCCAGAGAAATGGTCCGTGAGCGAAATTCTTGCGCATCTTGCCGACGCGGAAATCGTCGGGGGCTTTCGCTTGCGGTTCATCCTTGGCTCGCCAGGCGCAACTATTGTTGCCTACGACCAGGATAATTGGGTAACCAGCGGACATTACGACAAACGCGATCCGCAGAAATCCGTGGAGCTGTTTCGCGTGCTCCGGGAAGCGAATCTTGCGCTTCTAAAATCGCTCAAGGCCGAACAGTGGAAGCTTTGCGGCGTGCATTCCGAACGCGGGCAGGAATCCATCGAACATATTGTGCGCATGTTTGCCGGGCACGACATCAATCACTTGCAGCAAATAGAAAAGGTCCTCGCGCGCAAGAAAACAACCTCAAGAGGCATTAGACCTCACGGCGAAGAAGCCGGCACCACAAAGCTATGAAAGTCGTCGAAATTCGAGACAAATTCGGCGTGGACGGCTTGCGGCTTGTCGAGCGCCCCGATCCCGCACCAGGACTTGGGCAAGTCGTCCTCAAGATGAAAGCATTTTCCATCAACTATCGCGACCTTCTCGTCGTCAACGGCATCGGTCGCTGGAAGCCGCCTCTCGGCCGGATTCCTCTGTCGGACGGTGTCGGTGTCGTTGCCGCAGTGGGAAAAGGCATTTCTCGAGTAAAAGTCGGGGATCGCGTTGCTCCCATTTTCTATCCAAAATGGTTGGAGGGCGGAGCAGCAGCCGACAAGATGATGGGGGCCTTGGGTGGAGCAGCAGCGGATGGTGTCCTCGCCGAATACACACTCTTTGATGAGAGCAGCCTCGTGCACATGCCCGCGCATTTGACCGACGAGGAAGCTGCCACGCTGCCTTGCGCAGGCGTAACCGCTTGGAACTCCGTCAGCATTTTCCGCAATCTCACTCCTGGCGATTCCGTGGCCGTGCTCGGAACCGGGGGTGTCTCGATTTTCGCCTTGCAGTTCGCCAAGCTTCTCGGAGCCCGCCTCATCGTAACGTCCAGCAGCGAGCAAAAGCTCCTGCGCGCGAAAGAATCAGGCGCAGATGCCGTCATCAACTACAAGACCACGCCGGATTGGCCAAACGCTGTTGTGGAATTAACGGACGGTATTGGCGCCGACTATGTTGTTGATACGGT
Source organism: Terriglobia bacterium (assembly GCA_033853375.1). GTDB lineage: Bacteria > Acidobacteriota > Terriglobia > Acidiferrales > UBA7541 > Acidiferrum. The sequence continues at coordinate 10,399 of JAWOLO010000148.1, forward strand.
AGGAGACCTGAAGCAATCCATCGCTGCTGTGCGCGTGGGAGGCGCGGTGGCATTCGTGGGCCTGCTCGTCGGCATGACTGCGCAAGTCGACCTCGTCACTTTCATGGGCAAGTCTGCTCGCGTCGAGGCCGTCGATGTGGGCTCGCGAGAAATGTTTGAAGACATGGATAAGGCAATTGAATTTCACTCCATCCGCCCCATCGTGGACCGCGTTTTCGATTTCTCCGAACTCCCCGAAGCCCTCAGCTACCTCCGCGGGGCTCGCCACTTCAGCAAGATCTGTCTGCGAACATAGCCCCCGCACTTTCTATCCGGTAAGAGTCTGCGTTGTCAAAGGGCCTTGTCCCATGTGACGCCCGTCACTCTTGTGCATTTGTTGCATTCCATTCTCCGGTTTGAATTCATAAACTGGCGCGGCTTGTTATTATGGTAAAGAAAACGAACAGCCCGTATGCCGCAGACTTTCCATCTTGCTCTCCTCATCCACGCGCACCAGCCCTGCGGCAATTTCGAGCACGTTCTCGAAAAAGCGTACGACGATTCCTATCTCCCCTTTCTGCAGCACCTGGAAGAACATCCCGGCATTCACCTTGGCCTTCATTATTCCGGGCACCTGCTGACCTGGATTGAGCAAAACCGGCCCCACTACTTCGACCGGCTGAAAAAGTTAGTGCAGACCGGACAAGTAGAACTTGTCGGCGGCGGCTTCTACGAGCCGATTCTCATCTCGATTCCCCCGGAAGATCAATGTGAGCAAATCTCCCGCTTGGCTTGCTATCTCGAAAAACATTTTGGCCGGCGCCCTTCCGGCGCGTGGTTGGCCGAGCGCGTCTGGGAGCCACAGCTTCCCAGCGCTCTTGCTGACGCCAATGTCTCCTATACGCTCGTGGACGACATGCACTTTCTCGCCGCCGGATTTGAACAGGAAGAACTTTTTGGCGCTTACATCGCTGAAGATCGCGGCAAAAGCGTATGGCTATATCCAGGCCAGAAAAAGCTCCGCTATCTTGTTCCTTTCGGCAAGGTCGAAGACGTCGTCACCTATTTGCGCGACGCCGCTAGTGTTCATCCCGGCGGCGTGGCCGCGATGGGCGACGACATGGAAAAATTCGGCGTTTGGCCCGGCACGCACGAGCATTGCTACAAAAACGGCTGGCTCTCTGATTTTTTTACCGCGCTCGAAGAAAATTCCGATTGGCTCAACGTGTGCACTCCGGGTGAGTATCTTGCATCGCACTCTCCGCTTGGGCGGGCGGATCTTCCAACCGCTTCTTACACGGAAATGATGGAGTGGGTGTTTCCCACGCGCGTCCGCCAGCGCTACCACGCTGTGCTTCAAGAATTCGCTTCGCGTCCTGAGGTTCTCGCCTTTCTGCGCGGCGGCTCCTGGCGCGGTTTTCTTCGCAAATATCCCGAGTCGAATTTCCTTCACAAAAAAATGCTGCGCGTTTCGGCGCGCATCGCGGCTGTGCCGGAGTGTCACGGCCCCAAACAAGCCGAGGAACTTGCGGAAGCGCGCGACCTCCTCTTACGCGCACAATGCAACGACGCCTACTGGCACGGCATCTTCGGCGGCATCTATGCGCCGCATCTCCGGACCGATCCCGCACGCAGCCTGATTCGTGCGGAAGCCATTGCCGATCGTCTGACTCCCGCCGCAGTCGCGCCTCGCGTGGAAATGCTTGACTACGACGCGGACGGCGCGAACGAACTACTCTTTACTTCGCCGGAATTTCAAGCGCTCCTGAAACCCAGTGATGGCGGCACCATCGCCGCGCTCGATTTTCGTCCCGCTGCTGCTGCGCTCATCAATTCCATGTTGCGCCGTCCTGAGGCTTACCACACGCGCTTACGCGAAGCGACTGGAATGCCCACCACAGGTGCAGTGGCTTCCATTCACGAACAAACGCGCGTCAAGGAATCGGGCCTCGAACGTTATCTTCGCTATGACCGCTGGCCACGCCATGCCTTTCGCATCCTCATCTTTGACCCTTCACGAACGCAGCACGATTACGAAACGCTCGAACTGCGCGAAGACGCCGCCTTTGCCGGCAGCGCGTACGCCGTCAAGAATTCCGCTGCCGCTAGCGCCGAGCTTTTCTGCGCCGACTCGGTTCTCCTTCACGACAAATCAAAAGCCATGGCACCACGGCTCCTCCTCTTCAAGCATTTTTCTTTCAATCCCTGCCCGAATGGTTTTGAAGTCGCCTGCGAAATCCGGCTGAAGCTCAAAGAGCTGCTTGAAAAACCTGTGGCCGTCGGGATCGAATCCATCATCAATCTTCTTGCGCCTACCGAACCGGACCGTTTCTTCGAAACTCCCGGTGGCCGCACGAATCTGCGCTTCAGCGGCACGCTGCCTGCGCCGATCTTACGCATGGAAGACGGCTGGCAACGCGTTCGTGTCTCCGTGCACGCGCCATTGTCCGAAGGATTCTGGGTCGCGCCGATTGAAACCGTCTCCGAATCCGAAGAAGGTTTCGAGCGCGTCTACCAAGGCTCGCAGATTCTTGCCGTCTGGCATCCGCCCCTTACCACGCAAAAAGTCTGGTCCACTCGCCTCGTCTGGCGCCTCGAATCCTTCTGACCCAATTTCTGCGCTCATAGCCCGCTTCTTAATTCGAGCAAGGTGCCGAAAACCCCATCCGCGGCTATTAACTCCATCAGCTCGACCTCTCGACCCAACTCAACGGCATTTCCCGTCGACGGCGACGTAGCCTTGCGCTACAGCCGCGAGACAACAACGTTGCTTTGGCCTGCACGTTGGCGGGTTGAAACTCGAGTCAATGTCCTCAAACTGGCCTACCGTACAGATGACAAGGTTGCTTTCCGGGGCATACCTTGCCTGTGTGGGGGATCCTGCATCAAAAGAGCCTCGCAGAGGCTACGCGCGGCCAGGCGAATACGAGATCCCTGCTCAGAGTCCCGCAACAAAACCATCTTTAGGGCGCTCGGGCGCGGAGCTAAACACTGGCCATAAGAGCCCTGGCTCGCCGACCGGTAAAGAGGCAGTCGAAAACAAGGATTCGATTCTCGGGTCGAATTCATTTAACCAGCGGTTCGGCGCGGAACTGAACCCCAGACCCAAAAACACCCCGCCGCCAGCCACTGGAGCGCGCTTGGACGCATCGCCGAATTTGGTCCCTAAGCGTCCAGGTCCTTTAACGGGCCAAGGACGTATTGGCGGCGGGGACTCCTTTCGCAAAAGCCCCGCGCCCGCACCAACTCCGTTACCTAAGCAAGCCAGCCCAGGTGGAAGGCTGAATTTCAGCAACACGGGCCCTGCCGCCCTAGCAGGCAGAGATGCAATCGTGAGAAATAGAGTCAGGGCGCGATTTGAACTTCTACCGGATGAGAAACCGCTGTGGAACCGGATCGGTTGGAGCGCGGCTGGACAATTGGCCTTCCTGGGTTTCCTGCTTGTGAGCCCCGCGATTTTCCCGCAGCAAATGCAGACGGCGCTGAAATTTGATGCGGTGGAGATAATGCAGCCCATCACGCATATTCACATCGCACCCGCGACTCCGCCACCCCCGCCGCCAAAAATTAAGCGAGAACTTCCGCCGCGTGATGCGAAGCCAATCGTGCCCAAACCCAAGCCTGTGGTGATCGAACCGCCAGAGTTGAACCCCCGGCAGCCGCACATCTTTCTGGTTCTGAAACCTGAGGTTCCAAAGGCGCGCAGGGTGGAAGCGAAGCCTGTGGAACTCAAGCCGGTTTTTCAAGAAACAGAGATTGTTATGACGTCGAATCAGCCGGTTCGTCCAAAGGAAGAGGTGAAGACCAACGTTAGTTCAACCGGCGCAGCACCCGCGACCTTGACCGCTCCCTTGAACAAAGTGCAGACGGGAGGCCATGGCGACCTGAACGGAGTTTCGGGTCCTGGCAATCCTAACAAGGCGGCGAATATCAACCAAGCGGGTTCGCCTAATTTGCCCGGTGGTCCTGGCTACGGCAACGGCACTGGCGGCGCCCAGGGCATGCGCGGCACGGTCGTCTCTCAAGGCCCCAAGAAGAGTTCCGCCGGCACGGAAGGCGGTACCAGCGGTGTTGACATCCTATACATGCCCAATCCCGCTTATTCCATAGAAGGGCGCACTCGCAAAATGGAAGGCGACGTGGTGCTGGAGGTGGTTTTCCTGGCCTCGGGGCAGTTGCAGGTCGTGCGGGTAGTAAGCGGCTTAGGCTACGGTCTGGACGAAGCGGCCATCCAGGCGGCAAAGCAGATACGTTTCAAGCCCGCGAAACGCGATGGCCAGCCCGTTGACTTTCCCGCGCACGTGCGGATTGAGTTCCGTATGGCTCAGTGAGCTTGAGCCGGCACTCAGCGATTAGGTTCGGGCAATTCGCATCTAGGGCTGGGCGGCGAGGGTAGTGGCGGGCGTGTAAGTCGGAGGGTTGCGGGTCAACTTGCGGATGACAAATTCTTGAAGAAGATTGGTGGCGGCGCCAGAGCCGATGGCGATGAGGGTATTCTCAAGCGTCACGGTCGCATCGCGATCCGACTCGGGATAGTACAGATTGGAGAGGCCGCCTGCGGCGAGGCTGCCGAGCATGGCAGAGTAATTGGCCTGCCAGTGTCCATTATCCCCTTTGCAGATCACCGCGCTGGCAAGCGCATAGAAAAACCGAGAGCGCCGCGTGCCGATTCCCTTGTAGAAGTAGCGCGGATCTTGTTTCATGACGGAGGGCAGGATGGCGCCGCCGATAAAGGTGCTAATAGCGGAGTCGGCGTAAGAGGCGCCGTATCGCTTGGCATAGCCCTGCGCACCTTGCCCGTAGCCGCCGAAAGCATTGGCGGCTTGCTGAACGCCCGCAACGGCGCCGGTCAGGCCAAAGTTGATCGGATCGATGGTGGCTTTCCACGCGAGCTCGAACTTTTGCCTGTGGTTCAGAGGAGCAGCGGCGGAATTATAGGTGACATAAAAATTAGGAATCACGCCAAGGACGCGCTGATGCTCTTCATCCTTGATTTCCGCTTCAGCTTCTTCGACGGGCGTAAGCGCGACCTTTACCTCAGTGGCTGCCGTTGCAACGTCCAGCACGACCGGCTGCGCGGTGTAGTCTTCGCCAGCATGCAGTGTTCCCGAAGCGGTTTGTGCCGTGAACCCAGGCGACGTAATCGTAAGCTGGAAGGAGCCGGGCGCAACCCCAGCAAAGAAGAATTGGCCGTCGCTGTCGGAAGTAGTTTCCTGACTGAGGGAGGAATCTTCGCGTGCGAGCTTCACCTGGGCCCTGGGAACAACGGCTCCTGTTCGATCCACAACGGTTCCGCTAATCGTTCCCGGCAATGGTTGTGCTGGCGCATGCTCCCGGGACGCTGCGGTCTCGGTGTTCGGGGCTTGCTGAGATTGCGCGAAAGTGGGAAAAACGCAAAGCAGGAGGATGGCTGGACTCGCCCAGAGCAAGCTCCCGCTGCCAAAGACCAACCTCGGGAGGGTTCGGCCCAAAGACTTCCTGTAGGAGCCTAGTCTTGCAGAATTCACCGTGAAGCCTCTTTCTACTTTATGTCCTTAACCTTCGCCCAGCAAGTTAGGACGCGGTGGAGGTGTCTAAAGTTTCCACACGGCTCAAAGTTCCCCACGCGAATGCTAGTTGGATGGCGGCGGGTGGCACCGGGTTGGATTAGGTTGCCAGGACAACACGCAGGGGTGAGTCTGGATTCACTCCGCGACGAAAAGGTTTTGCGCGAAGGGCCACTCTTCGTCGATCCACTGCGCTTCGCAGCGGAAACCGGCGCGCTCGGCCATTTCGGGAATTTCTTCAGCCTTGTATTTGTGTGAGCTTTCGGTCCAGATCGTTTCGTCTTCGTCGAGGACAATGCGCAGGTTGGCCGCAGGGATACGGACGCTCTGCCGGCATGTCGAGCGCAAATGCATTTCGATGCGGCGGTCGGCGTAATTCCAGCGCGCTTCGTGGCGGAAGCAGCTCACATCGAAGTCAGCTCCGAGTTCGCGGTTGATGCGCGCGAGCAAATTCAAGTTGAACGCGGCAGTGACGCCCGCGGGATCGTCGTAGGCGAGGAGTTGCAATTCGACGTCCTTTTCCAAATCAGTTCCGAGCAGCAAGGCATCACCGAGACGCAGAGTGGCCCGCACTTGGTGCAGAAACTCTTCGCCCGCATCGCGGTCGAAATTGCCGATGGTGCTTCCAAGAAAAAGCACTAAGATGCGGTCGCTTTCGCCGCGTCCTTCAGCGACGGAACGCAAGCCTTCGAGGTATGGCTGTTCGTACCCGACAACACTGACCAAGGCGATGTGAGCCAATTCTTTTTCGCACGCAGCCAGCGCATACGGGGAAATTTCGATTGGATAGTAATAAGTGACCTGGCGGTGGGACAACGCTTCGAGAATCCAACGCGTTTTCTTTCCGGAGCCGCTGCCGAGTTCCGCCACGCGCACTGGCGATGGCAAGCGGCTAACGATCTCCTCGGAATATTGTTGCAGCAGCCGCGTATCCGCACGCGTCAGCCCATACTCCGGCAGAACGCAAATGGCTTCGAACAGCGCGGACCCCACTTCGTCGTACAGATATTTTGAAGGCAGTTCTCGCTGGCCGGGCTTAGTCAGGCTTTCGCGCACGTCAGCCGCAAATTCCGACACGTGCTGAAGCGTTAAAGCAGGCGTCGCCATGTTCTCTCTCCTGAGCTGGGCTCGAGCTGGTGGTCTGCTTCTTAGTCCTCGACGCAACGGAAAGTTGCGTAAACGTACGGGTAATGTGGTTGGAACCAGTTACGGAACGAACGGCGCAGCATACATGCGGCAGTGCGGGGTGAACCGCCTTTCATGACGTAGTGCTTGCCGTCAAAGAAATTTGCGGAATAGCCGGGATAAAAGGGCATCGGAGTGAATCCTGGGAAGGGCGCGAACTCGGTGCGCGTCCACTCCCAGCCGTTGCCAACAAGATCGTAGACCCCAAAGGCACTTGCGCCTGCGGGGTGCGCGCCAACAGGGGAAGGATCCCAGGATTGAAAATCGAAATTTCCATGGCGCTCGCTCGGCGGCTCGTCGCCCCAGGGATAGCGGCGCTCGCCATCGCTCTTAGGCGTACCGTAGGCGGCGCGGTGAAATTGCGCTTCGGTAGGCAGCTTGCGCCCGAGCCAATTGGCGTATGCAGTGGCTTCTGCGTGACTCACGTACACCGGCCATTCCTGAGGGAGGCGGATTTCACCGAACATAGTGCGAAGCACCCAAAGATTGCCCACATCCCTCCAGAACGTTGGATGCTGAATATTCTCTTTGGTTTTCCAAGCCCAGCTTTCGGGGGTCCAGAGAGAGCGGTTTTGGTACCCGCCAGCTTCCATAAACCGCAGGAAATCGTGGTTTGTAACGTTGTGACCTTCGATGGCGAACTCCGGAACGCTTACTTCGTGCGCGGCAAATTCGTTGTCCCAGCCAAATTCCAGTTGATCTTCTCTTCGATGCGAATTCTGGAGTCCCAGCGTGACGCGCCCTGCTGGGACTTCCACGAGACGGGACTTGACGCGAAGTGCTTTCCAGGGGACTTTTTCAGGGCCACAAATCTTTTTGTTCGCCGGCAGACGGTGCAGCATGTAGGCGAGCGTTTCCGCATGCATCAGGCGATGCTCGATGGCGACGTGGAGCATTTGCATCAGGTGAGGATGACCTTCTTCTGGACGCTGGAGGGCGTGTTCGATAGCGCGATCGAGTTCTTCGCGGACACGGCTGTTATAACGCTGAATCTCCTGGCGCGAGGGCCAATCCTCGGGCTTGTCTTCGGGCAATCCGCCGCCAACGGGGTCGATACCGAAGGAAAAAAGTTGATTGAACGCCGGATGGAAGGAGCGCAAACCGAAGGCACGCTGTGAAAGCAGGTTCCAATCAAAGGCTTCCACGTGGCCGACATAGAAAATAATGCGATGCCGCTCGGCAATGGGCCGGTCGTACAATGCCTCTTCCCGAACCAATTGGAAAAGTTCGTCGGTTCGAGCACGGGCATCAAGCAGACGGGCATGTAGATCGTGACGGATGTGGGCGGGCGTGGCGGCGAGAGCTCCCATGGCGTTGACCCCTTCTTTGATGCCAGGTCCGAGAGAAGGATGCGCCAAAAATCGGCGTCGGGAGGCGAACTACAATAATATGTTCGCGCCGGGGAATGAGGCTGTCAATACGAAATGAATGCGAAGATCAAAAATTTTTCGCAGAATTTAATCGAATTTCGTGATGTGTCGTTTCACATAAACGATATTCTTAGGCGTGTGGTCATTTCCGAGGTTTCCCTAGCCGTGCCAGTTGGGGAAACGTTGGTACTTCTTGGGCGGAGCGGGAGCGGCAAGACTACGTTGCTGCGCTTGATTAATGCGATGTTACTCCCATCGCAAGGGCAGGTATTGGTTCAGGGGCGCTCAACTGGCGAGTGGGATCCGATTCGACTGCGGAGGGGAATCGGTTACGTGATTCAGGAAGCCGGGCTTTTTCCACATTTCACCGTGGCGGAAAACGTGGGGCTGGTGCCGACGCTGGAAAAATGGGGTCGGTGCCGCACCGCCGCGCGCGTAGGCGAGTTGCTGAGGCTCGTGGGGTTGGATCCCGCTGAATTTGCAGACAGGCGCCCGCGCGAGCTTTCGGGCGGGCAGAGGCAACGGGTTGGCGTGGCCCGCGCGCTGGCGGCGGATCCGCCGATTTTGCTGATGGATGAGCCGTTTGGCGCGCTCGATCCCGTCACGCGCGCTGAGTTGCAGCGGGAGTTTCGCGCCCTGGCGCAGAGGTTGCAGAAAACGATTGTTTTTGTTACGCACGACTTGCGTGAGGCGCTGCTGCTGGCGTCGCGCATCGTGCTGCTGGAAGCAGGGCGGATTGTCGCGGCGGCGCCGCCGGAAGAATTTCTCCGACTGGAACATCCCGAAGTGCGGGCATTTGTTGCTTCGCTGGGCACTGCGCCGGGAGCGACGGTATGAACGCGACTTCGAGCTATTGGTCGTTCCTTACTGAGCACCGCGAGGAGGTTTGGAGCGCTACGGCGGATCATATGACACTCGTGGTGATCGCGATGCTCATCGCGATTGTCATCGCGGTTCCGCTGGGGATGTTCATCGTACAGCGGCCCGCACTGCGCGCTGTGTCGATTAGCATCGCAAACATTTTTCAAACCATTCCGAGCCTGGCGCTTTTTGGCTTGCTCATTCCCATTCCGTTTATCGGAGGAATTGGCAGGCGCACGGCGATTGTCGCGCTGGTGTTGTACGCGCTTCTTCCGATTTTGCGAAACACTTATGTGGGCCTAAGTGGGATTGATTCCGCCGTGCTCGAAGCTGCGGAAGCGATGGGCATGACTTCGGGGCAGATTCTCTTTCGCGTGAGGTTTCCGCTGGCGCTCTCGGTGATTCTTGCGGGAATTCGAACGGCGACGATCATTACGATTGGCGTAGCGACGATCGCGGCGGAAATTGGCGCTGGAGGGCTGGGGACATTTATTTTTCGGGGCGTCGCGTTGGTGAGTGATTCGCTGATTCTAGCGGGGGCGGTTCCGGCGGCTTTGCTGGCGCTGTTGGCGGATTTTCTGCTCGGGTTGCTCGAACGGCGATTGAGGGTCGTGTAGAAATGCGCTGCCCCTACGCCCTGTTTGTTCTTCCTCAGAGAGTCGAAAAGCAGATCCCTCGCTCCGCTGTGGATGACAAGCAGGAGAAGCAGCTCCATATCGTACGGGCCTCTGTAATTCTCTATTTCCTCTGTTTGATTCATGTCGTTTGGTTTGTTTCGGGCTGCAAGAAAGCTGAGCAATCGAAAATCACGATTGGGTCGAAATTCTTTACCGAGCAAGTGGTGCTGGCCGAGCTTCTGGCGCAGCACATCGAAGCGAAAACGGGAATTCCCGTGATTCGAAAAACCAATCTTGGCGGCACGTTGCTGGTGCACAAAGCGCTGCTTTCTGGCGATCTCGATCTCTACGTCGAATACACAGGCACCGCGCTGACCACCGTCTTGAATGAAAAGCCGCAGGGAACCTCAGCCGACTACAATCGCGTGAAAAAACTCTACGCAGAGAAGTTTCATTTGGAGGTGATGGAGCCGCTCGGGTTCGAGAATACCTTTGCGATGGTGATTCGCGGGGACGACGCGAAGAATCTGCGCCTCCGCACGCTGTCCGATCTCGCTTCCGTGGCTCCCAAGTGGCGTACAGCGGTGGGGTATGAGTTTTTGGAGCGCCCCGACGGTTTCTCCGGCCTGTGCGCGCGCTATCATTTGCACTTTGCGGGATCGCCCAAGGTGATGGATCTCGGCCTAATTTATCGCGCGCTGGTGGACCATCAGGTGGATGTGGTTGCCGGGAATTCGACGGATGGTTTGATTGACGCTCTTGGCCTCGTTGCGCTTGAGGATGATCTCCACTACTTTCCGCCATATGACGCCGTTCCGGTCGTGCGCGAGTCCACGTTGGAACGGTTCCCTCAACTGCGTGCGGCGCTGGATGATCTTGCCGGGAAGCTTTCGGCTAGCGATATTCGCAAGCTCAATTATGCGGTGGACGCGCAGCATCAAGATGCTGCTGCGGTGGTGCGAGCCTTCCGCGCCGAAAATGGCCTCTAGAACGGCGACGAATAGGTTTACAATGCCGAGACGGTTTTTTCTTCATGCGAGGAGGACCGTCGATGCCGCCCAATAGGACGCTCAGAAATTTTGCCGGTGCCGTAGTTGGCCTGATTCTTTTCGGTTTAGCTAATCTCGCCTCAGCTCAGACGCCTTCCCCGGCGCTGTTGGTCCTCGACAAAGAAGACAACATGCTTTCCATCATTGATCCGGCGACTTCGAAGACCGTTGCCCGCGTGCCCACCGGCGAAGGACCGCACGAAATTGCGGCTTCCGACGACGGCAAGCTGGCATTTGTCGCCAA
>JAWOLO010000149.1:0-5698 GCA_033853375.1 Terriglobia bacterium
GAAAAGCCGACGGCAACCGCCATGTTGGAAACGGCGTATTCGAGGATTAGGTCCCAACCGATGATCCATGCAACGAGTTCGCCCAGCGTCGCGTACGTGTAGGTGTACGCGCTGCCGGCGATGGGAATCATCGAGGCCAATTCCGCGTAGCAGAGCCCTGCGAACCCGCAGACAACCGCGACGAGAAAAAAGGAGAGCGCAATCGCTGGCCCGGCGCCGGGGCGTCCGCTGATTCCTGTGGCATGCGTCCCGTGGAACAGCACGTCCAGAACAGGCGCCTTCAAAATCGAAGGATACTCCACCGATTCGCCAGCAGCGGCGGTGCCGGTCAGGACGAAAATTCCTGTTCCAATGATGGCGCCGATGCCTAGAGCGGTCAGCGTGATCCAGCCAAGTGTTTTTTTGAGGCGTTTTTCTGGATGTTCGGAATCGGAAATCAGTTGGTCAATGTCTTTGCAGCGAAAGAGTTGTGAGGCCACCCATCTTCTCCGATCGCGCCCCGGAAAGCCGGCGGAGTCAAGTCACCCAATGCTGCACAGAGGAGTAAGAGCGGAACTCAATTTACCCCGAGACGCTTCGTCGCGCAACCTGCGATAGCCATTTGATGTTGTGGAGTGCGCCGGTTAAGCCTGTTCAAGCTGCGCATAGCGCTCAATGAATTTTTTTGTGCCCCGACCGGGAAAACTCACGGAAACGCGGCGATCTTCATCATCGCCTTCCACGCCGACAATTGTCCCAACACCATAGCTCGGATGCCGCACTCTTCGTCCGAGCAGGGGATTCGAATCGCCACCGCGTTTGGTGACCGGGCGCCCAAATGAATTTGAACTTGCCGTTCGCCGCGCGGGTGCGGCGGGTTTTTGTTCGCGGCGAACGCGGCGGAGAAATTCTTCCGGAGAATACGAGTATTCCGGATCAGGCTCGTAGCGCCGCGTCTCACCAATTTCCGCCAAAGAGCCTCGCACGGTCTCCACCAATTCGCCGGGAATTTCCGACAGGAAACGGGAGGGAAGGGAAGCGCGCAACTGTTGTTCGTTGCCGAAAATGCGGCGGTACACGGCGCGTGTAAGCGTCAACGTTTTTCGCGCCCGCGTCATCCCTACGTAAACGAGACGACGTTCCTCTTCGATTCCTTTATCTTCATTAATCGACCGGCTGTGCGGGCAGATCCCTTCTTCCATGCCCGTGAGAAAAACATGGTCGAACTCCAGCCCCTTGGTGCTGTGTAGCGTAATGAGAGTCACGCCGGGCCTGCCGTCGTATTGATCCGCGTCGCTAACGAGTGACGCCGCATCGAGAAAATCCGTGAACGTTTCTCCGGCGTCCATGCTCTCTGCCACGGCGCGCGTGAGTTCTTCCAGGTTTTCCATGCGCGCGACGTCTTCCGCAGTGTTGCGATCCTTCAGCATATCCATGTATCCGGATTCTTCCAGAACCACGTGCAGGAATTCTGCAGGCTCCTTCGTAGAAAGCGCTTTTTGGAGCCTGCGAATAAGTTCTTGGAAAGCTCGCAGCGGCGCGACAGCGCGGCCGGTCGTCCCGCTTGCCACGGTTTTTTCGATGGCGTTCCACAAAGGAGTTCCGTCGTTTCGCGCGGTTTCGCGCAGCCCGTCTACAGTCGTTTTTCCGATGCCGCGCGGCGGTAAGTTCAAAACCCGCAGCAGGGAAATATCGTCTTCCGGGTGCATTGCCAGGCGCACATATGCGAGCGCGTCTTTCACTTCCGCGCGGTGATAAAAACTGAATCCACCAACCAGCTTGTAACGGAGGCCCTGGCGGCGAAAGACTTCTTCGAAAGCGCGCGACTGCGAATTAATGCGATATTCAACGGCGCAGGTTTGGTCTGAGTCTTCGCTGAGAATGCGCTCTAACTCTCCCGCAACGTACTCCGCTTCGGCTTGCGGATCGCGCCCTTCGAAGTATTTCAGATTAACTCCGGCACTTTTCTCCGCTTTCAGCGACTTGCCCAAGCGCTCCGGGTTATTGGCGACCACTGCGCCCGCAGCATCGAGAATGTTTTGCGTCGAGCGATAGTTCCGTTCCAGCTTGACGATACGGGCCGCGGGGAAATCGCGAGAAAAACTCAGTAGGATGGAAACGTCGGCGCCGCGCCACGCGTAGATGGACTGGTCTTCGTCGCCCACCACGCAGATATTCTGCTTCGGACCCGTCAGCAGCCGCATGAGTTCGTATTGCACACGGTTGGTGTCTTGATATTCGTCTACGTGGATGTATTGGAAGCGTGCCTGCCACTTTTCGCGCGTGGCGGCCGATTCGCGAAATAGTCGTGCGGAACGTAGCAGCAAATCATCGAAGTCGAGAGCATTGCTGTCATGCAGCGCCTTTTCGTACGCGTTGAAAATGTCGGCCGTCTGGCGCCCGTCCTGAGTAAAAGCTTCCGCGCGGACTTGCTCGGGAGTCTTGCCGTGGTTTTTCGCGTAACTGATGCGACTCAGCACGTTGCGCGGAGTCAGGTCATCTGCATCGATTTGTAGCTTGGCCATAGCCAGCTTTACCGCGGCAACTTGGTCGTCGTCGTCGTAAATGGCAAAGTCGCGCGGCAAACCTGCCGCTGGCGCCTCGCGCCGTAGAAGGCGCGCGCACAAGGAATGAAACGTCGAGACCCATGGCTGCCCGGGAGGCACGCCTGCGCGCAGCAGCAAATTCGTGACGCGACTGCGCATTTCTTCCGCAGCTTTATTTGTGAAGGTCACCGCTAGAATCGACTCGGCGGGCACTCCCTTGGCGATTAAGTTTGCCATGCGGTAGGTGATCGCGCGCGTCTTGCCAGTTCCTGCGCCCGCAAGAATCAGTACCGGGCCTTCCAGCGTTTCTACAGCTTGGCGTTGTTCCGGGTTTAATTCATCGAGAAGTTTCAGCATTGGTCCGTGGTGTTCAAGAAAAGTGGCACACGTCATGGTAGCTGACCGCGACGATGCACGCAAACCGCCCCATTAGCTAAAGATTCGAATGGTCGGAAAGAAATTTTCGTGAACGACAGATTAAAGCCAGCCCGGCCGCCTATTATTTTCCCGCTTGGCTCAGGTCAATCTCGAAATAAAGCAATTCGCGGTTTTTTTCGAGGGCCACCACGTCGGGAATGTACAAGCGCGCGCTATTGAGCAGATCGAATTGGCTCTGCATATCGAAGTAAAGCAGCCCTTGTACGGAACTGTGCGGCGCGACAATGCTGGCCTTCACTCCCGCTTCGCGCAGTTCTTGTTCAACCTCCACCCATTTCTTGTCGTGTCCCACTTTCGGACCACCGATGGGAATCGGAAACCTGCTCCTGGCCACGTTTTTGGCTCCCGGCTTCAAGATCACATCGGCTGCCTGCTCAGATGTCAACGGGTCCAAAGCCTGACGATTATCTTCTGAAAGAGTGAGGTTCATCCGAATACGCTCCAAGTTCACTTTCAAGCTGTCATCCGAATCGTTGCGAAACGTCACCTGCACGGCCACAATCCCAGCGGCATAGGGCGACTTTTTATGAAATTTGTCCTTGTAGAGCGCAGGATCCGTCCACGGACGGGCCGAAATGGTCATGCCCTCGTGCGATTCGAGAGCCGAAGTCTTGAGCGGCGCTTGGGACTGCGCTGCGCCTTTGGTGGCCGCCCAATGCGATGCCGAAATCACTAGGAGGAAGAGGGTTAGCATTTGGGCCGGGTTATAATAAACTTTTCTCATATTGACGCCTTCGATTCCTGGGGGATACGCAGGGTTGCCCTGCGCTGCGCGTCCGTCTGCTACCGGCGGACACGAACGAACCGGAGCCACGCATAGTGTATTTCATGTATAGCCTGCTGATGGGCCTTGCGGCCCTCTTGCTTACGCCTTACTGGCTGGTGAAGGGTCTTCGCCACGGCAAGTACTTTTCCAACCTTCCGGAACGTTTGGGCCTTTCTTTTCCTGCACTGGCAAAACTTCCGGCCGGGCGCGCGGGCGCGATTTGGATTCACGCCGTCAGCGTTGGCGAGGTGCTTTCTGGCATTACCTTGGCCCGCCAGTTGAAAGAGAAATACCCTGATCGGCCTCTGATCGTTTCCACAACTACGATTACAGGGCAAAGGCTCGCTCGCGAACGCCTGTCATTTGCCGACGCCATCATTTACTTTCCTTTGGATTGGAGTTTTTGTGTTCGCCGCGCGTTCGATGCTGTGCGGCCATCGCTAGTTCTTGTGCTGGAAACCGAAATCTGGCCGAATTTTCTCCGTGAGGGTGGCCGCCGCAAAATTCCTATTTTTTTTGTAAGCGGACGTATTTCAGACTGCTCCTTTGAGCGATATCAGAAATTCATGAACGTTTTTGGTTTTTTCCTGCGCCCTCTCCTGAAAGACGCTCTTTCGCACGCGAGCGCTTTCCTGATGCAAACCGAAAAAGACGCCGAACGAATTCGCGCGCTCGGAGCGCCCTTGGACCGCGTCACAGCCAGTGGCAATTTGAAATACGACTCGGAACTTCCTTTTCCAACGCCGCTTTCGGCCTGGCTCGAGGCCGAACTCAAGCGGAGCGGCCGCTCACCAGTCATTGTTGCTGGAAGCGTGGTCGCAGCCGAAGAGCCTTTGGCACTGATCGCTTTTGGAACCCTGCAAGGCGAGTATCGTAATGCGTTATTGGTTCTTGCGCCGCGGAAGCCGGAGCAGTTTGCCGCTGCCGCCGAATATATCGAGGAATCTCACCGCAAATTCATTCGGCGCTCGGCTTTGCCGATTCCGGGTCCTGCGCAAGCGGCCGCTTCTTCCAACGGTCCGGTCAACCCTGTCCCGGCCAACTCCACGATTCCCGACAACGTGACTGTTCTCCTTCTCGATAGCATCGGCGAACTGGCCTCACTTTATCGTTTGGCCCACGGCACATTTGTGGGAGGCTCTCTTATTCCATCCGGTGGCCATAACATTTTGGAACCGGCGGCTTTCGGCAAGGTTCCCGTTTTTGGCCCTTCGATGGAGAATTTTGCAGAAATTGCGTCGCGTTTCGTTTCGGCGGGCGCGGCGATCCAGGTCGAAAGTCCGGAGGATGTCGGCGTGGCCTGGATTGAATTGTTTCGCAATCCACAGCGCATGAAGGAAATGAGCGAAAAGGCGCGAAGTCTTGTTGAAAGCAGCCGCGGTGTAACCGACCGGGCACTTCTACAGATAGCTAAACATTTAGGTCGGGGGACCGACGTCCAGGAGAATCGCGGGACCGCTATCGGAGCCTCATGATTTTTTCACGGCCAATGCGAGTATTGCTTTACCCCCTGTCTATTCTCTACGGGGGAGTAGTCCGCCTTCGGACGCGACTTTATGCCAAGGGGTGGCTCAAACGGAAACGCTTGGACGGAATTGTGATCAGCGTTGGCAACCTAACCGTGGGCGGCACCGGCAAAACTCCGATGGTGATCTGGCTCGCCGAGAAATTTCTTGCCGAAGGAAAGCGCGTGGCGATTTTAAGCCGCGGCTATCGCGGCTCGAACGGCACCAGCGACGAAATTGAGTTGATGAAATTCCGGTTGCAGAACCGCGTTTCTTTCGGCGTCGGCAAAAACCGCTATGCGGAAGGTCGCCGCATCGAAACACAGCGGCCCATCGACATCTTCCTTCTTGATGACGGTTTTCAGCACCTGCAGCTTGCCCGCGATTTGGACATTCTCTTAATGGATGCAACCCGCCCGATGCAGCGGGAGTTGTTGCTTCCAGCAGGCCGCCTTCGCGAACCT
>JAWOLO010000150.1:0-20514 GCA_033853375.1 Terriglobia bacterium
TGCGATGCCGGACACAAGGCAGTGTCCGCTGATGCCGGCGTGCCCACGTGCGTGGTCGTGGGCCATCCGGAACTCACGCCGCTTTCGCCCAGCGAAGAGCACTTGCCTATGGCGGTCACTGGGGCAGGCGTCGAGCCAAAGGTAGGCGACTTCCTTTGCCTTCTTCCGCGCCATGTTTGCCCCAGCGTGAACAATTTTGATTGTGCCCTGATAGTGCGGAATGGCCAGATTGAATCGGTAGAGAAAGTGACGGCGCGCGGACGTGAAGCGCCTCTGCTGCAAACCCGGGAAACAACGGCCTCGCTTGCTCGTCAGGCAGCCGTAGAAAAGTGTGATGGATTCCTTAGGTCCGCGACTTAAGTTAAGCAACCACCGGTTCTTGCTCCAGGAAAACTAGGGCAAAAACATTGAGGGCGCAACTGCCTTGCGGCCGCTGCGCCCTCTTTCAATTGTGCCGTTAAGTTTTTTAGGCTTCCCGGCTCAATCTGAGCAAGAGAGTAAATCCAGCTATTTTTCTTGGCAAGAGGAATCTGCAAGTTTCTCTGTGGAAACCTGTGCACGACTGTGCAAAAGATGAGCGGTCACGCCGTGAGTCGCGCCCCTCGATGCACCACACGGTCAGCAAGGCCCCCAACATAGCCGCCAGACTCGCTAGCAGAGCGAGGTCAACAGAAGGCCTAGACTACGGGCGAGACACCCAAGCCTGGCTGATCCAACCCCTAGCGCTGGATTTTTTCGGAAACATTTTGAAGGGCTGTCTCGTACCTTTAGCCAACAGCCGGGAACTCTCGCAGCGCCAAAACGAGAAAACCGCACGACAGAGCTCAGGCTGGCCAGGAGGCTATCCGCCATGTCCAATGCAAATCGAAGACTCATCCCCGGAGTTGTGCCTGCCACGGCTATCGCCTTGCTGCTTTTGCCTTTAGGAGCACTGGCACAAACTCCGGCGGCAAAGCCTGCGCAGTCAACGAGTTCCACGACTTCTGAGAAGGGCGAACGCTGGCTGCACGTGCGGGTAATCTGCACCGACGGCAAGGGGGAAACGGTGCGCGTGAATGTGCCGCTGGAGCTGGCCGAGAAAGTACTCCCCGCCGTGAATCACGACCGGCTGCACAACGGCAAGGTCCGGATTGACTCCGCAGACATGAACGATGTGGACCTGCATGCGGTTATGGACGCCATCCGCACGGCCAAGGAAGGCGAATACGTTACCGTGCAGGGCGATGAGAATGATGTGCGCGTAGCCAAAGAGGGCAATCACCTGATTATCCATGTAGTGGACAAGGGCGGATCAAAGAAGTCCCAAGTGGAAGTGAAGGTGCCCATGAAAGTGATCGATGCCCTGCTTTCCGCCGGTAAGGACGAATTGGACCTGGTGGCGGCGCTCCACGCGCTGGGCACACAAGGCGATACCGAACTGGTTTCGGTGAAGGACAGCGAAAACACGGTAAAGGTTTGGCTCGATTCCAAGAACGTCGCGGAGTAAATAAGCTTTGAGTTCGAAGTTGTAAGTTTTCAGTAGAAGACATTCGGATGTACATAAAATGCAGACCGACTCATTTGTGAGTAGGCCCTCTATAAAACAGTGCTTTCGAATTGTTTTGTACTCAAGACTTAGAATTTAGGATTGAAAACTTTTGAAGCGCAACGGGCGGAGACACGCAGGAGGCAAACATGATGCTGCTGGCGAAAGCTGCCCTCGGACTAAGCGGAACGCTTGTGCTGGCGGGCGCTTACACCTTCCGCGAAGGCGTGATTCGCATTGACGTGGACGAATCCCGCGCGGGTGGTTCGCACATCCATATGTGGGTGCCGGCGGCAGTGGTGCCGATGGCCATGCACTTCGTGCCGAAGCGCCACTTCCGCGATGCGGCAGAGCAAGCGCGCGATTTTCTGCCAGTGGCCCATGCGTTATTCAAGGAGCTTAAGAAATTCCCGGACACCGATTTTGTAGAAGTCAAAGATGACGACCAGCACGTTCAAGTTCGCACGCACGATGGGAAATTGCAGATTGATGTGGACGATCCTGACGAGAACGTGCATCTGCTGGTGCCTTTGAACACGCTGGATGACGTAGTGGGTCAAATTGAAGAAAGCGAGCCAGGAGCCTGAGGGAAGACAGTTCTAGGCTTACCTGAGAGGTAAGGGCTTTCTTCAGGCTAAGCCGCCAGCTTCCTCAGCTGCAACCTGGTAATACGCTTCTTCTAGGATTGCATCCTTCTTCCATCGAGCGCGCTCTAAAATCCCTCGGCAATTCTCAATCATTTTCGGATGACCGCAGAGGTAGGCTGTGGTCTTCTCCGGCCGCAGTCCCCACGCTTCGATGTACTTGCTTAACAGATTGCCCACGCGCCCAGTTTCGCCGGTCCATTGGGCGTCATCCCAGGGCCGGCTCACCGTAGGAACGTATTTGAACCACGGCGCTTCAGAGGCGTAGCGTTCAAGCTCCTCGCGATAACCGAATTCGAAAGAGCGGCTGGCGCCCTGAAGGCAGAAGAATTTGTGTTCGCCAGGCAAGGGACCCGAGCCGTTCTTCCAATCGCGAAAGATCGTGCGCACGTAACTGACGAACGGAGCGACGCCAGTCACCGTGCAAATGAGCAGGTGGTTTGTGCGGCCACTGCGCAAATCGAGCAGGAACCGGCCCTTTGCGATTTTGCGACAGAGAAGCGAGTCGCCCGGCTTCAACTGAAAAAGATTCGGTGTCAGGTCGCCCTTGGGAACCAGCTCGACAAAAAATTCGAGGGCTTCTTCGTAAGGGGACGAGACCATCGAATAGGGACGCTCCGTTCGAATGCCGTCGCGCTCGATGCCAAGCGTAGCGTATTGTCCCGCGCGGTATTCGAATGGACCGCCGGGATCGACGCGCAAGATGCACAAATCTTGGGAAATGTCTTGTCGATCGAGGATCCGCGCGCGGTGATATTTGTCCGGAGAGAAGGTCATCTATCTTGCTTCCATGGGATGCTTCATTTCCCGCAATTTGGAAAATTGACGCGCTATTCGTAGGCTAAGGCGACGACTGGATCGTACGTAGCGGCGCGGAATGCGGGATAAAGCGCACCGGCGGCGGCTCCCACCAGAGCAAGAGCCATCGCAGAAAAAATCCAAGGCGCGGTGATAAGGACCGGGAGGTCGGGTTTGGTCTGCTTTAGAATGACTTGCGTAAGAAAAGTAAGGCCAATGCCCAGTCCCGTGCCGAAGAGCGCAAGAATAAATGTCTCGGTAAGGAGCATGCGAACGACGTCAAAACGCGAAAACCCGAGGGCCTTCAGAATGCCAATCTCGCGCGTGCGCTCCATGACCATCGTGTGCATGTTGAGTAGAACGACGATGAAGCTGATGACGATGCCGAGGGCCACCATGGTGCGGGTGAAGGGGCGAAGCTGCGGCAAATTGGACGAATTCATAAGCGAAACGTATTCTGCCAGCGAACGGATGCTGTATTGCGGCAACAACTTTGCAAGCTGTGCGCGTGTGGCTTCCGTATCTCCTTTGCTGCGTACGTAAAACATGGAAACGCGCTTCTCCGCGCCGGCAATCTCCTGAGCGGTTTGAATGGGAATGAAATAGCGCGCCCCTTTGCCGTGAGCCACGATTCCGCTGACGGTAAATTCGTGATTCAAGAGCGTGATTTTGCCGCCGACATGCAAATGCCGTGTTTGCGCGATCACGTCGTCGGCAAACACTTCATCGGAACCTTCGAAGGGGCGGCCCTCGCGAAACAAAAAGCCTTTGCTGAGAGCGTTAAAGCGTTGGTAGTCAATGCCATAGACGATCACCAAGCTCTTTGGTTCCGTGAGGATAACGGTAGGAGCTACCTCATCGACGCTGCTCACCGTGGCAATCTGATCGCCCAGCGACTCCGGCATAACAGCGCTGGAAAAAGCGAAAAAAATCGAAGAGTTCGGAGGTTGCACGAGAATATCTGCGCCTATGCCTTCCACACGCTTTCCCCATTCGGAAACAACTCCCGAAGTGAGACCGACGATCATCAGAACGAGAATCACCTGGATGGCAATGGCAATCACGCTGAGAGAACTGCGTAACGGCCGAGCGGTGATGCTGCCCCAGAACATTTGGAGTAGCGAAAAGGGTCCTTCGTAGGTCTCGTTCATGAGCTAAAGCCAAAATTGTACTGTAACACTCTGATTTTGCTGGGGTCAAAGCAAGTGGAGTGCGGCGCAAAGCAAACTGTGTGCCGAAATTCAGAAACAATGTTTCTGGAGTATAAAGTTTTCAACACAAGTGTTGATAAGTTTGTGGAAATCAAGGCCACACCGTGTCGTAACTTCCGCAAGTTCAACACTCTTGCGCGCATTGCACTATTTGTGTGCAACATCGCCGTCTTTCTAATTCACCAACTCAACCCAAAAAGCTAAAGAAATACCTAGCCAGTTCAAAATGTTCAAAATTGGAATTTAATGCAAGAAGAGGAATAAAGTTTGTGAGCTCAAACGGAAATCGGCTCGAAACCCTTCACATTTGCCTGAGGCTCCCAGGAAGCGCACAACTTCTTTCCCACAACCGCTTTAGGGAACGCGAAAGCAGGAGTAAATTCTTCCGCGACGAACTTTTTGCCAAGAAATGGCCACTCAGTACCACTTCGGGGGACGATCAAGATGGACTTTGATCGTTTGCTTCGGGTCGGTGATGTCGAACCAGCGGCCGTAGCTCTTCCAACCCTCCGCAATCACCTGGATAAGTACGCGGCCCAAAGGGGCATCGGGAACGTGAGCGACGCCTTCGCGATTGGTTTTCACGTTCATTTCCATGGTCTTGTTTTTTTTGATCTTATGCTCTTCCACGTATTTGAAGTACACGCTTGCGTTTTCAACAGGCGTTTCATTTTCGCCGCCGGTGACTTCAATGGTGATGCGCGACTGTGGGTCGGGCTTGGTTGTCGAAGCCTTGGATTCGGGAGACGAAGCGGGAGGATTTTGCGCCGCGTTCTGGCCTACGAAAATGAGCGATGCGGACAGGAAAGAACACGGCAACAGGATTCGCGAGAAGTTCGTCATTTGCGTAAACACCATCCTCTACGGAAGGGCCGGCCGAGGTCAAGCCTTCTCCCACCGAAATTGGATGCCACGTGAGCGAGAACTGCTGCTCGGCCGCAATGTTCGCGGACTGGCCGAGTATGGGTCGGAGTGGAAACTTCCGTGGTAGCCTAATTGACGGACTTGCGAGGCTCCTGTAAGTTTTCAAGAATCTGCTCCGAGCGCAACACTGGCACAGTTGAACCCCGGAAGTGCCCGCGGGCGGTCAGCAGCCAACCTCAGGCTGCCTGCTTCACAAAAGTGTGAGAAAGAGCAAGGAGAGCATCATGGGCTTTGCCACCAATGCCATTCATGTGGGCCAAGAGCCGGATCCCGCCACTGGCGCGATCGTCGCTCCGATCTACCAGACCTCAACGTACGTCAACGAAGAACTAGGCAAGAACAAGGGATACGACTACGCGCGCACGAATCATCCAAATCGCAAGGCTCTTGAGCGCACTATGACGAAACTCGAAGGAGGGCACAGCGCTTACGTTTTCACTTCGGGAATGGCGGGCATCGACGCGGTATTCCGCCTGCTCCGCCCGGGAGACCATGTAGTTCTTTCGGAAGCGGTGTATGGCGGAGTCT
Organism: Terriglobia bacterium; assembly: GCA_033853375.1. GTDB lineage: Bacteria > Acidobacteriota > Terriglobia > Acidiferrales > UBA7541 > Acidiferrum. Next base: position 5,631 of record JAWOLO010000150.1, read on the forward strand.
TCCGGCTTTCCACGCAATTGCTGGTGCATTTCGGGCTGGAGTTCAGCTTCGTGGATACCTCCATGCCCGAAGCCGTGCGCATGGCACTACGGCCGAACACGAAAATGCTGTATATCGAAACGCCTGCCAATCCCACAATGAATGTAACGGACATCGCGGCCATTTCGAAGCTCGGGGGCGAGCGGAACATCACCGTCGTCGTGGATAACACGTTCATGAGTCCGTACCTGCAGCGGCCCATCGAACTCGGCGCGCACATCGTGGTGCATTCGATGACCAAGTATTTGAATGGGCATAGCGATGCAACGGGCGGAGCAGTTGTGCTCACGCGGCCTGAGGATGCAGAGAAGATTTACTTTATTCAGCGTTCGGCCGGAGCAGGTCTGGCGCCCATGGATTGCTTCCTGGTATCGCGAGGAATCAAGACGCTGGCTGTACGCATGCTCCAGCATAATGCGAACGGGATTACCGTGGCCCGTCATCTGGACGCGCATCCCAAGGTGCGCAAGGTTTATTACCCAGGATTGCCTTCGCATCCACACCATGAAGTCGCGCGCCGCCAGCAAAAAGGACCGGGCGCGATGCTCTCATTCGATTTGGGCTCCGTAGACGCGGCGCGCCGATTCCTGAATCATTTACAGCTCTGTTCGCTGGCGGAGAGCCTCGGCGGCGTGGAAACTTTAGTTTCACTTCCCGCGCTGATGACCCACGCGTCCATGCCCAAAGAAGTGCGCGAGCGCGTGGGAATCACGGAAGGATTGGTCCGTCTGTCGGTGGGAATCGAAGATGTGGAAGACATCATCGCCGACCTAGACCAAGCACTGTTGTACGTTTAAGGATTATATTACTCTTTCAGGAAAAGTTTTTCTTTATCACGCAGACTTCGCAACAACCTTACCCAACCAAGAAAGATATTTCGCCGAGCCCTCGGTGATGGGCAGAGCGATGAATTCTGGGACATCGTAGGTGTGTAGGCGCTTTACTTCTCTTTCTAATGAAGTTAGATGGTTGACAGTGGTTTTGATAATCAGCAAATGCTCACGGGCGGATTCCAGCTTGCCCTTCCAAGAGTAAAAGGATTCGACCGGGCTGCGAACAACATTTACACAGGCCGCCAGTCGCTTTTGCACCACGGCGCGCGCAATCTTCCGCGCGAGGGACAATGACGGGCACGTGACGAACACAATCCGCGCGTTTCTTGCTCTCGAATGATTCATTTTTGTCGAATCGTCAAGCCCCACATAATAACGGCTTTCTGGTCGTGGCGCGAAAAGCTAAAATATCGCCCCATGAGCACAGGCACTGGATTGAGCACCCCTTCTTCCATCAAGTTCGGCACATCAGGCTGGCGCGGCGTGATTGCCGACGACTTCACTTTTGCGAATGTGCGGCTCGCGTTGACCGCCATCGCGGAACACGTAAAGGCAAAGGCGGCTCATCCCACAATCCTCGTCGGCTATGACACGCGCTTTTACTCGGAGGAATTCTCGCAGCTCGCCGTGGACATCCTGCAACATCACGGCATTCGTGCGCTTTTGTGCGAGACGTTCACACCCACGCCTGCCGTCGCTTACGAAATCATGCGCCGCAAACTCGACGGCGCCGTTAACTTCACCGCCAGTCATAATCCGGCGCAATATCACGGATTGAAGTTTTCTTCTGCCGACGCCGGGCCCGCGCTCCCGGAAATCACCAAGGACATTGAGGCTCGTGCCTCGCAGATTGCGGCGAAAGGCGGTGTCCCATCGCTGCCGCATAGCGCTACCAAGGTTCAGCCCAGCGAAAAGGTGAATCTGCGGCAAAACTATTTAAAGCGCCTCGAAGAACTTGTGCGCTTCGAAACGCTCAAAAGGACGAACGTGAAATTCGTCGTGGACGCGCTCCATGGATGTGGCGCGGGCTATCTGGACCGCACACTTAGCGATAACGGTGTGGGCGTGGCGGCGATTCGAACGGATCGCGATTGCTTGTTCGACGGCACCGGACCCGATGTTTCCGAAGAAAACCTCGCACCGCTTCGAAAGGCGGTGACGGATTCCAAGGCCACCGCAGGCCTGGCAACGGATGGTGACGCCGACCGTTTTGGCATCATCGATCGCGACGGCACGTGGATCCAGCCGAACCTGATTCTTGCGCTCGTTTATGACTACCTCGTGGAAACGCGCCAATGGAAAATGCCCGCGGCGCGGAGCGTTGCGACGACGCAAATGATAGACGCCGTCGCAAAATCACATGGTCAGACGATTCATCAGACACCGGTCGGCTTCAAATATATCGGCCAACTCATCCGCGAAGATAAGATTGCTCTCGGCGGAGAAGAAAGTGCGGGGCTTACGATTCGCGGGCACATCCCGGAGAAAGACGGCATCCTGGCGTGTCTGCTCGTGGCCGAAATGATCGCCGCGCGCGGCGCTTCCATCGGCGAGCAGATTCGCGCGATGTACAAAAAACTTGGCCGCGAATTCTGGCCCGTACGCGAGAACTTGCACCTGAGCGACGAACAAAAGGCAAATGCTGTGCGCAAAGTAGGCGTGGACAGTTCGACACTGCTGGGGCGAAAAATCGTATCCATTGACCGCACTGATGGCGCAAAATTCGTTTTTGAAGACGGCTCCTGGATATTGTTGCGTCTATCGGGTACCGAACCGCTCTTGCGGCTCTATGTTGAGGCGGATAGCGCGGCGGCTTCCGCAAAATTGGCGAGCGAAGCAACGAAATGGGTATTGCAAGGCTAAAAAAGCCGGAGGCGAACGAGAAAACCATCCCGTTCCTGCGGCAGTACGGAGGCGCACTGCTCGGCTTGCTGCTTTTCGCGCTCGTGGTTCACGACATTTTTGGGACCCACGGCTACCTGGCGATGCGGCGCACGCGACAAGAAATCAAGAAGGTGAACTCCGATATCGAGCGGCTCAACAAAGAAAACGGGCAACTGCAAGAGGAAGTCAAAGAGTTAAAGAGCGACCCTCGCAAAATCGAAAAAATTGCCCGCGACGAACTCGGCTTAGCCAGACCAGGTGAAGTGATCATCAAGATTCCGCAGTCGCAGCAGCTACCGCAAGACCCTGCCGCGAAGCCTTGAGCTTTCGTTTTTTCCACGTTGTCCGGGCTATGGAAAGCAACACCATCGCTACAAAAATTGTGAGCAACCCCGCCGTAGCTTTCAGCGCGCTGCATTGCCCCTTCGGCAGAATCGAAAATCGCCCATAGACAAATTCGATGTGCACCCAGTAGACCAGCAGCGAAGTGTTTCCTAGCTGAATGATGGGGCTGAACCCTTTTTGCGCGAATCCCCAGCGGCACCATGCGTAAACCAGGAAAAGAATCACCAACAGGATGCCGCAACGCATCAGAAAGAAATCCGGATTGCTGTGCCAGTAATCGTATACGGCATAGAGACGGACGCGCGATGAATCGAAAACGGTCGAGAGGAAACCCGCAAGAATTCCCGCGCCGCCTAAAAACGCGAAGGCAAGCCCTTCCTTTCGCTTTGCGAAATCAGAGAACAAGTAGAAACCCACAGCCAGACCTACAAACGCAAACGCCGACCACGGAAACAACGGAAACAGCCAGGGTTGTGGTTTGTCGAAGATGTGCACGCCGTTGATGTAGGACTCGAGCGGCCACGGCAGAAATCTTGGCCGGCGCGTCGTCCACAGCGGCGGTGTGACCAACGCAATGATGGCCGCCACGCATAATCCCGCGACAAGTGTCCTCACTCGCGCGACCGCCACGGCTCCATCGCCCGTTGCCCAGCAGAGAACGCCCATGAGCATCATCGAAAGCCCAAGGATGTTCAGAACATCCACGCGAAGCAGATCGGTCCAGGGCGACCAGGGATAACCGAGCGCAAACTCCTGCCCGCGAAAAAGCAGTCCCATCCCAAAGATTTCGGCGCCACGAAGAATGGTTTGCTTGGCGATGGCGTTGCGTTGCACACCCTTTTCGCGCAAACGCTCGGTCACTAGCGCAAAAGAAACTCCGGCAAGAAAAATGAAAAGCGGCGCTGGCAACGTGCCGCCAAGCTGGGACCAGATGATCAACGAAGAAGATTTTCTTGCGGCGGGGCTGAGCCACGAGTCATAGCAATGCGTCTGGAACATCAGCACGCATGCCAATCCGCGCATCCAGTCGATGTACGCCAACCGCGTCATCTTGGACGGCGCCACCACCCGCGCCACCGTCTGCGAAGGCGGCCGTTGCGTCGCTGAGTTCGTTTGGTCTTGCATCTTACGCTACAATTTTCGCTTGCCCGCGACGCGCCAACTCGGCCTTTTCTCCATGCTCGGACTCTGGGCCTTGCTGACGCTCATCGGTGTAATCTACGCCGTCTGGCAAGGTTACGCGGGGCCCGCCTTTGCCGCCACGCTGACGGCCTTCGCCCTTTTATTTCTGCTAATGCTGCTGTTTGCCGCGCGCGGGGTGGAAACCACTCTCGCCGCACGCTTTGGTACAAGCGCCGGTCATTTGCTTGGCGCCGCATTGTTCCTTGTCTACCTGATTTATGCGCTGGGAACAAATAGTTTTACTTTCGGCCGTGCCGCAACTGCCGCCGCCCTCGTATTCATTCCCCTCGCCATCGCGGCTTCCGCGGAACGAAAGCCCGCGGGTACGTGGCAAGACTTCTTCCTTGTCGTAGGAATTTGGGTTGCCGTAAAACCCTTCCCCAATCACTGGGGCTTCTCCATGTCTCATTGGCTCTGGCCGTTTCCCAGCGCGCGGCTGGCCTATATCATGACCATCCTGCTCTGCGTGGGTGTGGCTCTTGCGGCGTTTGTTCTCCTGCGTCACATCGACGGTATCGGTTACTCCATCGGCTGGGGCCAGCACTGGGCTTTTTTCATTGTGGCCAGCTTTCTGGCCTTTGCGTGCATCGCCATTCCTCTGGGCACGGGTATGCACTTTATCCAATTCGAACCGCAATGGGGTGAATTGAAATCTGTGTTCCTGACCGGACTGGGCATTCTCTTCTTCACCGCCTGGCCCGAAGAGTTCCTCTTTCGCGGCTTGCTGCAGAACCTTCTATCTCGCGCCTCCAAGAGCGAAACTGCCGGCTGGTGGACAGCCTCCGTCCTGTTCGGATTTTCTCACATCACCAATCTGGGCTTTCCCAACTGGCGCTATGTCGTGCTTGCTTCCATCGCCGGAATTTTCTACGGCTGGACTTGGCGCAAGACAGGCTCCATCTTTGCTTCCGCGCTCGTCCATGCGGCCGTCGACACGACGTGGCACTTCCTTTTCCGGACGCTGTGAGGCGATTTATCATGCCCGCCTCTCACGCAAATACGGGAGAAACGATGTCCCTGGAAGAAGCGCTCATCACGATTTGGCGTGCTGCTCTCGTTGAAAATTCCCGCGTGGTCGAACTGAACGGTCAGACTTTCCCAGTGCGCACTACTCCAAAGAAGCACCTGCGCGAAGTCGATTTTGTCTTAGAAGGGCAGGAATTGCGCGGCTTGGAGCAGAATCCCGAGACGGGATCGCGCTGGGCACAATTGGCCCGCGCAGGTCACAAGGTTATGCAGTTTCTCTCCGCGGGCCGCTACATCGCCAACGTCGTGGACGGCAAAGTTACCCTCTACGGCGGCAAGCGACGTAGCTAAACGCCGCGCTAGAATGAAACCGAAATAAATCCGGCGCATCAAAGCCGCCATGAAAGCCTGGTCCCCAAAATACATTAGATTTCACCAACAGTACGAGTGTAGGAGGATGAGAAATGAGCGAAATGACGGCAGATCAAGCGCTGTTCTTGCTGCAAAATGTCTATTTGGGCTCACTGAAAAACGAAAGCCGCATAACCAAGAAAGTGCTGGAAGCGGTGCCCGCCGACAAATGTGAGCACCGCCCCGACCCCATATCCAAGAGCGCCATCGAACTTGTCCGGCACATTGCCGTGGCGGAGAACCGCTTCCTGGAAACGGTCATCAACGGCGTGTTTGACGTCAACGCCGCCTCGCTGCCAGACACCGTGAAGACGCCGCAGGAAGTCGCTTCGTGGTACGAACAGCGCTTCGCGAAGAATTTCGAAGCACTGACAAAGCTCCGCGGCGATCAACTCGTCAAAATAGTGGATTTTCGCGGACTCTTCCAGCGGCCGGCAGTCAGCTTTGCGTTGCTCGGCATGGTCCATACCATTCACCACCGCGGCCAGCTCTCGTCCTACCTGCGCTGCATGGGAGCGAAGGTTCCCTCCATTTACGGTGAAAGTTACGACGATGCGCAGGCGCGCAAAGCCGCCGGTCGCTAGCCGCAGCTTGCTTAAGGCGAGTTGCGGAGAGTTTGCTTATTTCTCTACGCCGCGCGTGGGCGAAGAATTGTGAATTCGGCGTTTGTCGTTGTAAAGCGCCTGGTCGGCGGCGCTAAGCAGATGCTCTATGGTTGAGCCATCGCACGGAAACTCGGCAACGCCAATGCTGATCGACAGCCGTGGTTCTTCCGCATCCTGAGATAATCGCTGCGCCACGCGCTTGGCCACCACCGTGGCCGCTTCCGCCGTGGTTTCCGTCAACACCAGTGCAAATTCGTCCCCGCCGTACCGCGCAGCCGTGTCCGTCTCGCGGCAGCTCAAGTGCAAAACCTCCGCGACTCGGCAAATCGCCAGGCTGCCCACCATGTGCCCGTATTCATCGTTGATTTTCTTCAAGCCATCCAGATCTAGCAGAAGAAGGGCAAATGGCTTACCCGTGCGACCGTAACGTCGAATCTCCTCGCCGACGCGCTCCACCAGCAATCGGTAGTTCGCCAAGCCCGTCAGCGGATCGCGCACCGCCAGCAGCCGTGCTTGCTCCTCTTGCCTTCGCCGCTCGGAAACTTCTGCCGCAAACACCAGGGTCATCAACGCCAGGACGGAGAGAAACGACTGCAGGAGTAGTAGCGAATCGTTGGGCGATTGGTGCGCAAACGGTCCGTACCCGTGAATAGTTCCCACAACCGCAATCGCAGACACCAGGCAAATAATCGCAGAAGCTTCGCGCGGCCCGAAGCGAAACGCCGCCCAAATCAGGAATGGCGTGCAGAGAAATGTCCAGGGATCGTTCCGGATCTCTGCGTGAAACAAGGATCCGAAAACGATTCCTGAAATGAGCAGGGTCGAACCCAAAAGCGCAGCAGCTTCGAGAAACTGTCGTCTGGACCAGCGCGGAATTGGATTGGCGCTCCACAAAAGCAGGAACGGCGCGAACACCAGCGCTCCCGCGGCGTCTCCCAGCCACCACGTTCGCCAGATAATGGCGTATTGAAGCCATGGCGCAAAGCCGCCCAGAGTCAGGCTCGTAACGCCGAAGGTCGCCGCAATGGCAGTGCTCGCAATCCCGCCGCAAAGGGCAAAGCGCAGAATGTCCCGCGTCCGGTCGAAAACGTCCTTGCCATTGGCGAAGCGCGACACCAAATAGCAAGCCGTCACTGCTTCCAGGCAGTTCCCCGCCCCAATGCCCAGGGACGTAAGCACGGAGCCCGCCGTCGTCAGGTTGACGAGGAACGCCCCCGCAAAAATCGCCGGCCAATACTGGATGCCCAAAAGCAGCAGCGTAACGATGGCGATGCCTGTAGGCGGCCAGAAAGGACTCGCGCTCGGATGTACCGTGGCCAGACGGAGGCTTAGCTTCGCGGCAAGCACGTACGTGGCGCAGGCGGCCAGGCCGACGAGCAGTTGTTTCAGCAAAGGCAAACGCCAGACGCTGGACATTCTTTCCATAAGGGCCCGAGAGGTCGACCAGGGGACAGCAGTCGGCGCGTTGATTCGGGCAACGAACTGCCCGGACGGCTCCCCTATAGTTAGTGTCAAAATACGGGCGGAGGGAGTAGGTGTATACCCATTGGGTTCCCTAAACGTTATTCAGGCAAAAACCCTAGCACCATCGTTCAGCCTGAAAGGCCAAGGGTAGCCCAGCAGTACAGCTGGGCGCGCGATTGAGTTATTTGCGGTTCGCGAGATCGATTGTGCTCTGAACCAAGGCTTCAAAACTGGGAGCCAATTCGGCCACCACTTTGACTCTGTAATTGCACAGAATCTCTTCATGGTCGATTTTCACGACCCTCATTTCGCGACTCTTTTTCCGAGAGTTCATATCGAAGCACACAGGGTCGTAGTCAATGTCAGGGCCCTTCCCGAATCGAAGGTAGCCCGCGGGAAGGAGTGTTTCCCACAAACCAGGATCTCTTGAGATTTCGGCAAAAAAGCCTTGAAAATCAGAGCCAAGCGGATTGGCCATTAGGGTGTACGTTTTGAGATCAACCTCGGCCCAGCGAAAAGTGAGCAGGAGACGCTCAAAGAGAGGTGGAAACCTTGCTGGAAGCTTGGCATAAAGTGACTCCAAGGATTCGGACTTGGTCTCTGCTCTTCTTGGTCTCCACGCGATTTGCCCCCATTCATCGGGCTCAGAAATAGCAAAGGTGTTAGCAATGGGATTGGTGGTCGGGTGCGCGCGGAGTTCTTCAAGTTTCTCAAACGATGCGACGTAGTGGGCCAGCAGTACGTCTCGTCGCAAGTCCGCGGGCGAGGTCATATAGGGTTGTCAAAGTACGTCAGCGGAGCACTCCGCTCATCGGGCTCGACGCTGACGCATACAGCCGCTTCGGCATGCGGCCTGCCAGATACGACTTGTGCCCGGCGATCACCGCGTCGCGCATCGCTTCCGCCATGAGCACGGCATCCTCTGCCTCTGCGATGGCGGTATTCATCAGCACACCATCCGCGCCAAGTTCCATGGCGATCGCGGCGTCGGAAGCCGTGCCAACGCCAGCATCCACGATCATCGGCACTTGGGTGATTCGCTCGCGCAGAATGCGCAAATTCGCGGGATTCTGCACTCCCAACCCGCTTCCAATCGGCGCGGCCAGCGGCATAACTGCCGCAGCCCCCGCGTCAATCAGTTTCCGCGCTGCGATCAAGTCATCGTTCGTGTATGGCAGAACGACAAACCCTTCTTTGACCAGCACGCGCGTCGCTTCGATGAGCTGCTCCGTGTCCGGAAAAAGCGTCTGCTGATCGCCGATAACTTCGAGTTTGATCCAGTTCGATAACCCTACTTCGCGCGCCAGCCTTGCGGTGCGGATGGCTTCGTCAGCCGTGTAACACCCGGCCGTGTTTGGCAGTATGAAAATCTTCTCGCGGTCGATGTAATCGAGCAAAGATTCCTTCGACTTGTCCGTCAGGTTCACGCGCCGCACCGCCACAGTAACCATCTCTGCGCCCGAAGCCGCGTGTGCGCGCGCCATTTCCTGAAAGCTCCGGTACTTCCCCGTTCCCACAATAAGCCGCGACTGAAACGCCCGCCCCGCTATCACCAAATGATCCTGCATAAGTACCTCAAGAGGATTTTAGCCCTTGTGCCGCGCCGGAACAAATTCAGGCCGCTGTGTGTAGGGTGTGCTTTTGTTTACCCTGAGGAGCGAAAGGCGCGTCCGCAGCAGCGTCATCCCGAACGGAGTGAGGGATCCTGGCTCATTGCAACCCCCTTGGCTCGGCGGGAGCAGCTACTTTCTCTTCGCAATTGCCACGTTGCAGTTTCTGCTTCTGCTTTCTGCGTTCAGTGTGCGTGTGGCCGCACCAGCGAACTCAGATTGATTCCAATCCCGAACGAATAATTGTTCAGGTGCAAAGGCACGCTGCGGCCATAGTCGAATTCGAAATCCAGGTAATAAACCGGCTTGAAATCGATCCCCGCCTCGTAACCGTTATCACGCACCAGGTCCGAGCCACCGGTGGTTACGCTCGAATTGTTAAACCCTTGGCGGTTGTGCGAAGACCCGGGAGAATTGCAAGCCGCCGTCGTGGGGCACGTGAACACGCGGCTCACCACCGTCTGATTGCCCCACGGCGCCACGTCATACGCCCCCGCCTGCACGCTGAACGGTCCCTGATCGTATTCCAGTCCGCCGGTAAATGCCGCGTTATAACCATAGCTCGCGAACGGCCGCGTAAAAAACCGCGTATCCATGATCGTGTTGCCCACTCCGGCGTCAAGGAACGGTGACCAGTTGCCGAAAGCATGATCGAAATGGTTGTTAAAGTTCCAGGTGGCGTGGCCGGTGCTCAAGCCTTTCTTCTTATCGCCGGTCGGCGCTGTAAGATGAATCGCCGAAGCGTAATTCAGCGAGGGGTTGGGATACGTCAGCAAAAGATCGGTGAAGAAGCTGCCAACGCCCGCTCCGGAAGTCGCGCCAGGATTGCTTTGTTGGACGGAGGAAGGAATCGACACGAAGTAAATTGGAACACCGGCATCCACGCCAAAGTGGTGCGAAAAGTTGTAGCCCAGGGCCGTCCCCAGGTCGTACACACCGGCGTCGCTGCTCTTGCTGCCTTCGAATCGCGCCCCGAGCGTCCATCCAGGCGAAAAACCGCCGGAATCTTTGCTGGAAGGGTTGGTGGCCGCAGGCACTGGGGATTGCGCCATCACCGCCGGACAAAAAGTTAGAAGAAGTAGTATGCCTAAAAGCCCGGCGCTCGCCGCGCACACGAAGCGCCGCGCCTTGTTTCTTGCGTTAGGGATTCCGTTTTTTCCGCGATGGATTCTGTTCCCACCACGATCGATCCAGTTTCCCCCAATCGAGCCGTGAATGACGTTCACAGTCGCCTCCAAACTAGACTTTTCGTTCTTCTTGCGCTTGCCGCTTCCGCTCACCTCAACGAAAGCAAGTCAAGCCGTTCACAAATGCACTGTGGGACTGGGAATTGAGGTGGGCGTTGTCTTATTCGATTCCAGTTTACGAGGAGAGGATGCCTCGCTTCTTCGAGATTACACCGCTGTTTTGAAAAGAAAACTGTACGCAAGAACAGGTCCGCGTTCGCCCTGTGCGCTAGCTATAGAAATGACCGTCCAGAGGCCAGCAGCTACGCAGGAACACCAGATAGCTGCAAGGCGCTCACTCCTGGAAGATCGGACGTGGCTCGGCGACATCAGCGTAAAGCGACTCGATGACCTTGCGATATTTTTCTTCCACAACGCGCCGCTTCAACTTAAGCGTGAACGTAAGGCTGCCATTGTCGAACGTGAAGTCCTCGGGCAAAAGCGCGAAACGCTTGATGGTTTCGTACTGTGCCAGATGCCCGGTGAGGCGCTTGACTTCTTCTTCGATGAGCGAGTGCGTGCGTGAATGCGCGGCCATTTCCGCATCGGAGGAGAATTGCAGACCTTCCGCGGCCAACCGCTCGCCCACCGTGACAGGATTCGGCGCGATCAGCGCGGCAATAAATTTGCGCCTATCGCCGATGACCATGGCATTGAGGATGTACGGGCTGGTTTTTAAAACATTTTCAATCGGCTGCGGCGCGACAAATTTTCCGCCAGCGGTCTTGATCAAATCTTTTTTGCGGTCGGTGATGTACACGTAGCCGTCCTGGTCGAGGTGGCCGATGTCGCCCGTGCCGAACCAGCCGTCGGGCGTGAGCGCTTCGCGCGTCGCTTCGGGATTCTTGTAGTAACCCTGCATGATGCATGGGCCTTTGACCAGAATCTCGCCGTCTTCCGCTATGCGCACCTGCACGTTGGCGATGGGTTTTCCCGAGCTGCCCACGCGATTCACTGGATAATTTGTGGAAACAATCGGCGACGTTTCCGTCAAGCCATAGCCCTGATAGATGGGTACGCCCACGGCCCAGAAAAATTCCGCCAACTCTTTGGCGAGCGGCGCTCCGCCGGAACTCACGAGCCGCAGGCGCCCGCCCAGTCCCGCACGTACTTTCTTATAAACAAGCTGATTCGCCAGTAGCCATTGCAGCTTCACCGCGATGCTGGCATGTCCCCCGCTGCCCTTCCAATGCGCGGATTGATTGGCGATTTTCATGGCCCAATCAAAAATCATGCGCTTCACGCCAGTGGTTTTCGAGCCCTGCTCGACCAGGCGCGCGTAAATCTTCTCAAAGAAGCGTGGAACCGCTGCGAGGACCGTAGGGTGCACTTCCAAAAGCGCCTGTGGCACGGCTTCGATGGCTTCCACATAAGCCACCGGGCAACCCTGAAAAATATAGATGTACGCCACGGTGCGCTCGTACACGTGGGAAAGCGGCAGGAACGACAGCGCAACGTCTTCCGCAGGGTTGAGATGAAAATCCTGGCCCACGTCGGTCACGTTCGAGCAAAAATTCGTATGCGTCAGCATCACGCCTTTGGGCTCACCGGTTGTACCTGAGGTGTAGATGATGGACGCAAGCTGGCCGGGCAGCACTTGCGAAGCTCGCTCGCGGTAGGAAGCAACGTCCTTCTCCCCTGCGGTAGCGATGAGCGTTTCATACCGTAAGCATTCGTTGGGAAGGCCCTCCCCCGCGTCCGCCGCCACGATGTTTTCCAGTTCGGGCAAGTTGCCGCGCACGGAGAGCAGTTTCTCGAGTTGCAACTTACCCTCCACAAAAACCACTTTCGCGCCGCAATGCTTCAGGATGTACGTCATGCGGTCGGGCGATTCGTTGAAATAAATCGGGACAGTGATGGCGCCAGCGCCGTTGATGGCGAAGTCGGCCGTGTGCCATTCGGGGCTGTTTGTGGAGAAGAGCCCGACGCGATCGCCGGGCTTCACACCCAATTCCACACACGCGGCGGACAGTCCGGCAACGCGGCGAAGAAACTCTTGCGAGGAAATGGCTTCCCAGGGGCAGTCGCGCCGCACCATTTGCGCGCGGGGATTCGGCAGTTTGTCGACAGCATTCAAGAAGCGCGAGGGAAGCGTGCCGTAGCTCATGATCCGCAGATCGTAATTTCTGCTCTGAACTTCACTGTAGCGCATGGATTCGAGCAGCGCAATGAACCGTGTGGAGGAAGTGGCGAGTGACGAATGGCGAGAAAAGGAAAAAGAAGAGGCGGAGGAAATGGAAAGCCGGGGGAGGGGGTCGCAAGTGTGGCAAACAAAGGAGTTGCGGCGGTGTGTTTTCGGAAGTGTGGCAATGATTGGACTTAGAGCGCGATTTCTCGGATGTGTGGCAAATACAGGACTTAGCGCAGAGCTGAGACTCTCGAGTTGGCTCCAACATGTGGCCTTGAGAGTAAACGTGGGGCGGGAAGGAGGAAAGAGGCGGAACTCTCCCCCTTGGGTTTTTGCGTAAGTGCTGATTCTAAAGGACTTTAAGTTGCTTAGAATGAACACTTGTGGAAGTGTTGATTTTAAAGGGTTTATGGAATTTAGTTGTTTATAAGGGAGTAAATGGGAAGGGCGGGCGGCTGGCGGACGATTGTGAGGTGCCTCCGAGTGGCCGCGCATATCAGGACTTGGGCATAAAGACGCCTGCCAAGCGGAACAAAGTGTATCAGATAATAAAGATTTGTCAAGTCGCTAATAAGTCGTTTGGATGCTGGAGGTTAGAACGGAAGAAATTTTCCGCTGAATTGCTAGTTTGACATGGAATTGTAAGTCGTTTGTATTGTGCCTAGTAGGAGAGCTTCTGGGAAGTCAAAGCCCGCATACGTCCAACCTGTCGCTCTTACAGCTTCCAGTCTTTAGCTGTTTCTTTCTTGGTGGAAGTTGTAGTCCTATGCGTTGTCGTCTTCTTTGAATGTTTTACGCTTTGGAGTTCCCCCTCGATAACTTCTCCGTTTTCCAGAAGCAGGGGTTCTTTGGTAACCGCCGGAAATTCTATTTTTCTGCCGAGGTCAGAGATGCCCTGCAATGTCTTTTGAAGCTCGCCTTCTGCCCCCTTCTTTGGCTCGGCCCGAAATTCGACGGTCAGTCCGCGCTCGATTTGTCCAAATAGCCTGCGAGTATCTTGTCTTACTCCATTTTCCAGCTCACCCTTCCTCCCCCCATCGCCTCTATAGCTCGCCATTACCAGCCCAGTTGACTCTTCTACTACCTCTTCCACAGTCGTGGTGATGCTGTCAGTTAGCTCCTCAACTGCGGTTCCCTTCAGACCCATCTCTGCCAGTTCGGCTCGGATTTTGCGTATTTTTTCGATTTTCTCCCAAGCTTCCAAAAACTTATTGACGACTGTCGCGACGGCTGCGATTACGCCGACATCCGCCAGGAGAGCCACGGTTGGGATTGATGAGGATAACTGCTCCAGCTCCACGGGTGATCTCTCCGGCGTTATTGCCTCGCTGTAGTGCTCCATGAGGCGGCTGATGAAGGCAAGCTCCTTTGCGAAGAACCCCAGGTGATTTCCAAAAATCTCCCGCGGAATAAGGAACGCGATGTCCGCCGTATCGGCCTTGAGCGGTGACTCCTTTACTCCGAGAGCTTCGAGATTCTGCCGCGCCCCCTTAACCTTCGCCAAAAACGAAGACCGCTTAGACGCTAAGTCTTGGACGAAGTCCCTGGCGACGGACGGTGTCATTGCATTAAGCTGCACTGACCTCGTCACCTTATCCGCAATCTCAGCGTCAAAAAAGTCTTCACCGCCCATCTCCTTGATCACCGAGGATTGTGAGGGCGTAATCGATTCCCGAAGTTTTGCGGCGGCGGACGTAAACGATTCGAGAGCACTCGCCAATGTTGACTGATATTGGGGTTGAGCCGGAGAGCTCACGAGGTTACTTAGCGCGTCCCTGACAGATTCCAAGTTCTTCTGGAGCCCAAGTTGGGTGTCAAGGTTGTCGATGTATTTCAGAATTGAATATAGTTTCTCGGCAGTCATAGTGCCGGCATTCTAACATATCTTATTACCGCATTAGTACTGAAGGCAGCTGATAGGAACGGAAATTGGAAAAGGGGAAGAGACCGGGGTTGGGGTAAACCGCGAGTCTAGAAGAAGACGGGGGCTGTGGAAGCGTTTGCCGAGGCACTGCTGTGCTGCGGGAGAGTCAGGGGGTTCCTCGCGCTACCGAAGCGTTGGACAAACGATGGCAACTGACGGGAACCCCGCGGTGTCTAAGGTTGCAAGGTGCAGGGGCTGAATCGTTCTAATGCTTGCGAGGAGAATAGCTCGCATCGGAGGACGCCCGTGTTGCGCAAATCGTTCTGG
>JAWOLO010000151.1:0-8109 GCA_033853375.1 Terriglobia bacterium
AGTGCAAGTCCCTAAAGAACGGCCCAAACGTCTGCCAATGATAGTGTTTGTAGTTCGCGTAGAGAACGAAGGCATTGGCCACCTGGCGCTGCAGGTGTTGCACGACCGGATGGTCTTCCCGATTCTCCTGCGAGACATCTCTGACTAGAACTGTACGCGTTGCAGGCATAGCCCACCTCCTGAGGTGATGTTAGCAACAGTCAATACAATTACGAGGACCTAGTGTTTAGCCGATGATGACTCGCGCACAAGGCTTTGTGCCTTGCCCAACCGACGCCACAATACAGCGAGCAATCTTGGCCCCTCCCTTCGAGGAAGGCTCGATTGGGTTTGCATAGTCTTCCGGCAAAGAACAAACAAAGCGCAAGTCAATGATCGTCAGTCCAAATTCGATTCCGACCCTCAAAATAGCATCGTTGAAGATCATGAGCGCAGTGGAAGCGACACGCTGGTACTCAGGATCCGGAAAGTTTCCGTTGTAAATAGTGCAAATCGTCAGCGGTAGTCCAGTTTTTCTGCATGCAGACACCGCGCGGCGATATTTCCTTTCAAATCCCTGTGAGGCGTCAGCCAAATGTGCCAAAGCTTTCGCAGTCGATTGCGAAGGCTTAAGCAGGGCGTCAGAATTCATAATCGCGTCGTTCCCGCCGATACTAAGGACCAAATGAGAAGCATCGGGCGGTATACGCTCCACCTGAGAGGGGACATCCTCTGTGGTTGCGCCATCAACAGCAAGCAGCGTGGCGAAGCACCCCGTAGGGAGAAGTTCCCGCACTTGCGAGACGACATCCGGTCCGCCCTCGGTATAAGAGAGATTATCGAAAATCGAATCGCCAAGAAGAATGACGTGGGCCACAAATATTCTCCCTGACGCATGAGATGCCACTGAAAACAGAACAGCGCTTACTCGCCCAACCCAAGAAAACTGGATGGCCAGAACGAATCTCTTGTGCTGTACCGTTCAGGTCAAGCCGCAGCGGCCTTCCGCTGTCCCGCCAGCCGAGGCGGCGTGTAAATCCTCTTTAGAGTGTTTACGATGTCTTGCGAAGAGAGACCGAAATCTCTCTTGATGCCCGTTGTATCTGTGCGCAAAACCACGTCATCCATCGAGAGCATTCCCTGCAGTTTTCCTGCAGCATCCACGACCGGGAGACGGCGCACCTTCGCCTCGGCCATCGTTCCCAAGGCCCTCTGCACGTCATCCTCTGGCCTGCAAGCGACGATCTTGCCAGACGTAACCTCCTCGACCGTTACTTCGCTGGGCAGCCGATTCCGCGTGCCTAAAGCGACGCACATATCCCTGTCTGTAACCAGCCCAACTAGCTGCTCCTGGGAGTCCACGACCGGCAGGATGCCGCAGTTGTGGTTCCACAAAATTTCCACGGCTGCTGCCAAGTTCGTTTGCGGATGGCAAGAAGCCGGCGGCTTGGTCATTATTTCTGCGACCTTCATGTGATTTCTCCTTTCCTTTTTCTAGAGGTTTCTCAGCGAATAGATGGCTCGCTCCTCTGCCACGGGCTCGCTTCCCGCTTGCCGCTGAGATCACTGAGTAAGGCTCGACATCGATTTCTGACTCCAGGGCTTTCGCAGGAGAAACGTCTTATATTTATTAGTCCGCGCAATCGAGTGGAAGATCTTGACTCGGCTGCTTCTAAATACGAGTTTCGCGGCCTGCTGAAACCCGGAATCTGCTGAGCATCTGTGCCTGCCCCCCTCAAGCTTGAGGCGAAAGCCTTCAGGGCAGCGACAAGCTTCGAAATGTTTCTGACCCTTTCGGGCCAGTACGACGAAACTCCCGGTCGCGTCGCTTACACTTCGTGCCTGCCGCCGCCTCCACTCGAAGGACGGAAAATTAACGACTGGTCAGACCCTGGTTGTCGCTTCGCATCCCATGAGAAGGCGACCAAGGGGAATTCCTGTACTCTCGGATTTTTCTCAATCCTTTGGGTCTCGGAAACTCTCTCCCATCGCATTCTCCATCCTCCGATGCCTTTGACTTTTAGCAGGCACCACTGCGAAAAGCTGTGAGCCAAATCACTGCCCCTGCTGATAGCTGTTACGCCAGGGAATGGTCCATGCACCGGGCTCGAACCATGTGCACGTTGTGCCTCGGTTTAGTGCTGGCGGTGTCGGGAAGAAATCACCCATGTCGTCATATGCGCCTGGAAGCATCGTTTTGCCTAATTGCCGCATCTTAAAGTACAAGCAGTTAGGTTGTAGGCAGCAGGCATACCAAGCGCATTAGCCCTTGATCTTCTTACAGATACGTGTCAGGTTCCTTCGCCGCTGCATCCAAAACCATCTGTGAATCAAAGTCAAGTCGCTCATTGATCCGAGCGAAGGGAGTAACTGTAGTGTTTGAGATGAAATCTGCGCCCGACGTCGATCAGATCCCCACCGATGGGACTGGCGATATCTTTCTGTCCGAAAGGGAGACCCCCGAAGCCATTGGGATTCAGGATGGCAGCGCCCTAAACGATACAGACGTTGAGTTCACGGCTGGGGCTGAGGATACGAACGACCCTGTGCGAACATACCTGCGCGAGATGGGTACCTTCCGGCTTCTGACGCGCGAGGGCGAAGTGACTCTCGCCAAGCGGATCGAACGGGGGGAAATGCTTGTGTCCAAGGCAGTTTTCCGTTCGCCCCTTGTGCTGAAGGAGCTTTTTTCTCTCAAAAACGATCTCCGCAACGGAACTCGTTCTGTAAAGGAGGTCATTCAGATCAATGGCGAGGTCCCGGCTGAAGAGCAAAGGCAGTTAAGGCAAGCGCTGCGGACCATCGAGAACATCGCGAAGCTCTACGCCTTGGCCAAGAAACAAGAGACGAAGCTCAAGCACACGCCCAGGTCGAAAACCGCGCTTTACCGAAGCGGGAAATATAAGCTCGCCCGGACGCGCGTGGAAATGTCGTTGTTGCTGCGCTCCTTGCGGTTCACTTCTTTGGAAAAAAAGCGCCTGACTGACGCCGTCGGCTTGGCAAGCCGCCAGATTCTCGCCGCCAGGCAAAAGGCACCTCGCACCTCACGTTCGCGTCCCAGCATCGCTAAGAGTGTCGATGAATTCGCCGGAATCAGCGTTTCCGAGTTGAAACGGACTCTGCAGCTTATTCGCAAAGGCCAAGCCATTACTGAGCAGGCAAAGAAGGAGCTGACAGAAGCGAACTTGCGGCTTGTGGTTTCCATCGCAAAACGCTACGTGAACCGTGGGCTCCCTTTCCTGGATCTGATCCAGGAAGGCAATATCGGGTTGATGAGAGCCGTAGATAAGTTTGAGTGGCGCCGCGGTTTCAAGTTCTCTACTTATGCGACTTGGTGGATTCGCCAGGCTGTGACTCGCGCGATCGCCGATAGCTCTCGTACCATCCGCGTCCCCGTGCATATGAATGAAACAATCAACCAACTGGCCCGCGCAAACCGGGAACTCCTCCGCGAATTGGGCCGCGAGGCTTCCTCTGAAGAGGTGGCTAAACGGATGGGACTCTCCGTGAGCAAGGTCCGCGAGCTGAAGAAAATCTCCTGGGAGCCAATCTCGATCGAAACCCCGGTCGGCGAAGATGAAGAATCCCATCTTGGGGACTTTATCGAGGATAAGGGAGTCGTGTCTCCTTCTGACGCTGCGATTGACATGAACCTGCGGAAACAAACCGCTTCCCTGTTGAAGACTCTGACTCCGCGTGAGGAGAAGGTCCTCAAAATGCGCTTCGGCCTGGAAGATGGCGAGCCGCGCACATTAGACGAAGTGGGCAAGACAATTGGCCTTACCCGTGAGCGTATACGCCAAATTGAGGCTGAGGTCGTTCGTAAGCTCCGCGCGGCCCCAGAAACGCAAGGGCTGCGGTCCTTCCTCCGCCGCGCCTCCTAAGGGAACCATTCCCCAGGATAACCCGCCTGGTGGCACAGCGAAACATTCGAAGGTCCCTGGAATTAGGTAGCGTGCTATATACAGCCCATTTCCGCCAGCTTCGTCATGACTCTTCTTGCTGCATCATCCGGCGCCTCGCGGTCTCCCTGGAGCACGATTTCGGGATTTTCAGGTGCCTCGTATGCCGCCTGAAGACCAGGCACGGCCTGAGCCTCACCCTCGCGTCCGTGGCGATAGATTCCTTTGGGATCTCGGGCCATGCAGGTTGCTAGTGGGCACACCACGTAGACCTCCACGAATTTAGGAATTTGCTGTCGCGCCCATTCTCGGTACACACGACGATTTGCAGTCGCATCGAAGATGACGGGAACACCATGCTGCGTAAGAAGCACTCCGACGTACACCATCTGCCTATAGAACATGTCGCGTTCGTTCGAGTCGTACCGTGGGCTGGGCGTGAAAATCCTCCGCAGTTCATCGGATTCTAGGACAGCCACATCCACACCGCGCGCATTGAGTTGAGCGCGTAGCTTTGCGGCAATGGTCGACTTCCCAGACGCAGGAAGACCAGTTATCCATACACCAAAAGCGGCCCGGGGCTTACACTCCGGCATAGGTATTCACTCGGCTGGGATCAAAGCTCTCGCTGTCCAACACGTTCAAAACGAATGTGAAAATACTTCTACGAACGGTATCCGATAGCGTTGGATACCAGAGCGGACTGGCGACCACAAGACCACGGAAAGCGAAAAAGGGCGCAACGACGCGCAACATTTCGCGATCTCCGCTCTTCTCCAGGTAGCGATTCCAAAAGCGAAGGAACAGCGTTTCTAAAGGGCCTTCGAGGCGGCCGCTCCGTTGAAGGGAGAAAAAGAAATAGTTCAATGTTAACGATGTTAAATCATCTGCAGGGTCACCGTGTTCTCCTCTGGAGCGATCGAGAAGTTGGAAATCCACGCCAGATCGAAAAAGGATATTCCATGGATGAAAATCTCCGTGAACCTGGCGCAGCCGATGACTTAGACCTTTGATCCGCCACCGCCATCGTACACAACGATGTTCGATCTGCTGAAGCAAGTCAGCTGTAATGAACGGATGGCAAGGATAGGAATCGATGAGGCCCATGATGCATTCGCTGTGTCCCAATAACTCGCGGATGCGTCTTGTATATAGCTCAGAATCGCTCACAGGCTCGGAGTGGATTGCAAGCAAGTAGTCGCACAGGGCATCAGCCCGGGCCAGATCGAGATCCGTGAGTTCTCCACTATCCCGGATTCGTTCAAGATCTAACGAATAGTTTTGGCCCTCGGCATATTCCGTTAGCAAGCAGGCTTCCTCAACTTTGCCTAGAGAAATGATACTTCCGTCAGATTGGAAACCGCCGACATCAAGAGAACGAACATGACGTGGCAGGTGATTGAAGGCCTGATGCTCCCAAAGCAAAACGTGAGCGCGGTCAGCCATATGTTCGTGCCCAAAAGGCCCTGGGCTCATCGTGTGGAGCACAGCACTGCGGCGCTTGTGACCGGCTAGCTCGTAATCGACTCGGACAGGAGTTCCGTACCCGTATTCTTTGAGGGTCCTGTGCTCTGTGGAATCTCCTAAAGTGGTCACTTTCAGCACGGTTACCTGCTCACCCAGCACCGAGTTCAGATAGCGTGTAAGCTGTTCAGTCTTCAATTCAGGCATTGCAAACTCTTCATTTCTCAGCGCGGACGGCTTTCTGTCTCTTCATAGGCCAGCAACGGTTGCCTTGAACGTGACCTCAGGCATAGCAGGATGTGATGACGCTCACGGCCCCCTGCGCCCTTCGGGCTCATGCTGTCGCTTGTGAAACAAATCACAAGTCGGAATACGTCGGACCGCCCCTTCGGCACATCTCCCCGCCGCACTTTCTACCAGATCGACGAGTGGCTCCTGCAAAAGATTTATCAGTCTGTGGGTCAGCCGCCCATCGGGCTCACGCTCAAAGCTGGTCCAGAAATCTCGCCAACAAATATTCAGCCCGTTGCGGAAATCACGATCAGGGACCGCAGAACCTTACTCGACCTTATTCTGGATCCGGACGTCGGGTTCGGGGACGCTTACGGCGACGGCCGGATCACAGTCGAAGGAGATCTTATAGCTACGCTGGAAGCCGTGTACCAGTCTGCGTCTGAACGCAACACACGAAACTGGTACACGAGACTCATTTCCCATTGCTTGACATACGTCCAGAGAAACTCACTTCGAGGGGCACGTAAGAACATTCACCGACACTATGACCTGAACAACGATTTCTTTCGACTCTGGCTCGATCCTCAACTTGTTTATTCTTGCGCCTATTTCCCCTCGTCCTCTGTGTCCCTCGAAGAAGCCCAGGTATCAAAAATGGATTACATCTGTCGCAAGTTGAACCTCCAGCCCGGCGAGCGCGCTGTGGATGTCGGGTCAGGGTGGGGCGCCCTCGCGCTCCATATGGCGAAGCATTACGGTGCAACGGTTCGCGCATTCAGCATTTCTCACGAGCAGGTCCTGTGGGCTCGTCGTCGCGCCATGGAAATGGGACTAAGCAACCGGGTGGAATTTGTCGAGGATGATTACCGGAACATCTCTGGAAAATATGATGTGCTTGCGTCTGTCGGAATGCTCGAACATGTTGGGGCTGAACATTACGATGACATGGGGCGCGTCATTAGCCGCTCTCTTGACTACGCTGGACGGGGTCTGGTCCAGACTATAGGGCGCAATCGTGCGCAGCCCTTCAGCAATTGGATTAGGAAACGAATATTCCCCGGTGCTTATGCGCCTTCGCTACATCAAATAATGGAAATGCTTGAGCCAGGGGATTTCTCTATCCTGGATGTCGAAAACCTGCGGCCTCACTATGCCCGGACCCTGGAACATTGGCTGCAGCGTTTCGAAAATTCGGCTGAAGCAGTGTCCGATCTGTTCGGCTCTGAATTCGCGAGAACTTGGCGGCTCTATCTCGCCGGAGCGATCGCTGGCTTTCGAACGGGCGCCCTGCAACTCTTTCAAATTGTCTTCGCCCGAAACGCTTGTCAGCAAATCCCATCGACTCGAGCATACCTCTATCGCGAAGAACCGCTGGAAGCGGAGCCAACTGTCGATGCGCGCGATTCTGCTTTGGCAAACATTGGGCTCCCTGGAGGTTAGACATGGCTCGCGCGCTGGGTTTTCGAATCGCTCGAATCTTTGGCATACCGATTTATCTTCATCCGAGTTGGTTTGTGATCTTTTTCCTGATCACATTCTCGCTGGCAACACAGTTTACCCAGCAGCATCCGCAATGGTCTCACGCACAACACTGGAGCCTGGGCATTCTGACGAGCCTTCTGTTTTTTGGCTCAGTAGTGTTTCACGAATTGAGTCACAGCATCGTAGCTATTCGTTATCGCATCCCTGTGGTCTCGATCACACTCTTTGTGTTTGGCGGAATCGCGCGCATCGGACGCGACCCAGACACCGCCAAGCAGGAGTTCAACATCGCGATCGCCGGGCCCCTCTCAAGCTACTTCTTGTCCGGTCTATTCTGGCTTCTCTCGCGACTCTATCCTCACAATGAAATGCTTGCGGCGCTCGCTTTTTGGCTCGCCTGGGTCAATTTCGGGCTCGCGACGTTTAATCTCGTTCCTGGGTTTCCCCTGGACGGCGGCCGCATTTTTCGCGCTCTCGTTTGGGGTATCACGCACAGCTATGAACGCGCGACACGTCTTGCCGCGCGCAGCGGCCAGTTTATCGCCTACGCGATGATTCTCCTGGGTTCTTGGCGCGCTCTTAGTGGAAATTTCATCGGCGGATTGTGGATTGCTTTTATCGGTTGGTTCCTGCTCACGGCCGCTCAAGAAAGTGTGGCGCAAGTGGCCATCCGTACGGCCCTCGCCGGCCTGCAAGCATCCGACGTGATGAGCCGCGATATCCCCACGATTGGCCCGGACATTTCACTCGAAGAATATGGCCAGCAGGTCCTACGGACGGGCCGGCGATGTCATCTTGTTATGTCTCACGAGCAACTTCTTGGCTTGATGAACGTTCATGCACTCAACAGCGTGCCACGTTCAAAATGGCCCTTTACTTCCGTGCAAGCCACGATGATCCCTGGCGGCAAAATCCTTTGGACTACGCCCGACCAGCCACTGCTGCCCTTACTCGAACGAATGCTCGCTGCCGATGTCAATCAAGTACCTGTAATGACCAACACTTTCGGTGATTTATCTCGTGGCCAAATCCTAGGGATGGTGACGCG
>JAWOLO010000152.1:0-4159 GCA_033853375.1 Terriglobia bacterium
GGAGCGAGGCGGCGAGTATTCTTTTCAAGTTGCAGCGTACCCCGTGACGTTCGCAGCATTTCCCGTTTGACCGCGTCCTTGTGTCCCGGTCAATCAACCTTGCACTAGACCCTAGTAGGGATTCCGCAAGGAATTTATGCGACAAAATGTGGGGCCGCCCGGCGGCTGCCACATCGGAAGTATCTTCTGGAGGCCAACAACCATGTTTCCTGACCACGAGAACCCGTCGAACATCGCGGCTGCCGCCGCAACCGCACCCAGCGGTGCCGAAGCAAGCACGCCTGAAGAAACTGCTCCTTCTGTATCCGAACAAGTAACTCAACAGGCTGAATCAGCGGATGGAGTTCCCGCGACTCCGGCGCTTTCGCTGGCGTCCGCGGACGCAACGGCAACCTCGAATGGGGCGGAAGCGCACAGCGAAGCTCCTGCGGCGGACGCGGAAGCCGCTGCTGCCGCTGAAGAGGCCGCCGGCTCGGAAGAGATGAGCAAGCTGATGCAGGAGTTCGACGAGAAGCAGGAAGCGGCTGCTGCGCACGAAGTGGTCGAGGTCAAGGTTGTGGCTTACACCGAACACGGCGTCGTGGTGGACCTCGGAGGAAAAACGGAAGGGCTGATTCCCGCGGCGGAATTCGCGGAGACAGAAATTCCGCGGCCGGATCCGAACGCGACGATCGAAGTGCAGCGTTCAGGCGAAGTCAAAGACGGCTACGAAATCGTTTCCTACCAGAAAGTGCTGCGCCGCAGAACCTGGGAAAAAATCGACGCAGCCTTTAAGGCGAAGGAAACAATTACCGGCAAAGTAGTGGACCGCATCAAGGGCGGACTCGTGGTGGACATCGGCGTGCGTGCGTTCCTTCCGGGCTCGCAATACGACTTGAAACCCACGCAAAACCTCGACGAGCTGCTCGGCACGGAAGTGCAAGTGCGCGTCACTAAGCTGAACCGGCGGCGTGGCAACGTAGTGGTGAGCCGCCGCGCGCTGCTCGAAGAAGAGCTGCATGCAAAGCGCGCAGCACTGATGGAAACGCTGAGCGAAGGCCAAATTGTGCACGGGCACGTGAAGAACGTGACCGACTACGGCGCGTTTGTGGACCTCGGCGGCATCGACGGCCTGCTGCACTTGACCGATCTGAGCTGGGGCCGCGTGAAGCATCCTTCCGATGTGGTTAAGCCGGAACAAGAACTCGACGTGATCATTTTGAAGTTCGACAAGGAAAAGCAGCGCATTTCGCTCGGGCTGAAGCAATTGGCGCCAGATCCCTGGGTGGGCGCGGCAGAAAAATATCCCGCGGGCGGAAAAGTCCAGGGAAAAGTCGTGGGCATCGTGGATTACGGCGTGTTTGTCGAGCTGGAACAGGGCATCGAGGGCTTGGTCCATGTTTCGGAAATGAGCTGGAACAAGAAAACCCAGCATCCATCGAAACTGGTGAAAGTCGGGGACGCGGTGGACGTGGTTGTGCTGGACATCAAGCCGAGCGATCGGCGCGTTTCGCTGGGAATGAAGCAAGCGCAACCCGATCCGTGGCTGCTCACCGCCGAGAAATATCCCGTGGGCACGGTCATCACCGGAAAAGTCCGCAACATCGCCGAATTTGGCGCGTTCGTGGAAATCGAAGAAGGTTTTGACGGGCTCGTGCACGTCGGCGACGTAAGCTGGACAGGCCGCGTGAAGAATCCGCACGAAGTTTTCAAGAGGGGCGAACCGGTCACCGCGAAAGTGCTGAAAATTGATGCGGAGAATCGCCGCGTGTCGCTAGGCATCAAGCAGGTCAACGACATCTGGGGCGAGTGGTTCAAGCAGCACAAGGTCGGACAAATCGTGAAAGGCAAAGTTTCGCGCATTGCCACGTTCGGAGCGTTCGTGGAATTAGGCGAAAATATCGAAGCGCTTTGCCACAATACGGAGATCGAAGACCGCCGCCGGCGGGACGAAGGCATGGGCGGCTACCGTCCGACCACCGGACCACTGAAGAGCGCAGGTCCGCTCGAACCGGGCAAGGAATATGATTTCAAGATCATCAAGATCAGCCCGGAGACGCGGCGGATCGGCTTGAGCTATCGCGCGGCGGTGAAGCAGCTCGAGCGCAAGGAGATCGAACAGTATCGCTCGGCGTCGAAGTCCTCGTCGACGGCGACGATTGGAGATGCGCTGAAGTCCAAGCTTTCGGCGCGTTAGATTATGGGAGCCTGACCCGGGGAACGGCTTTCATAATTTCATTTACCTGCGGGTCATTTTAGTGATAGGAAGGGGAGCAATTCGGCGGCAGGCCAGCCCCTTGTAAACCCATACGCGTCCCTGCGCTGGGGCACGTGAAGCGGTGGGAAAGCTTAGGCGGTTCGTTCCACGACCGCGCGACGAGGCATAGCGAAGATGACCAAGCAACCAACGTCAACACTCACCAAGGCCGATCTGGTCGAGGAAGTTCTGAATGTCACGGAACTCCCTCGCAAAGAATCGGAAACGATTGTCGAAACCATATTCGACAGCATCATCGCCGCTTTGCAAAAGGGCGAGAAAATCGAGATTCGCGGTTTCGGCAGCTTCCGCACGCGCGAGCGCCGCGGACGCGTGGGGCGCAATCCCAAGACCGGAGAGAAAGTGGAAGTGCCCGCGAAGAAGATTCCCTATTTTAAGCCCAGCAAAGAATTGAAAGATTTTGTGAATAACGCCGCCGCGCATTCCGCCGCCGGAGATTCGCAGGGCGGATAGTCCAGCCGCGATTTCTTGCAGTTCCCCTCCCTTCCGCCGTTTTACCCGAAAAGAGGTTTTGGTTTCTTTGGGTAAATCCCACGAGCGCAAGAATTGCTTTGCTTCGGGCGCGCTGATTCTGAGTTATTCTGTGCGCGCCGTTTTGGCAGGCAAAAGGAAACGTCACAATGGATTATTTGTGGACTCCCTGGCGTTACCAGTACATGGCGCAGGCGGCCAGTGGCGAGCAGCCCGAGTGCATTTTCTGCGATGCCGTGGCGAAAAAGAAGGATTCGGAAACGCTGATTGTTCATCGTGGCGTGAAGGCATTCGTGATTCTCAACCGCTTCCCGTACACTTCAGGGCACGTCATGATCGTGCCGTATGCGCACGTGGCGGAGCTGAAGTTTTGTGACGCGGAGACCCTGAGCGAGATCATGCAGCTTGCGCAGCGCATCGAGATCGTCTACCGCAAAGAGTACAAGCCGGATGGCATGAACCTGGGCATGAACCTCGGCCGCGCGGCGGGCGCTGGCGTGGCTGGGCATCTGCATTTGCACATGTTGCCCCGATGGTTCGGCGATTCGAATTTCATGACCGTCACCGGCGAAACGCGCGTGCACCCCGAAGATTTGAAGACCACGTACGAACGCCTTTCCAAAGCGCTCGCTTAATCGCGAAGCGCTTCGACGTTTGTTTCGTTGAGTCTGGCCAAGTCGCGCTAAGATATGTTGTTCGAAACATCTTATTGGCAATTATTGACGAGCAAGGAACGACCGTGGATCTCGAACTGACCGAAGAACAAAAGCTGTTGCAAAAAAGCGTGCGCGAGTTTGCTGAGTCGGAAGTTCGCCCGCTGGCGAAAGAGCATGACGAGACCGGGCATTTTCCGCGAGGATTGTTCAAAAAGGCTGCGGAACTCGGTTTGACAGCAGTAGCGTTTCCGGAGAGCGAAGGCGGCGCCGGCTTCGACCATGTTGCCTACACCATCGTGATTGAAGAGATTTCGCGCTGCTGCGCCTCCACTGGCGTGATTCTCTCCGTGCAGAATTCGCTCTACTGCGATCCGATTCATCGCTTCGGCAACGAAGAGCAGAAAAGGAAATTTCTGCATCCCTACGCGCGCGGCGAAAAAATCGGCTGCTATGCGCTCACCGAGCCGCAAGCTGGTTCGAATGCGGCGGCTCTGCAAACCAAAGCCGTTAAGAAGGGCGACTCGTACGTCATCAATGGGACAAAGGCCTGGATCACCTGCGGTGGAGAGGCCGACGCGTCCATTGTGTACGTGAATACAGACCCGGCCAAAGGAGAGAAGGGAATCACCGCCCTCGTGGTGGAAAAAGGCACGCCGGGATTCAAAGTCGGCAAAGAAGAAAAAAAGCTAGGCATCCATGCCACCGCTTGCTGTGAATTGATCTTTACCGATTGCGCGGTTCCGGTGAAGAATCGCATTGGAAACGAAGGCGAAGG
>JAWOLO010000153.1:0-3160 GCA_033853375.1 Terriglobia bacterium
CCAACCAGTTAAAATAGATTGTTAGCACTTGAGGTAAGAAAGCGGCCCTCGCGGACGTACCTCTGAAAGAGCCGATCGGAGATCGGCGATCCCGGAAAGACCGTCAGGAGACGGCATAACCCATTCATGGACGTAACCAAGTTTCTCGACAATTTCATCGCTTGGTTTATCGGCACCAAGCATGAGCGCGACATCAAGAAGCTGCAGCCGGTCATCGCGGCCATCAACGCCCTCGAACCGGAGATGCAGGCGCTCGGCGCGGAAGACTTCAAAACGCGCTATGCGGAGCTGCGCACGCAGGTCCAGGAGCGCATGAAAGACGCCGATCCCGAGGACAAATCCTACAAGGAAAAATTGCAGGCGGCGATCGAGCCGGCCATCGTGCCGACCTTTGCCCTGGCGCGCGAAGCGGGCCGCCGCTTCCTGAACATGCGCCATTTCGACGTGCAGCTGATCGGCGGCATCGTGCTGCACGAAGGCAAAATCGCCGAGATGAAAACCGGCGAAGGCAAAACGCTTGTTGCCACTCTGCCCGCGGTTTTGAATGCGCTTGCCGGGCGCGGCGTGCACATCGTCACGGTGAATGATTACCTGGCGCGGCGCGACGCGGAATGGATGAGCCCTCTCTACAAAGCGCTGGGACTGACGGTCGGCGTGATCGTGCACGATTTGGACGACGACCAGCGCCGCGCGGCTTATGGGGCGGACATCACCTATGGCACCAACAACGAATTCGGGTTCGACTACCTGCGCGACAACATGAAGTACGACCTCGCCCACTGCGTCCAGCGCGGGCACCACTTCTCCATCGTCGATGAAGTGGACTCCATCTTGATCGACGAAGCGCGCACGCCGCTGATTATTTCCGGACCGTCGGAAGAATCCACGGACAAGTACGTCAAAATCGACAAGATCATTCCGAAGCTGATTCAAGAAATCGATTACACCATCGATGAAAAACACCGCACCGCAACCCTGACCGAAGAAGGCGTCAGCAAATGCGAGCGGATGCTGGGGCTCGGCAATTTGTACGACCCGCAGCACATGGAAACCATTCACCACGTTTATCAGGCCCTGCGCGCGCACACGCTGTACAAAAAAGATGTCGATTACGTGGTCAAAGACGGCGAAGTGATCATCGTTGACGAATTCACCGGGCGCCAGATGCCCGGACGCCGCTGGTCCGACGGCTTGCACCAAGCCGTGGAAGCCAAGGAAAGCGTAAAGATCGAACGCGAAAATCAGACGCTCGCAACGATCACCTTTCAGAATTACTTCCGCATGTACAAGAAACTCTCCGGCATGACGGGAACGGCGGAGACCGAAGCCGCGGAATTCGGCAAGATTTACAGCCTGGATGTGACGGTCATTCCCACAAACCGGCAGTTGATTCGCATCGAGGCTCCCGATGTCATTTACCGCACGGAAAAGGAAAAATTTCAGGCCGTCGTTAACGGCATTTTGCAAGAAGACAATTCGCTGGCGAACGGCATCCGCCACTATCACGAACGCGGGCAACCCGTGCTGGTCGGTTCCATCTCGATTGAAAAATCGGAGAAAATTGCGGAACTGCTGAAAAAAGCCGGCATCCCGCACCAGGTCTTGAACGCGAAGCAGCACGAGCGCGAATCGCGCATCGTCGCGCAGGCTGGACGCAAAGGAGCCGTCACCGTGGCCACAAACATGGCCGGCCGCGGAACGGACATTTTGCTTGGCGGCAATCCGGAATTTCTAACGCGCGAACATTTCCTGAAAAACAAGCTGGCGATCCCTTACGCGGCGGCGCCCGCGGTCATTGGAGCGGACCCCGCCGGCGGCAACGGTTCGAATCCCGGCGTGCAAATGGTTTTGTTCCAGCACGAAGGCAAGATTTTTCAAGTGCCCTCCGACCAGTGGAAGCCGGTGTACGACCAATTCGCCGAGCAGTGCAAGGCCGAGCACGATGAAGTGGTGGCGCTCGGCGGTTTGCACATTCTCGGCACGGAGCGTCACGAGGCGCGTCGCATCGACAATCAGTTGCGCGGACGCGCCGGCCGCCAGGGCGACCCGGGTTCTTCACGCTTCTTCATTTCATTAGAAGATGATTTGGCGCGCATTTTCGGCGGCGAGCGAGTGAAGCAACTGATGTATCGCCTGGGCATGACTGAAGGCGTGCCCATCGAATCGCGCATGGTTTCGAAACGCATCGAAGAAGCCCAGAAATCCGTAGAAGCACAAAATTTTGAAGCCCGCAAACATTTGCTGGAGTACGACGATGTGATGAACAAACAGCGCGAGACGATTTACGCGATTCGCCGCTCCGCGCTGGAAGGAAAAGATCAGCGCGATTACGTGCTGGGGATCGCGGAAGACGTCGTGCGCGAACTGGTGGAAACGTACTGCCCGCGCGAACAGCATCCTGGTCAGTGGAATGCCGCGCAATTCCTCGCGGAAGCGAACGCGCAGTTTGGCCTGGACATGAAGGCGACGGGCGCGGATCCGGGATCGCTGGGGCACGATGAGCTCGTGGACGCGGCGGTAGCGGCGGTCAACAAGCGCTACGAGGAAAAAGAAAAACAGTTTGGCGCGGAGCTGATGCGCTGGCTCGAGAGGCGCATCATTCTCGACGTGGTCGATTCGCAGTGGAAAGACCATTTGCTCTCGCTTGACCATTTGAAAGAAGGCATCGGCCTGCGCGGTTACGGGCAGAAAGATCCGCTGGTCGAGTTCAAGAAAGAAGCGTTCGTGCTGTTCGAAGACATGATGGCGCGCATCGACAACGAAACGATCCGCTACCTGTACCACATTCAATTGCAGCAGGGCGAACCGCCGCAAGCGCGCGAACCACGACGCGAACCGCCGCAAGCGCGCGAACCACGACGCGAGCCGCCGCGTCAGCCTCCGAGCGCCGCGGCTGCAGCCGTTGCCAGCGCCGCTGCGCGAGCGAGCGAGGAGCCGCCGGAAAATTTGCCGGGATTCGCGCGCGAAATGGAGCGCCGCCATCAGCGGCAGCAGCAGAATTTGCAGTACCAGACCGGTCCGGCGCAGGCGGAAGCGCCCAAGCCGGTGCGCGCGGGCGCGAAAGTCGGGCGGAACGATCCTTGCCCGTGTGGGTCGGGCAAGAAGTACAAGAAATGCCACGGCGCGTGAGGGGAGATTTGAGGAGGGATTCCTCGACTGC
>JAWOLO010000154.1:0-14779 GCA_033853375.1 Terriglobia bacterium
ATTGCGCGCACGGGCCTGGCCGCGCCGCTCGATCTTTCGAAACTTCCTTCTTATTCACAGCTCTCGGCCAAACTTCGGGATTTGCCTCTCGTCAAAGCCAATGGCCAAGTCTATGGCGTGCCGTTCATGTGGGGTCCTAATCCGCTTCTTTATGACACTACCGTTTTCTCTAAGCCGCCTGACTCTTGGGCTATTCTTTGGGATCCCAAGTACAAGGGAAAGATTTCTGTTTGGGACGATCTCTCGACGGTGTACATGGCGGCGCAGATTCTCGATTATGACAAGCCCGATCCTTCGCAGCTCTACAACTTGACCGATGAGCAGCTTGCAGCGATCAAGAAGAAATTGATTGAGCTGAAACCCAACATTCGAAAGATATGGTCTACTGGCGGAGAACTCACCAATCTTTTCGAGAATCATGAAATTGTTCTGGCGATGGGCTGGCCGCTCAACACGAACGACCTGCGTAAGGCAAATTTCCCGATTGGCGAAACCATTCCCAAAGAGAACACCACGGGCTGGATCGACCACCTGATGATTACCGCCGCCAGCACGCATAAAGACCTGGCGCACGCATTCCTCGAATACATGATCGAGGCAAAAACTCAAAAACTGGTGACCGACCGCACGCACTACACGCCCGCGAATCCTGGCGCATCGCAATTTCTCACGGCCGACGAAATCAAAAGCTTGCATCTCGACAATCCCGATGCGTACATGCAGCGAATCTACTTTTGGCAAGATGTTCCGCGCCGCGCCAAATACAACGAAATCTGGAACGAGGTGAAAGCCGCGCAGTGAGCGCTTCTGCCGTCAATCCGCCGCAGGAAGTCCCGGCCGAAAACGCAGCGCTTCTCGAAGTACGCAATGTTGCTAAACGCTTTGGGGCTGTGAATGTTCTCAAGAACATTTCTCTAAGCATCGCGTCGGGGGAATTTCTCACGCTTCTTGGCGAAAGCGGCTCGGGCAAGACAACCCTTCTTCGCCTGATTGCAGGATTCGAACAGCCCTCGTCGGGAGAAATCTGGATGGCCGGCGAGCGACTGGACCTTCTTCCGCCTTACAAACGCCGCGTGAATACGGTTTTCCAGAACTACGCCCTGTTTCCGCATCTCAGCTCTCGCGATAACGTCGCTTACGGCCTCCGTGTCAAGGGCGCGCAAGCTAGTGAAGTCAGTAGCCGCGTCGAAGAAGCCTTGCGCATGGTCAAGATGCAGGACTTTGGCGCTTACCGCCCTTCCAAATTGAGCGGTGGCCAGCAACAGCGAATCGCGCTGGCGCGGGCGCTGGTGAATCGCCCGCAACTGCTTTTGCTTGATGAACCGCTTTCGGCACTCGATGCGAATTTGCGCAAACAAATGCAAAGCGAATTGAAAGCGCTACAACGCGAAATCGGTATCACGTTTCTTTTTGTCACCCACGATCAGGAAGAAGCTATGGCGCTTTCGGACCGTATAGCACTGCTGCGCGATGGTGCGCTCGAACAAGTTGCTTCTCCGCGTGAGATCTACGCGCATCCTGCCACCGCCTACACCGCACAGTTCATTGGCCAAACGAACCTGCTCCGCGGGGAAATTCGAGGAAACATCGTAACTTGTGGCGCTTTGCGCTGGCCTTTGGAAGAAGCTGACGGACCGGTGATTTTCTCACTTCGGCCGGAAGCGATTCGCATTTGCGACGGCGGGAAGCGCCAGACCGGCGAAGTGAAGTTTCGCGCTGCGGTTCGCCAGCAGTTCTATGGGGGTTCGAGCGAACTGCTGGAAGTGGACTGTGGAAGCGGCCAAACGTTGCGCGTTCGTGTCCCCGCCCGCGGGCCGCTCACCGGCGAGCACGACTTCGTATTCACGATTGCGGACGCCATTCGCGTCCAGGAATAGAGGCTCGCGACCCTCTCGTGTACTCGCGCGCTTACAAATCGCTTGTTTCCATCCCGCCGCTCTTTTGGGTCGCCGCGTTCCTTTTGCTCCCTTATGCCCTCATGTTCGCGCACAGCCTATGGGCAGTGCGCGAAGGCGTCATTGTTCACCACTGGAATTTGAGCAACTACAAAACTCTCTTCACAAATCCGCTTTACGCCGAAGTGCTTTTCCGCACCATGCGCATCGCCGCTTCGGTCACGATTTGCTCGGTCCTGCTCGGCTATCCGCTCGCGTACTATTTGGCGTTTCACGCCGGCCCGCGCAAGGAACTTCTTTATCAGCTCGTGATCGTGCCTCTCTGGGTCAGCTATCTCGTGCGAGGCTACGCCTGGAAAACAATTCTGGGCAGCGATGGGGTCCTGAACGGCTTTCTGCAATATCTTCACCTCACGCACGAGCCGGTTAGCTTTTTCCTTTATAGTCCTTTTGCCGTCGTGCTCATGCTCACACACATCTATACGCCGTTTGTGTTTCTGCCCATTTATGCCGCGCTCGAACACATTCCCCGCCCGCTCCTCGAAGCTTCGCATGACTTAGGTGCGGGCTCCGTTCAAACGTTCTGGCGCGTGATCCTTCCGCTCTCTATGCCAGGTTTGCTTGCCGGCGCAACGTTTGCGTTCGTTCTTTCTCTGGGTGACTTTTTGGCGCCTCTGCTTGTCGGCGGGCCATCCGGCACCATGATCGCCAACGTCGTGCAGAGCCTCTTCGGCGCTGCGTTTGATTGGCCGCTCGGGGCTGCGATTTCTGTCGGGATTCTCGTCATTACGATCTCTTTGCTCTTCCTAAGCGAAATCCTGGAAAAGCGCTGGGCGTTCAAATGAATGGAAAACCCCCGGTTCGTCGCGCACCGCTCCTCGCCCTTTATGCTGCGTTCGTTTTTGCGTTCATTTATTTGCCCATCGTCGTGCTCATCCTTTATTCCTTCAATCGCGATGGCGTCGGCGGCTTTCCCCCGCGTCATCTCACTCTCAGTTGGTATGCCCAGCTTTTCGCCGAGTCTTCCATTTGGGATTCAGTGCTGAACAGTTTGATCGTGGCTGCTGGCAGCGTCTTGCTCTCTTTAACGCTTGGTCTGCTCGCCGCACTCGCGCTCGATCGCGCTGACTTTCCGGGCAAGGCTCTGTTCCGCCGCCTCGCGCTTCTTCCCTTGATTCTTCCCGGCATCATCACGGGGCTTTCGCTCCTGATGTTCGCCGTGTTCGCGGGTGTGAAGCTTAGCCTGCTGACCGTTTTTCTTGGTCACGGCACCGCGCTCATTTCCGTAGCCACGACCGAACTATTCGCTGGCTTGCAAAAACTGGACCGCACGCAAGAGGAAGCCTCGCTCGACCTCGGCGCGACGCCTTGGCAAACGTTTTGGCGCGTCACGCTTCCTAATCTCAAACTCTCTCTGATCGCCGCCTGCCTGCTTATTTTCACGCTTTCGATGGACGAAATCGCCGTGACGTTTTTCCTCATCGGTCGCGACAATACCTTGCCTCTCGAGATTTGGGCTCGCCTCCGCCGCGGCATCACACCGGAAATCAATGCGATCTCCACTCTCATTTTTGCCGTGTCCGTCGGACTTATTGTCATTTGGTATCATTTGCGCACCCGCAGCCTTGGTGGCGAGGCGCGGGAGCTCATCGAACAACCATAGACGCGGAGAAAATTCATGACCAAGCGCGCAACGACACGGCGATTGTCGACCTTCCTGGCGCTTGTTTTTTTCTTTGTGCTGCCAGCCAGCGCATTTGCCCAGTCGGCGCCCTTCGACATTGTCATCACGCATGGCCGCATCATCGATGGCACAGGTTCGCCCTGGTATTCCGGTGACATCGGTATTCGCAGCGGAAAAATCGCGGCTATTGGGAATCTTACCGCCTCCCCCCGCACACGCACCATCGACGCACACGGCCAGGTGGTCGCTCCCGGCTTCATCGACATGCTTGGCCAATCGGAATTGACGATTCTCGTCGACCCGCGCCTGCCGTCGAAAATCTACCAAGGCATCACCACGGAAATAACCGGCGAAGGCGAATCCATCGCGCCGATGAACGACGCGATTCGCCGTTCGGGTAAGAGACAATTCGAGCTTCTCGGCATTCAGCCCGACTGGCAGACGTTCCGCCAATACTTCGCGCACCTGGAAAAACAAGGCATCGGCATCAACGTGGCGGATTACGTCGGCGCCACTACGGTCCGTCGCATGGTGCTCGGCGATAACGACGTGCAGCCCACTCCCGCGCAACTCGACCAGATGAAGCAGCTTGTCCGTCAAGCCATGCTGGATGGCGCGGTAGGCGTTTCCACTTCCCTCGAATATCCCCCCGCCCCTTATGCGAAAACCGAGGAATTGATTGCGCTCACCTCCGAAGCTTCCCGCTACGGTGGAATTTATGCCACGCACATGCGCAGCGAAAGCACCGCCATCTTGCAGTCGCTCGACGAAGTGATCCGCATCGCTCGCGAGGCTCAAATTCCAGTGGAGATCTGGCACTTCAAGGTTGCGGGCAAGCCGTCCTGGGGACACATGCCCGAAGCCATCGCCAAAATCGAAGCGGCTCGCGCGCAGGGCGTGGACATCGCTGCGGACACGTATGCTTACACCGCGTGGGGCAACGGCCTTTCCGCTTTCATTCCGCCGTGGGCGCACGACGGCGGCACAGCAAAGTTGCTCGAGCGCCTGAAAGATCCCCCCACACGCCAGCGCATCCGCAAGGATATGCTCACGCCTTCCGATGAATGGGAAAACGAATGGCAACAAATCCCCGGCCCGGAGTCCATCCTCATCGGCCAAGTGCAAAATCCGAAGCTCTTGCCGCTTCAGGGAAAAACGATCGCGGAGGTCGCCAAGCTTTGGAACAAAGATCCCATGGACACGATCTTCGACCTGTTGATTCAAGACGATGCTTTCACCGGCGTAGCCGTTTCGGGAATGTCCGAACCCGACGTGGCCCTCGCGCTACAGCAACCATGGGTCTCTATCGACAATGATTCCTCGGGCGTTTCACCCGAAGGAATCCTCGGGACAGAACATGCTCATCCTCGCGCCTACGGCACGTTTCCGCACATTCTGCGCAAGTACGTGCGCGAAGAACACAAACTCACCCTCGAAGACGCCATTCGCAAATTCTCCGCGCTTCCCTCGCAGCGCTTGCGCCTCGAAGGCCGCGGCTTGCTCCGCGTGGGCATGTGGGCCGACGTCACCATCTTCGATCCCACAACCATCCGCGACCTCGCTACGTTCGATAATCCCAATCAGCTTTCGCAAGGAATGGAATACGTGCTGGTGAACGGCATTCCCGTCATCGACCAGGGCAAAATGACCGGTGCGCGCCCCGGCAAAGTCCTCCGCGGCCCCGGCTACGTTCCTTGATTTTGCGTTTATTTCTTTTGCAGCTTGCTCTCGGCAAGTTTCACAGCTGTATCGAGGGCGTCGGCAGCCTTTACCTTTACGTCTGGCTCGACGCCGACTTCTGCCCAATCGATTTTTGAATAGGGATTAATGGCTTTCGTTTCAGGAATACCCATTCCAAAGTGATCGTCAATGCGATGCCAAACTCCCGATGCGCGGCACCACCGGTCATTTCACCTACGAGCATGGCACGCTTCAACATCTTCAGGTCGTAGCAGAACTGTTCCGCGCCTGAAAAGGTCCTGCCCGACGTCAACACATATAGTGGCTTATCCGCCAATTTGTTTCCGGGAACGGGAGAGTGCGTCCAGGACTGCTCCGTAGTGTTTTCCCTCGGGTTGTACAAGTACTCCGGATGATCGAAGAGGTAAGCGGCCATGAATGCCACCATGGCCGGTTCGCCGCCACGGTTGTCCCGCAAATCAAAGATGAGCGCATTCGCACCATTCAGAGACGTCATCGCACCCTCAGCAGTTCGCTGACATATCGAGACATCAGGAAACGAATTGAGCTTCACATAACCGATATTGCGCGGCAAGATTTCGACCTTCTCGAAGTTACAGTTTCGCTGCTTCATGGCCTCCCGATAACGCGCGAGGTCTTCTGATGTAGGTCTTACCGGGTGTTGAGGCAGCGGCGCTTCGCTATAGTCCAACGTCAGGTGCCTGTCCGGGCTCACTTCCCGCATCTGATGAGTCAGCAGAGCGGCAAAGAACGCACCGTCCATCGCTGCGTCGTCATCACCGCTTTTTTCATGAGCCCGCAGCGCATCCGCCATCTTCTGCGCGTTGTCACGGTCAACGTAGTTTTTCTCCAGAATCGCAGCCGCTGCTTCAATTACATGGTGTCGCTCCGCTGCATCAAGCTTCGCTTCGGCACGCAACGAGCTGGCAGCCCCCCGCGATTGCACGTCCTGCTGTTGAACGGGCTTCGCGCTCTCCGGCAGTGGGGGCACATTCCTTCGGGAATCCCTCGGCGTGGTATCGGCCTCTCGGGAGCGAGTTGCGGCCATTCCTGGTTGTTGCCGCATGGACGATGCAATTGTCTCTTCTTGAGGGACGCTGGCGGCTTGCTGCACCGGAGGCCTGAACGCGGACGAACGCGAATCAGCCTCACCTGGCGTCGGACGCAACAAAGCGCTCAGGGGCACGTGCTTTACGCCATGATTGAGAAGAACAGAGAACGAAACCACTGCCCCCAATGCCAGTACGCCGCCAACAAACAATGCGCCGGGGCCAAGCGATTCATCTTCGAGAACCAAAAGCGAAGGACCACTCCTCGACCGCGGGTGAACCATATAGCTAGCGAGCTCGGGCTGGACGTGGAAATACTCCCTCGGCACGGACAATGCCAAATCGCAAAAGAGGTCAACCCAGAGCCGCAGACGAGGGAGGAATCCTCTTTCGTCGCGGGAGCGATCGCAGAACAGTTGGAGGGCTTCGTCGCCATAGGCCTTGCGGAAATGCGAAGGATACAGGCGCAAAAGCCAAGCGTAGATCTTCTCAGACATACTGCCCCTTCAAGATCTTTTTTGCCCGGGCGAGACGCACCAAATCCGCCAGTCTCTCGGCCTCGGAGCGCGCAAGTTTGCGTCCCGCCGAAGTCAAGCGGTAATAGCGGCGGCGCTCGTGGTTGAGCCCGGCGTCTTCACGCGGTTCGATCTCTTCGATGAGCCTTCCTTCGAGCAGGGTCTGGATAGAACTGTAAAGTGTTCCCGGACCCAGACGCATGCGGCCATTGGTCTGCTCCGCCACCTGCCGCATGATGCCGTAGCCGTGCAGGTCTCCCCCGGCCAGGGCCAGCAGGATTTGGAAGGCGGCGGAAGGAAGCGGGTGGAGTTTTCTTTTGGGCATAGGTGCTCGATAATCGTTATA
Source organism: Terriglobia bacterium (assembly GCA_033853375.1). Taxonomy (GTDB): domain Bacteria; phylum Acidobacteriota; class Terriglobia; order Acidiferrales; family UBA7541; genus Acidiferrum. The sequence goes on from JAWOLO010000154.1 coordinate 7,191, forward strand.
TCGATAATCGACTATACACGGCAGGCGCGCGGCTTGCAACAGTTTTCGCGACCCCGATCGCTTGCCGTTTTTTAGGCGCAGGTATCGAAACAGGCCGAGTCTCTGCAGAAGTAGGCTTTCACAACCGTTGCGCTGAGTTCTACACAAGTTCCTATGTGCCGCACAAATCATTCATAATAGCCAGCGCGGCGGCTTTCCTGGCCGTCTAACGCCCCTTTGGAGGAACGATGGCCGATCGCCTGGAAGATTTTCAGAAATTTCGCGCTGACCTCAACGAAGAAATCCTTGGCTGCGGCCACCTGGGCATGAAGCGCTTCTTTGCCCTCGATCATCAGGCGTACGAACCGGGGCCCCTTGGCACCAAGACCAAAGAACTCCTAGGCCTGGTCGCCTCGGCGGTGCTCCGCTGCGACGACTGCATCACCTACCACCTGGTGCGCTGCGGCGAGGAAGGCTGGAAGCGCGATGAGGTCATTGACGCCCTCAACGTCGCCTTGATTGTCGGCGGCTCCATTACCATTCCCCATGTCCGCCGTGCTTTTGCCCGCATGCGCGAGATCAAAGGGCTAAAAACCTGAGAAGAACTGGCCATGCGAGCTCGCCATTGACGCAAAATGTCACTTTTCTTCCGTTTTTCCGGCATACGCAGCCACGAGCGCTAATTCTTTTCAAAATTTTTGTGATTCAGCGCACAAATTTGCCCAATCTGTGCGAAAATACGTGTATGGCACGTGGGTGGGAAAGTAAGGACGTAGAAGCCCAGCTTGAAGCGACCGAAGCTCCACAGCAGAAGGCTCAACCGGGGACCAAGTCGGCTGAGCAGATTTACCGCGAACGGGAGCGGAAGGATCTGCAGCTATCGCGCACGCGCATCATGAACGACCTGGCCTCCGCGACGCACCCCAATCACCGCAAATCCCTTGAAGCCGCTCTTGCCCACCTCGAGAAGAAGCTCTCCGAACTCGCCTAATCTCACCAGCAAAACAGTGCCTCAAGCAGTCAGGCCTTTGGCGCGCCCTGTGTGGGCTGGGGTCAGACCCTTATTCCGATATTAAGGTCAGCAACATCGTCACGGCTCTGTAGACCCTGGGCTTTAGGCCAGGGCGCGCAGCGCCCCTTGAACTGATTCTGATGGTTCCCACTCAGTCTCTTTAGCAAAAGACTCGGCAATTAAGGTCTTTGCCAGAACAGGCAACGCCCTCTCATGCTTACCCCACAGGAGCGACCACCGCTACCGGAGGGAACTCTTCGGCTAGCCACGACCGGACGCCGGAACGTGACCACGACGATTACCCCGGATTCCACGCTTTCGCCCACTCGCCTCGCAGGAGCAAACTTCCACTGTTGGACCGCTGTCACTGTTGGCGCCGTAAGCGTCTCCAAGTCGCGCACCACGTGGATTGAAGTGTCGCGTCCGTCCCGGTCGACAATCTCATTCAGAATCACGCTTCCCTCGGCAATGCTGTTGGGCGGATATTCAGGTTCGAGCGTAAAGATTGGCAAAGCCGCGCGGTCCTTGGAGTCCGTTCCCGTCTCCTTGTATTCGTGCACCCGCGCCGTCATTTTGGGCACGTACGGTTGCGCAAACTGGAACACGATTCCGATCCGCGCGTCCACAGCCCGGCCGTCCTGCCGCGCCGGCAGAAACGTCCAGGTTTGCAGCGCGCCCAGCACTTCTTCAAGAAACGGAGATTGACCCTGCACTACCCTAATATCTGTGAGTCTTCCCCTCGTATCCACGCGAGCATCTAGCAGAATCTCGCCGCCAAACAACGCCGTGGGCGGATAAGGTGCTGCCACCAACGAGAGAGGGGTGGGACCAGTGAACCCCTTCGTATTCTCCGCTGGGCTCTCGGCAAGCCCTGCGGGTTGCAAAGTCGCATGCCAAGGAATGCCCTGCTGTTGCAGCAATGAAATTGCATAGTGAATGCGCACTGCCGCCCCCGGTGAAGGATCCACTTGCTCCGCGGTCGTCACAAAGGGAATAGCTGTGGGGTGCAGCCAGCGCCCCTCGATGAACCCCACCACTTCCCCTGATTCCTCCGAAATAACCGGCGAGCCGCTCTGACCCGGTATCACTCTCTGGCTGTAGAGCAATAACTCGATCTCCCGCCCACTTGCCGTTCGCGTGTACTGGTAGCCTAGAACCTCGCCCTGGGAACGGTCTTCCAGCTGTTCGTCGAACGTATACGCTTCCTCAAGACTCGAGGGCCGCAACGATACTGAGACCACTTGTTTTCCCGGAGCCAATCGCTCCGTCGCCAGGGGCAGGAACGCTACTCGGTAGTCCCCTTCAAACGGATTCGGTGTGGCTCGCAATATGGCAACATCGTGCTCCCAATCGGTCGCCACCACCTCGGTCTTCAGCAGTCGGCGCTGGCCTGTAGGTAGCTCCACCAGTACATGCGGTATTCCGCCGTCGTGAAACGATTTCAGGAGGTGCGCGGCGGTAATCAAATAGCCGTCTTCATTGACGAAGAAAGCATTCCCATAAAAGAGATAGTGATAACCCTTCTCGGAAGGACTTTGATCGAGCGGGTAGACTACGGGGCAGATCGCCGCGCCTGGATCGGTGCCTGGCGTCTTTTCCGAAGCCCCGGCAGTTGCCATGCAGCAGAAGGCGGATACCACAGCGGCCAACCACTTCACGGCTGTCTTCCGGCAATGGATTGCAACGATTCTCGCGGGCATAGACACTCCGCCAGAGTTCACTCTTGTTGGCAAAGCCCTCGGGCGGGGACGGGCCGAGACAATCGCCAGGAAAGTGGGCTGAAGAACTTACTGCGATTGGGCCCCTATCTTACACTTTCTGTGGCCCGGCTCAATGCCCGGACGCTGTTTCCTCTACTGGGGCCGGCGTCAAGTTAGATGCCGAATGGCCCGCACACGATGAGTCAAAACGGAGTCCAAAAAACGATAAGCAGAGGGAAGATTCCTGATTACCCTGCCGTGTCCTTACCTGGCGAAAGCAACTCCACCGAAAAAGGCCGCGCCCACAAGAAATTTCAGCGGCCAAGAAAAGCGAAAGGGCGCATCCTCTGCGCCCTAGGCAATACCAAAACCGTTTTTGATGCCGGCTTAGTCCGTAAATACGACGCCGACCGCTACGCGGCCTTTTTCTTCCGCGTCGTCAATCCGCACCACATAGCCCTTCAACCGGATGCTCCGCTCCCCGTTGCCTCCCGGCGCATCCATCGTGACCTGCAGTTCGGATTGCAATTGCGGCAGATGTTTCAGCGTTAGCATGGCTCCTTGCAGCGACAAATCGCAAACCACCGTCTCTTCGGTAAATTCCTTTCCGCCTTCACTCAAGCCGCAAACCTTCGCTTGAAATTGCACTTCGCGCCGCAGCGCTGTGCGCGTCCCCGGCATGTGGGCTTGCACTGGTTCTCCCGGCGCGCCCAGCGTGATAACCATTCCTTCGCTCGCCGCGAATACAGAATCGAATTCATCCCGCGCCTGCCGCAAAATCGAATCCACCATGCGGTCCGTCGAATCCGGGTCATGGTGGAACAACACGAGTGTCTTCGCCCTGGCCTGCCGCGCAGTTTTCACTCCCTCCAGCCACGAAGAATGTCCCCAGCCTTTTCTCGTCGTTGCCAACTGTTCCGGCGCGAATTGCCCATCGTTGATAAAAATGTCCGCGCCCGCCGCCAGTTCTCGCAGGCTCTCATCGAGCTTGGCGTTCCCTGGCTCATTGTCCGTGGCGTACGCCACCGTTCCCGCGGGCGTCTCGATGCGAAATCCCAGGCAGCCTTGCGGATGGTTCAGCCACCGCGTGGTAATTTTGTTTTCGCCGATGGTGAACGATTCCCCGCCGTCCACTTCGTGAAATTTCCGCTTCGCGCTCATGACGGACATATCCACGGGGAAATATGGCACGGCCATCTGCGCCTCGAACACTTGCTTTAAGCTATCGCGCCCCAAAAATTTCGATCGGAAGCTATAAAACTGAAATTCGTTCTTCTCTACGTACAATGGCGCAAAAAAAGGAACACCTTGAATGTGGTCCCAGTGATAGTGCGTAATCAGGATGTGTGTTCCTTGGCTCCCGCCCGGTGCCGCCCAGCGGTTGCCCAACATCCGCAAGCCTGTGCCGCAATCCAATATGAGCTGCGTGCCATCCGGCGCTTCCAACTCCAGGCAAGGCGTGTTGCCGCCATAGCGCCACGTGGTGGGGTCGACGGTCGGCGTGGAACCGCGCACGCCCCAAAAATTCAATCTTGTAATCGGAACCGCCATGTCTGTGAGCGAAAATCCCCCATGGCCCCTCCCACAACAATGCGCACCGCCGTGGGAGGCTTGTTTCATCGTGGCAGCCGTTGGCAAGACCGTCAATCCATTCCAGCAGGTAGGGTGTCAAACTGCCTAATAAGCGTGTCGAATGGCTGCGCTGGCCACTTTGCGCGCGTAGAATGGGGGCATGCCTGGGCATCCTCACGGCCACGATCACGACCACAGTCACGCCGGCCACTCTCATGCGCACTCTCACTCTGGCCACGCTCACGCAACGCTGCAGCCCTCCGTTCTGGGCTGGGCCATGGTTTTTACGCTTGGCTTGGTCATTGCCGAAATTTTCGGCGGCATTCTTGGCCGCAGCATCGCGCTTCTCAATGATGCCGTCCACAACCTTTCCGACGTTCCCGCGCTCGGCATCTCTTATCTGGCGATGCGCTGGGCGGAGCGCCCCGCGGATAGCGAGAAGACTTACGGCTACCGTCGTGCCGGCACGCTGGCAGCCTTCACCAACGCCTTTGTCCTTGTGCTGCTTTCTCTTTGGCTCGGTTATGAAGCGGTGCAGCGTTTCCGCTCACCCGTCGAAGTCGTTGAAGAATGGATGATCTGGACTTCCATCGCTGCTTTAGCAGTGAACGGCGGCATCACTTTGGCGCTCGTTCGCGGACGCGGTGACCTCAATCTGCGTAGCATCTTGATTCACAATTTCGGCGACGCTCTTTCGAACATCGCCATCATCGTCGGCGCGGTCGTCATCGGCAAAACCGGCGCGCATTGGATCGATCCTCTTCTTGGCCTCGGCATCGGTGCGCTGGTCCTCTGGTCCAGCATCGGCATTCTGCGCGAATCGTCGCACCTTCTCCTCGAAGGGCGCCCGCATGACTTGCAAGTCGAGGAAGTCGCCCGAGCTATTTTGAAAGTGGAGGGCGTGCAGGAAGTTCATGATGTCCACCTGTGGTCTTTGGGCGGCGGTCACAATGCCCTCAGCCTCCACGCGCGCATTCCCGACATGCACATGGACGAGTGCGAACGCTTACTCGAATCCATCCGGCAGGTGGCTTCCAAGCAATTTCACATCGAACACACCACCGTGCAGCTGGAACGTGCCGGCTTGCCCGCACAATCCGGCTACGTTATGCCCGAACCTGCAAAAAAATAATGGCCGCTCCAGAAGCGCATCGACTTAAGAACACCGCAAGAATCCACAAAGGTTTATGATTGCCGCATCGAATGCCCGAAGGCACGGTTGAGGGTGTGAATACGAATGGATCCCATGACAAAGCGCGCGGCATTTTGAGCGCGCTGCTGGCCGGAGCACTGTTGGCCTTGATGGCCGTTTTGGCAGGCGGCGCGGCTTTGCGCGAGTCCGTCACGGTCGACGAAGTGTCGCACATCGGCGCCGGCGTCAGCTATTTGCAGAAACTCGATCTGCGCATGAATCCCGAGCACCCGCCTCTCGCAAAAGTGCTGGCCGCCATTCCACTGGTGATCCGAGGCGTTCGCGCCGACTATAACCACATCTCCTGGACCATCAGCGAAAAGTTTTTCCCGGCGTACATGGGGCAGTGGGTCTTCGGCGAATGGCTCCTTGAGAAGTGGAATAACCCGTGGGCGCTTCTCAAATGGGCGCGCCTGCCCATGCTGGCCCTCACTCTCTTGCTCGGTTGCGCGTTGTACGTGCTGGCGAGACGGTTTGGAGGTCCGTGGGCCGGGCTCCTTTGCGTCACTCTGTTTGTAAGCACGCCCGCATTTCTCGCTTTCGGGCCTATCGTACACACAGACATCGCACTGACGCTGTTTTCTTTGCTTGCGCTCTGGACCTTTGCCCATGTTTGGCGCGAGCCAACCCGGGGAAATGTCCTGCTATTCGGCCTGAGCCTTGCCGGAGCTTTGCTCTCCAAATTTACCGCCGGGATTTTGTTCTTTGCTTTCCTCGCGTTCATCCTGAGCTTGCGGTTGAGCCGCATTCCGGGGACGCCTGAAGGCAAGCTGGAAGCCCGCGACTGGCGGCGTCCTCGCTGGCGGGCAACGCTTCTGGGCGTTTTGTTGGCGGCGCTGTTCGTTTACGTTTTCTACCTTGTGTTTTCCTGGCATCAGCCATCCACCGCCCTTGATCGGCTCGGCACCGGCCCCGTCGCGCTCTTCTTCCGCCGCGCGCTTCTGCCTCCTGTGCTCTACCTCCGTGGAGTGTTTTGGGTCCTGCTAACCGCTAAAAGACCAACCTTCATCCTGGGCCGGAGCTATCCCCATGGCGTGTGGTTCTATTTCCCCGTTGTTTTTGTTTTCAAGTCGTCTCTCGCGTTCTTGCTTTTACTTCCGGTATCCCTGCTGATTGCGCTTCGCCGCCAATGGAGCAGCGGAGGCGGGGCTTCCGTGATTCCCGCGCCATTTGCCCTGCACTGGAGGGTGCTCTGGGTCAGTTTGCTCGTATTCACAGGCGCGTGCATGCTCAGCCCGCTCGATTTCAGTATCCGCCATTTCACCGTGCCTTTGATCTTGCTCATCTTGCTCCTCGCGCCGGTGCCGCGGATTCTGGGCGAAGGATTTTCCGGATTGTCCACGGGAGCTTTGGCCGTCACGGCGCTTGCCGCCAGTTGCCTCGTCACCGCGGTGCGCGCGTATCCTTTTTATTTTCCTTTCATCAATTCTTTGAGCTTGGGCCACCCTGCCTACGAACTGGTCAACGACTCCAACATCGATTGGAACCAGTCGCTGCCCGAAGTGAAGCGCTTTGCGGAACAACATGGGCTCCAGAAAATTGCCGTGGACGCATACGGCTTCTCGGATCCCACGGTGTTCGTGCCGCAAGCGCGCCTCTGGAATTGCCAGAAGCCTGCGCCGGAAGATGCGGGACAATGGGTCGCGGTCTCCGCAAGTTCGATTCTCGACGGGCACAACTGCGCTTGGCTCATGCAGTATCCCTACGAACCTTTGGCTGGCGGAAGCATGTACGCCGTTCATTTGTATTCGCAGATTCCCGCGCCTGGGCGCCCCGGCGGGCCGCCGCTGCCTTCGGCTTACCGCTACCTTGGCGGCGCGCCCTTCGACGTGGTGGCCTTGTTCCACCACTTGTACCAGCACCCGGACGATCTCCCGCGCGCCATGGACTGGATGCAAGCCGCCTACACCGCCCTGAGCAAGTCCCAAGGGCCCCCTCCCAGACCTCCCTGGGAACCGTGAAAAGGCGGTGGCGAGTGACATCCCGGTCTGCGACGCGGGATACAAACGGCGCAAGTGGCGAGTGACACGGAGAGATCCTTCGAGTCGCTGCGCTCCCTCAGGACTCGCATCCTTGTCGGATGCTCGGTTCCAGAATGGGAAGAATGCACCTCCATCCCGGCAGTTTCGTAAGG
>JAWOLO010000155.1:0-3255 GCA_033853375.1 Terriglobia bacterium
GTGACGGTAGCGCCAACCACCGCGGCGCCGCTCGGATCGGTGATCGTGCCGCGAATGCGGCCGCCGGTGCTTTGCGCATTCAAAAACGGCGCGCCCAAGACAAAAGCGAGGATCAATACGACGCTGAAAAGAACGCTACGACGACACAAGGAGAGAACTCCCAAGAAGAATGCCTTATCTGTCATGACCTCACCCCTTGCCCGAAGAAATGTCGAGGATGGTATCTTCGCGGTTGCTGTGTCCCTGAAACCTTACTATAATCCAGTAAACTTAGAGAAAGTCGGGTGCCGTGTCAAGCAGAAAGAATTTATCGGAAGGATCGGCTACGCGCCGAGAGAAGCGTTTGCTGCGCATCAGCGAGGTCGCACGCCACGTGGGCATTTCTTCTTCTGCGTTGCGGGCCTGGGAAGCGCTCGGGCTGGTCGCGCCGAAACGGACGCAGAGCCGCTACCGGCTTTACGACGAATCGGACGTTCGCCTGCTGCAGCGCGCCATATTTCTGCGGCGGGCTCGCGGTCTCAATCCGCCCGCGATCGTTCATGTCCTGAAGCGTCAAGGCGTTGTGGCTCCGCCTGCGGAGGGCACGCTCGTTCCTGGGCAGCGTTTTCGACGCTTGCGCGCTAAGCGTGGCCTTTCTCTCGCGCAAGTCGCCAAAGCCACCGGCGTTTCCGTCGGCTTTCTTAGCTCACTCGAGCGCGGCCAAATGCGTTCGTCGGTAGCGACACTGCGCCGCATCGCACGCTTTTATCGGACAAATATTCTCTCGTTTTTTGAAGCCGCCAGCGATAATCCGCGCCTGGTACGCCCTGCGGAAAGAAAAATTCTGGAAACCACGCCCGATGTCCGCATGGAACTGCTGGCGTGGGGCAACACGGCGATGGAGCCTCACCTTTTCCGCGTGAAGCCCGGCGGCGGGAGTGGCGAATCCTACTCGCACGAGGGGGAGGAATTCCTCCATGTCCTTCGCGGCGAATTTGAAATCTGGCTGAACAAAAGCGAACATTACCAGCTGCAGCCCGGCGACAGCTTGTATTTTGAAAGCTCCACACCGCACCGGTGGAAGAATCCGGGCCGTAAGGAAACCTGGGTGTTGTGGATCAATACGCCGCCGACATTTTGAAAAAGGAACGCATTCCAGTGAAAAATCGCCTTAGCAAGGTTGCGCTTTGGTCTTTTGCCTTTCTATCCGGGATTGTCGGCATTGCCAACGCGCAGGGCCTCATTGTCAAGCCAGCCGACATCATCGTGATCCACGGGCGTGTGTATACCGAGAATCCGAAGCAGCCTTGGGCGCAGGGCGTCGCCATTCACGGAACGAAAATAGTAGCCGTCGGCGATGATTCCACCATTGAAAAAATGCGCGGCATGGGCACAAAGGTCATCAACGCCGGAGGAAAGCTGGTGCTTCCGGGCTTCACGGATTGCCATATTCACTTTCTGGATGGCTCGCTCAGTCTTGGCCGCGTGAACCTGGAAGGCTCGAAGGACGTTTCCGAAATTCAGAAGAAGCTTCGCGAATACGCAGCGGAGCATCCAGGCGATGATTGGATTCTGGGCCGCGGATGGGACTACGCGATGTTTGGTCCCGAGGCCCTGCCTCACAAGAAATACCTCGACGAAATCTTCCCTAACCGACCTGTTTTTCTGGAAGGTTACGACGGGCATACCTACTGGGCCAATTCGAAAGCGCTAGCTCTTGCGGGTATCACGCGGGAAACGCCCAATCCGCCGAATGGCATTATCGTGCGCGATCCGCAAACCGGCGAAGCCACGGGTGCTTTGAAAGAGGCAGCTCAAGGCCTGGTTGCTAAGATAATTCCGAAACCGACTCGCGCCGACCAGTTGCTCGCTTTACGTGCCGGGATGAAGTGGGCGAATGAAAACGGCATCACGCGCGTGCACAGCGCCGGCGGTGATTTTGAAATACTCGACCTCTTCGACGAAATGCGCCATCGCGGCGACCTCACCTTGCGCATGTACATCGCTTATTTCCTGAATCCTCCTTCGCTGCGGCCGCAGGACATCCAAGCGATCGAGGCTGCCCGCAAGAAATTCCATGACGAGTGGATTGATGCGGGCGCGGTGAAATTCATGGTGGATGGCGTAGTGGAATCCCACACGGCGGCCATGCTCGAACCTTATAGCGACGACCCTTCCTTGAAAGGCAAGCCGTTCTGGGAACCAGCGAACTACAATGCTGCCGTCGCCGAACTGGATAAGCGCGGTTTCCAACTCTTTACGCATGCCATCGGAGATTATGGCGTCCGCATGGCGCTGGACGGCTACGAGCAAGCGGGAGAACACAATCAGAAACGGGATCAACGCCCGCGCATCGAGCACATAGAAACCGTCGCGGCAGCCGATATTCCGCGCTTCGGAAAGCTTGGCGTCATTGCCAGCATGCAGCCACTTCATTCTTATCCGGACGCGGACACGCTGGACGTTTGGGCGCGCAATGCCGGGCCCGACCGCGCTTCACGTGCGTGGGCATGGAAAAGCATCGCGGATGGCGGCGGTCACATGGCGTTCGGCAGCGATTGGCCGGTGGTCACACTGAATCCGTGGCAAGGAATTCAGACAGCGGTGACGCGGCAGACTGCCGAGGGCACGCCGGCAAGCGGCTTCGTTCCCGAACAACGCTTGACGGTGGCGCAGGCGGTCGAAGGCTATACGCTGGGAGCGGCGTTCGCGGGGCGGCGCGAAAAGACCGAGGGTTCCATCGAGGTTGGCAAACTCGCCGACCTGATCATCATTTCGCAGAACATTTTTGACATCAATCCGCATAAGATTGGAGCGACCAAAGTGCTCAATACCATCGTAGGCGGGCGCGTGGTCTATCAAGCCGATTCCAAGTAGCTGGAGGAGCAATGAAACCGCGCGCCATCCTTCTGGGGATTCTCGTTGTTGCGCTGGCGTGTGGGGCGTGCGGCAAAAAAGAAGAATCGCTCAGTCTGCTCGTTTGGGAAGGTTACTCGGACGAAGCGGCCGTTCACGACTTCGAGCAAAGCCATCACTGCAAGATCTCCGCTTCCTACATGGGCTCGAGCGATGAGCTGGTGGCCAAGCTGCGCGGCGGCAGCGCTTCGAATTACGACGTCATCTCTCCGTCGAGTGATGTTGCTGCTTCCATTGCGCGCACGGGCCTGGCCGCGCCGCTCGATCTTTCGAAACTTCCTTCTTATTCACAGCTCTCGGCCAAACTTCGGGATTTGCCTCTCGTCAAAGCCAATGGCCAAGTCTATGGCGTGCCGTTCA
>JAWOLO010000156.1:0-12759 GCA_033853375.1 Terriglobia bacterium
GGCCGGCCGCGCATTCAACGAGCGGGACACGGCCAACTCGCCCAAGGTGGCTATCGTCAACCAGAGTTTCGTGAAGAAAATCCTCAACGGCGCCAATCCCATTGGCGCGCACTTTCAAATTGAGGAGGAGGTGGGCCGCGCGCGGCCGATCTATGAGGTCGTGGGATTGGTTCGCGACACGAAGTATTACGACTTGCGCGAGGAATTCGCGCCGGAAGTCTACGTGACCACGGCGCAGGATGATCAGCCGGATGAAGGCGCGGGATTGCTGATTCGTTCCAGTCTCCCGATGGGAACGCTGACGCAAGAACTGAAAAACGCGCTGGCCGAGGCCAGCCCCGAGATCGGCGAGGAATTCCACGTCATGCAGACGACCATCCGCGATTCGCTGCTGCGCGAGCGTTTGATGGCCGCGCTTTCAGGGTTTTTCGGCGCGCTGGCTACTTTGCTGGCCATGATGGGGCTGTTCGGCGTGATGTCCAATTCCGTTGCGCGCCGCACCGGAGAAATCGGATTGCGCATAGCGCTGGGAGCGCAACGGCGAAATATTTTGGGTATGGTGCTGGGCGAAGCCGGCATTATGCTGGTGATCGGCCTAGCCGTCGGCGCCGCGCTGGCGCTGGCCTTGGGCAAAACCGCGGGCGCGATGCTCTTCGGCCTCAAGCCCTACGACCCGTTGACGATTACGCTTTCGGCGTTGGCGCTGGCGATCGTGGCTATCCTGGCGAGTTACCTGCCTGCGCGCCGCGCTGCGCAGGTGGATCCCATGGCCGCCCTCCGCGACGAATAAAATCCTTCGGCTGGTCGGTGCGCGATTCCAAGGCACCTGACAGCGTGGCACCTGATTCGGGGCGGATGACAGGCCATCCGGAAATTGAGACGGACGTGGAGGAGCTACGATGAGCTTGCAGGGGGGAATAGTCACTAACGGAGGGCGCCCTCTGTCCACTTCAGGCTGAACCAAGACACTTTTTGCTATGACTTAGTAAGCCTCGCGTGTTGCAGAAGTCCATTCTGCGATTCTAGTACGCCGGCGGGGCGCCGTTGCGGCCGTATCCTCCGAAAGTCCAGCGCACGGAGACCGTAGTGTAGAGGCCGTAGGGGCCGGTGGTTCGCAGATCGGCGGGGCCAAGAAGGCGGCTATAACGGCCAAGATAGTCAACCTGATGCTGGGTCAGACGTAATTCCAGATTCCGCGGCAACTGGAATCCGACGCCAATGGCGCGATCATAGGCGATGGGCTCCATGGATTCCTCATAACTGAGCTGAGGGATGTTCCTCCCGAAACTGAATCTTGGCTCGAAAAAGAAAAAGAGATGGCGCGCGAATGTTCGGCCAAGCGGCTGAATCTCCATGTATCCGCTAAAGAGGTAGCGCGCGTAGGCTGTGCATTGCGAAGCGGATCCGCCCGCGCTGACAGGCTGGGGATACATGCAGCGGCCCAGGTCAGGTTCATTATGCGAAGGGGCCAAGGCGAAGTCGGTATAACCGCGAATCCAGTTGCGTGGGAAGAAGGTAGGGGACTGTGATGCTTGCACCGATTGAGAGGAAGGGTTTGGCGTTTCATTCGTGATTGTTTGCGACACAGCAGCAGGAGCTAGGGCGCCGGACAGGGCAAACAGAATCAGGATGATTTTTCTCACGTCGTCTCCTTAGCCTTGGATGAGAATGGAAGAAATGGATTCCGAATCAGCCCGACACCACGACAAAAGCGACAATGGCTGAGGCCATTGGACTTCACTCCCTCAATTCCTTTGCATCAATGGGCAACCCAAGTTTGGCGGGATTCTACACGAATAGTGATTCTGGAAGGGAAAGAACTATCTCGGAGATGATTAAGTCTAACCGTGGTCGAGTCTAGTCCGGGGCGGCGATGCCAAGGGATTTCATCTTGCGGTAGAGATGACTGCGCTCAAGGCCCAGCGCAGTGGCCGTCTGGGTCATGTTCCAACGGTGTTCCTGCAGCTTGCGAAGGATGAACTCCCGCTCGTAGGCGCTGCGTGCTTCGTGGAGCGTGGAATAAGGATGGTGCGGACTTTCGGCCACACCGCGAAAGAGTTCGGGCGGAAGGTGATGCGGCTCGATGCGCGCCTGGGGGCAGATAATGACCAGGCGTTCAACGAGGTTCCGAAGCTCGCGAACATTTCCGGGCCAGGGATAGCGCAGCAGAACTTCCATGGCGGCATCGCTGAGTTCTCGAGTCTTCTTGCCGTACGCCGAGCTGAATTCCCTGAGAAAATAGTTGGATAAGGTGGGAATGTCCTCCCTGCGGTCGCGCAACGGAGGAACATAGAAGGGAATGACGTTCAGACGATAAAACAAATCCTGGCGGAATGCGCCGCGAGTGATTTCCTGCTCGAGATTTTTGTTGGTTGCAGCGATGACGCGGACGTCGACGCTCGAAGCGACGTTGGAACCCACTCGTTCGAAACGCTGCTCTTCGAGGACGCGAAGGACTTTCGATTGCGTGCGCAGGCTCATGTCGCCAATTTCATCCAGAAAAAGCGTGCCCCCATCGGCCTTCTGAAATTTGCCGATCTTGTCCTCGGTGGCACCGGTAAAGCTGCCTTTGATGTGGCCGAAAAGTTCGGACTCGATGAGTTCTTCGGGAATCGCCGCGCAGTTCACCTCCACGAAAGGACCCTTGGCACGAAGGCTCGCGGCATGCAACGCGCGGGCGACTAACTCTTTGCCGGTTCCGCTCTCTCCGTAGATCAGTACGCGGCCGTTCGTGGGTGCGGTGACGGCAATTTGCTGGCGTAGGGCTTTCATTGGCACGCTGTCGCCAATGACCTGGTAACGGTGGCCCAACTCGTTGCGCAGAAGCAGATTTTCTTCCTCGAGGCGGCGTTGCTGGATGGCGTTGCGTACCAGGACAATAATCTTGTCGAGCGAAAGTGGCTTCTCAATGAAATCAAAGGCGCCGAGTTTCGTGGCGCGCACGGCTGTCTCGATGGTGCCGTGGCCGGAAATCATGATGACCGCGGGAGGGCGAGACAGCGCCTGAATGCGGCTTAAGGCCTCGAGGCCGTCGATTCCTGGAAGCCAAACATCCAGAAGCACGACTTCGAGATCGCCCAGCGCGGAACGCTCCAGAGCTTCTTCCGCAGATCCCACTGCATCCACGTGATAGCCTTCGTCTCTGAGGATCGAAGAGAGAGACTCGCGAATGCCAGCTTCGTCATCAACGATGAGGATGTGTGGCCTAAGCGTCATAGGGAGGTAATGGACCCGTTGTGGTCAGCAACAGTGGCAGGGGCCAATTCCGCGACAGGCAGTTCGATCACAAAACGTGATCCTACGGGGAAATTATCCTCAACATGGATGCTGCCGCCATGCTCGGCGATGATCCGCGCGGCGATCGCCAAGCCGAGGCCCGTGCCGCGATCTTTGGTCGAAAAATACGGCAAAAAAAGTTTGTCTTTGTCTTCGGGAGAAATGCCGTGACCGGTGTCCGCGACGGAAATTTCTACGGCTTCTGCGTCAGCAAGCAACTTTGTGGAGACGGTGATTTCGCGGAAGGAGGAGTTCTCCAACGCTTCAGCGGCATTGTCGATGAGATTTACGACCACGCTGCGCACCAAGCCGGCGTCGGCTCGCACCATGGGGAGGTTCTCGGTCAGACTTGTTTTGAGAGTGACACCATCGAGCCTTCCCGAGAAAACTTCGGCCGCTTCCTGAACGATAATATTGGCGTTTGTAGAAACAAGTTTGGCGGCAGGGAAGCGCACAAATTGGGAGAATTCGTTTACTAGGGAAGCGAGAGTGGAAACTTCCCGCTCAATCAATCGCGAGCACTCCTGAACCAGCTTCGTCAATTCCGGGTCGGGCGGAGTTCCTGGCTGCAAAGAGTCGCGCTTCTCCAGGAATCGCGAAAGCCGCTGAGCAGAAAGCTGAATTGGCGTTAATGGGTTCTTGATCTCGTGCGCAATGCGCCGCGCCACTTCCTGCCAAGCCTCGGTCTTTTGGGAACGAAGCAGCTCCGACAAATCATCAAAGACAAGGACATAGCCAGTGTTTGCACGACGCGGCCCCAGAGAACTTACCGTAACGGCAAGATGGAGGACGCGGCCGCCAACCACCGATTCCATTTCGCGGGACACGACGCCCATGCGGAGAGACCTGCGCATCAAATGCTGGACGCTGCGCGCAGAATCCGTTCCCAGCAGCTCTTCCAGCGACTGCAGTCCCGTTCCATTAACTCCGAACATCCGTGCAACGGAAGTGTTCATACGCAGAATGGTCCCCGAGCTGTCCAGCGAAATGACTCCAGTGGGAATATTTTCTAGCACCGTTTCCATTAATTGCCGGCGCCGCTCCAGCTCCTGAACCGCTTGTTGCAAACTGCGGGTAAATTCGTCGATCTGTGCGCGGCTGTCTCGTAGCTGTGTGGTCATGGTGTTGAAGGAACGCACCAGGACGCCAAGTTCGTCTTGAGCTTGCTCCGGAACCTGATAATCGAAGTTGCCGGAGGAGACTTCGCGCGTTCCTTCGGCGAGCGCTTGAATGGGGACGGTGACTTGTTTGGCGAGAAACAGCGCTACCCACATCACGGAAGAAAAGAGGAGCACTGTAAAAAAAAGAAGGATGAGCAGCATCTGGCGCTTGAGGGCGCGAAGATCTTGCTTGGCCTGGTAGTATTCGTTTGTTTGGGATTGAATGACGGCGAGGCGCGTCAGGACGTCCGGGCTTGTTCGAAAAGCAGCGACAATAAAGCCAGCCGGCTTTTCATTTTGCAGATTTGGAACTCGCGCGCCGAAGTAGTTTTTTCCTCCGGCCTGCCAAACTTCCACGCCGCTTGGCAGCGAACGAAGATACTCTGCAGAAGTATTTGGCTCGGTGCAGATCTTACCGCCGCGATCCTCCGACTGATTGTCGCAGACAACTCCTCCACGGATCGGCTTGCCATCCTGGCCGAGGAGCCAAACGGCGTCCGCGCCCTTCGCGAACGCGTGTTGCAAAAAATCACCGTCCGAGCGCGGTGTTTCGGATTGCACTTGCAAAGCTAGGTTGCGAAGCCGGGGTAACTGTGCGCGGCCGAGATCGTTCAGCAATTTTTGGGTTTCTTGCGAGGCGGTCTCCAGCGGTTTGGGAAACCAGAGCAGCAGACTTCGATTGATGAGTGAGTAGCTAACAATGAACATGAATACGATGGGGAGGAGAGACAGCGCCATCGCGCCCACAACCATTTTGGTTTTGAAACGAGCTCCGAGTTGTGCCCTCCGGCGCTCGACCCAGAGTCGCAAGGTAGTACGACCAAGAATCAGCAGGAAGACCAGGAGTGCCGCGGTAATGAAGCTGGACACCGCGTAGAGTGCCATTACTGCCCGCCAGCTTCTCGGATGGAAGGGCACGTCGAGCGAGCCAAACGTAAACACGGCGGCGAGCAGCAATGTCAGGAGAATTCCGCCTATGCCCAGGGTCCAACGGTGCTTGGATTCCAAACGGCTCATTGACTAACCAGCCTCGGAACACAAAAAAGTGTGTAAAGGAAGAACCGGTAACTGAGCACGGGGTATTCCAAGCGGACGGTTTTAGTCACCTCGGGTTGCCGATGAAAAGAATGCGATCTGGCTGTATGCTTGGGCATCTCTCTGGCAAGATAGCATCCTGAGGAGGCAAGTCAAGATTTCGACCTGTCCTCGAGCTGCAAAACCTGCCCGCGTGTACAGGTATTAGCCATTTCAAAACGATGAACGAAATTCTGGCTTCGCTCTCCGTCATCGTTTGTTAAGGTGGGCTTTGGGTGCAAGCCCGCGAGGGAGTGCTGCGGATGTCCGTCCGTCTTGGCGAAATACTGGTTAAAGAAAGTCTCATTACGCAGGACCAGCTCCAGAAGGCTCTGGAGTTCCAGCGCGCCAATGGGGGCAAACTGGGAAGTTGCCTCACGAAAATGGGCTTCATTACCGACGATGACATCACCGGCGTGCTCTCTCGTCAGTACGGCGTTCCTTCGATCAACCTGAAGTACTACGAAATTGATCCCAACGTCATCAAGCTGATCCCCCAGGACACGGCGACACGCTATCAGGTCATTCCGCTCTCGCGTGTCGGTTCCGTTCTCACCATTGCTATGACGGATCCCACAAACGTCTTCGCAATGGATGACATCAAGTTCATGACCGGTTTTAATGTGGAACCGGTAGTGGCTTCTGAAGCGGCGATTGGCGACGCGATCACGCGCTTTTACGGCAGCGCATCTTCCAACACGGAAGAACTCACGAACTTGATGAAGGACCTGGTCGAAGAGGAACAGGAACTGGAATTGGCCGCGGAAGAGTCCGAGCTGGACACTGCGACGCTGGAAAAAGCGGCAGAAGAAGCGCCCATCATCAAGCTTGTCAACTTGATTTTGACGGATTCCGTGAAGCGCGGCGCTAGCGATATTCACGTTGAGCCCTATGAAACGGAATTGCGCGTGCGATTCCGAATTGACGGACAACTCCAGACCGTCATGTCTCCGCCCATGCGCCTGAAAGATGCCATAACCAGCCGCGTAAAGATCATGGCCAAGCTGGACATTGCCGAAAAGCGTTTGCCGCAGGACGGCCGCATCATGATCAAGTACAAGGCCGAAGGTAAGAAAAAGGAATTGGACTTCCGCGTGTCCACGGTCCCGACGCTCTACGGCGAAAAGATTGTCTTGCGGTTGCTGGACAAAGAAAACCTGCGGCTGGACATGACTAAGCTCGGTTTCGAACCCGCGTCCCTGGAGAAATTCCAGCGCAACATCATGAAACCTTACGGCATGGTGCTGGTGACCGGCCCCACGGGCTCAGGAAAAACCAACACGTTGTATTCCTCCGTCGCCACGCTAAACACGGTCGATACCAACATCATGACTGCGGAAGATCCTGTCGAGTTCCAGTTGGGCGGAATCAACCAGGTGCAAATGAAAGAGCAGATCGGGCTAAACTTCGCTGCCGCGCTACGCGCCTTCCTGCGCCAGGACCCGAACATCATTCTAGTAGGCGAGATTCGCGACTTTGAAACGGCGGAAATCGGAGTAAAAGCGGCTTTGACCGGCCACTTGGTTCTTTCCACTCTGCACACCAACGACGCGCCTTCGACCATCAGCCGTTTGATGAACATGGGCATCGAGCCATTTCTCGTGGCCACCTCCGTGAATTTGATTTGCGCGCAGCGTCTGGTGCGGCGCATTTGCTCGAACTGCAAAGAAGAACTACAGGTTCCGGAACAAGCGTTGATTGACGCGGGCTTCACTCCAGAAGAGGCAAAAACCACAAAAATTTACCATGGCAGGGGTTGCACCACCTGCGGCAAGCGTGGTTACAAGGGGCGCACCGGCTTGTACGAAGTCATGGAAATTAACGATGAGTTGCGCGAACTCATTCTTGTCGGGGCTTCTGCATTGGAATTGAAGAAGAAAGCGATTGAGCAGGGCATGATCACATTGCGGCGTAGCGGTCTGATGAAAGTGGCGGCCGGGCAAACGACCATGGAGGAAGTCCTGCGCGAAACGGTTCTTTAGAATTGAGGATGACTGATGGCTGGGATTACGCTTAGTGAGCTATTGAAAAAGATGATTGAGATGGGGGGAAGCGACCTTCATATCACCACGAATAGCCCTCCCCGCGTTCGAGTGCATGGAAAACTTCGTCCTTTGGACATGCCGCCGCTCACCGCTGCAGATACCAAGTCCCTGGCCTACAGCGTATTGACTGACGCGCAGAAGCACCGCTTTGAAGAGAACCTGGAGCTGGACTTTTCATTTGGCTTGAAGAACCTGGCGCGTTTCCGCGGAAACTGCTTCAACCAGCGCGGCGCGGTCGGGGCGGTGTTTCGCACCATTCCTTGGGATATCAAGGGATTCGATGCCCTCGGATTGCCTGCGGTCGTAAAGGGGCTTTGCGATAAACCTCGTGGACTCGTCCTGGTTACTGGGCCCACCGGCTCAGGAAAATCCACCACGCTCGCGGCCATGCTGGACAAGATCAACAGCGAGCGCGAAGAGCATATGATCACGATCGAGGACCCGATCGAATTCCTGCACAACCACAAGCGGTGCCTGGTGAACCAACGCGAGGTCCACGCGGATACGCACTCTTTCTCAAACTCGCTCCGCGCAGCTTTGCGCGAAGATCCAGACGTCGTTCTGATCGGCGAAATGCGCGACTTGGAAACCATTGAATCGGCGCTGCGCATCGCGGAAACAGGTCACTTGACCTTTGCGACGCTGCATACCAATTCCGCGGCTTCGACGATCAACCGCATTATTGACGTCTTTCCGGCTCACCAACAACCGCAGATTCGAGCGCAGCTTTCCATGGTGCTGGAGGGAATTCTCTGTCAGGCGTTGCTGCCGCGCGCCGATGGCCGCGGGCGCGTGATGATTATGGAAATTCTCATACCCACCCCAGCCATCCGCAACCTGGTCCGCGAGGACAAGATTCACCAGATCTATTCTGCGATGCAGACGGGCACGGGACAGACCGGAATGCAAACGTTCAACCAGGGGCTTGCCAATGCCTATTTTGGCAAGCTGATTACGCTGGACATGGCGCTCTCTCGTTCATCGAATCCCGATGAACTTCAAGACATGATTAACCGTGGGGTAGCAACTTCGGGCAACGGCGTGAAAACACCCGTGGCCAACAGGCGTTAGGAATTGACTGAATAAGTAGAAGCCAAAGAGAACGAGGGACCTTAGGAGGCACTTTCATGCCGGATTACAAATATCAAGGAACGAGCCGGAGCGGCTCCAGCGTTAGCGGCGTGATGACCGCGGCGAACAAGACGGAATTGGCGAGCATCTTGAAGCGCCAGCAGATCACTGCGACAAAAATGACCGAAAAGGGGAAGGAGTTCAATATCCCGACGTTCGGCGGGGGCGTCAAAGCCAAGGAACTGGCCATTTTCACGCGTCAGTTCTCCGTCATGATTGACGCTGGCTTGCCGCTGGTCCAGTGCCTTGAGATTCTCGCTAGCCAGCAGGAAAACAAAACGTTTCAAAAAGTCCTAACCGGCACGCGCGCCCAAGTGGAAGGTGGCGCGACGTTGTCCACGGCCATGCGTACCTCCCCCAAGGTTTTCGATGCACTGTATGTGAACATGGTGGAGGCGGGCGAGACGGGCGGTATTCTCGACACTATTCTTCAGCGCCTTTCCGCTTACATCGAAAAGAACGTCAAGCTGCAACGCGCCGTGAAATCAGCAATGGTCTACCCCGTAGGTGTCTTGACTGTCGCTGCGGGCGTCATCACCTTGCTGCTCTGGAAAGTCGTGCCCATTTTCGCGACGTTGTTTGCAGGCCTCGGCGTGGACCTTCCGCTTCCAACGCGAATCGTTATCGCGATGAGCCACTTCATTGGCAGCATTTTTGGTTTCCTGTTGCTTGTTGCCATTTGCGGTAGCATCTTCGGGCTGAAGGTTTGGTATGGCACGCCTCAGGGCCGCTTTGTCTTGGACACCATCATCTTGAAGCTGCCAGTCCTTGGTATTTTGATGAGGAAGATTGCCGTAGCTCGTTTCACTCGAACCCTGGGAACGTTGATCTCCAGCGGCGTGCCCATCCTGGAAGGCCTGGACATCACAGCCAAAACCGCCGGCAACGCGGTGGTCGAGAGAGCTCTTTTCAAGGTGAGAAAGTCGCTTGAAGAAGGCAAGTCGTTGACCGAGCCATTGAAGGAATGCGATGTATTCCCGGGGATGGTCACGCAGATGATTGCCGTTGGCGAGCAGACCGGCGCGATGGATGCCATGTTGCAGAAGATCGCCGATTTCTATGAAGAAGAAGTGGATGCGGCGGTGAAAGACTTGCTAACTGCCCTTGAACCCATCATGATTGTATTTCTCGGCTTAGTGGTCGGCGGCGTAGTCGTTTCCATGTATTTGCCGTTGTTTTCACTTATTGGAAAACTGGCCAACCACTAATCGGGCTGCGCCTGAACGTCGAAAACCTCTGCAGAGGGCGGCGAGGAACTTTCCGCCCTCTGTTTTCCTGCCTGGACTCGGGTATGCCCTGATGGTGCGATGAGGGCGCGGGGAAACCATGGACCAGAGTTTTGCGACGAAAGCATGGTTGGAATGGCTGGCGCGTGTCCGCCTTCTCACGATTACCCTCATACTCACCGTTGGGGTCGTGTGGCCCCAGTACGTGCCGGGCTTGAGCACGAACAGGTTCTTCCTCACGCTTATCATTTTCTGGCTGACCTTGGGAATCCTTCATCTTATTTTGCTTCGGTGGATCCCTCAGAGCGGTTGGCATGGTGGGGTGCAAGTGGCCACCGATGTGGTGATGGTCACGCTTCTGGTCTACTTGACTGGTTCGCAAGAGAGCTATTTCATTTCGCTCTATCTGCTGGTCATCATCGTTGGCAGTATTGTCTTTTCTCGTCGCCTAGCTTTTCTTAATGCCGCGATCTGCTTTTTACTCCTCGCTGCACTGACTCTTCTGGCTTATACGGGGAAACTGCCCAGGACGTCCACAGCGCTGCCGTCGGTCGAAAGCCTGCGTACCTGGTTGGTTATGAACCTGTTGGGTTTCTTGGCCGTTGCGTATCTGACTAGCTTGCTCGTGCACTCCCTCCGAAGTAAGGGAAGGGAACTCGAGGAAAAGCGCGAGGAACTTCTCAGCCTCCAGGATTTCACCCAGGACATCATCCACTCCATGCGAGGCGGCCTAATTACCACAGACCTTGCGGGAGCCATTCTGCTCCTCAATCGCACCGGGGAGGACATCCTGGGATATCGATTCGCTGATGTGCGTGGCAAGAAGTTGCAGGAACTCAACCAGGATTTCTGGCTTCCGGGACAGTATCCCAACGTCGAGAGGCTTTCTCTAAGAAAGGAAATCGACTTTCGGACTCCGCAAGGAGAAATGCGATATCTTGGGATCAGCGTCTCACCTCTGCGCTTAGGAACAGAAGAACGAAGTGGGTTTGTATTCAACTTTCAGGACCTTACCGAGTTGCGCAGGCTGGAGCAGGAAGTCGCGACAAAAGAGCGGATGGCTGCGCTGGGAAGGCTTTCGGCGGCTATCGCTCACGAAATCCGGCAGCCCTTAACGGCCATGGCTGGCGCCGTAAAAGAACTGGCTCGCCTCGTGCCGCTGGAAGATGATGAAAAGCAGTTGGTTAACATTGTCAGCCGGGAGTCCGAACGGCTCAATAATATCATTACGGACTTTCTGAACTATTCCCGAGAGAAGACTTACGAGTTTCAGGAAGCGGATGTCCGAAGCCTCCTCGACGAGACGCTGATGTTAATGGAGAAAAAGCCCGAGGTTGGCTCGAAGTATCAGATCGTTCGAGCTTTTAACGGTCAAGAATTGCGCGCCCGTGTGGACGCGAACAAAATCAAACAGGTGTTTTGGAATCTCTGCGATAACGCTCTCCGCGCCATGCCGACGGGCGGTACGCTCACCGTGAAGCTGGAGACCCACCCCTTCTGGCTGCGCATTGCCTTTCGCGATACAGGGGTTGGCCTGGATGCCAGGCAAAAAGCTAAAATTTTTGAGCCGCTTCAATCCGGGTTTGAAGGGGGCACCGGTTTGGGATTGTCGATTGTTTATCAAATCGTGCAAGCGCACAGTGGAAAGATCAGTGTGATCTCAGAGAAGGACCGCGGCGCAGAATTCATCGTTGAATTGCCGCGAGTTGCGTGAGGCATTATGCAGGGGACGAAAACTGCAATCAAAGAAACCGGACGGGAATTGCCGCATATTCTCGTCGTGGATGACGAAAAGTCAATCTGCGAATTATTGGAGATCACCTTTCGCAAGGAGGGGCATCGAGTAGAAGTTGCGAACAGTGTGGAGGCCGCCAAGCGCAAACTGGAATCCCAGATCTTCGACATCATCATTTCCGACATTCGCATGCCGGGAGAGGACGGCGTTGATCTGCTGAAATTCGCAAAGGAAATTGCGCCGGACTCTTTCTTTGTTTTGATGACCGCTCTCCCAGCCTTGGACACTGCTATTGCGGCACTTAACTCCGGCGCTGACCGCTATGTCATCAAGGACCACAACCACATTGATCAATTGCGCCTTGCAGTCCGAGAAGTCAGCGAAAGCCTGAAATGGAAGAAAGAGGCGGGTTATCTGCGGCGCGAATTGCGCCGCCTTACCGGGCTCGACAATATCATCGGGCAGAGCCCCAAGATGCGCGCGATTTTCGATTTGATTCAAACCGTAGCGCCCCAGTCGAGCCGCGTGCTCATTACCGGCGAGAGCGGTACGGGGAAGGAATTAGTTGCCCGCGCCATTCATGAAAACAGCGCGCGTTCCCAGGCACCCTTTATCACCATCAATTGCGGTGCCTTCCCCGAGACTCTCCTGGAGTCTGAGCTTTTCGGCTACATGAAAGGCTCTTTTACCGGCGCAAACGAGAATCGGCAAGGGCTGTTTCAGGCCGCTCATGGCGGCACGCTGTTCATGGACGAGATCGGGAATATGAGCCTGACCATGCAGGTCAAGCTTTATCGCGTTCTTCAAGAAGGCAAAGTCCGCCCCATTGGCAGCACGGAAGAGTCCGATGTGGACGTGCGCATTATCGCTGCGACGAACAAGGATTTCGAAAAGGAAATCGCGGAAGGCCGCTTTCGCGAGGACCTCTATTACCGCCTGAGTGTTATCCCCATCCATGTTCCCGCGCTGCGGGAGCGTCGTGAAGATATTCCACTCTTAGCGCGCCACTTCCTCGAGCGCTTCCGGAAGACCATGGAGAAACCCATCGAGGGAATTTCTCCTGACGCGATGAGTAAGCTCGAGGCCTACGATTGGCCGGGGAACGTTCGTGA
>JAWOLO010000157.1:0-18262 GCA_033853375.1 Terriglobia bacterium
CCAGGGTTGTGCCGCTTAACGTCAGAATTCGCGCCGACTGATACCAATACCAGTGCTGCGCGTAATCGAACTCCACAGCCTGCACAAAACTGCTTTCGCCCGTTTTCCATCCATGGTCGAAATCGAAGAACGCTTCGTTCTTGGGAATCACTGCGTTGTCGTGACCGACAGCGCCGCCCACCGTGAACGCTCCCCATTTCGGCTGTCGCCGTGTGATGCTTCCGGTAAATTTCCCTGCTTGCACCCCAGCGCGTTGATAAAAATTTCCGGCGGCGCTCGTGTTCCAGTACGAGGTCCATTGCGAAACCAGACTCACAAATTCATCATGAAAATTTGAAGAATAACTGAGCAGATCGTTGTCCTGGCCGAAGCGCAATTCGTGCTGTGCACCTCGGCGAACGGAGACCAAGCCATCGCGCGCTTCGGTGTTGCCCGGATCCAGGCGCAACGCCGATTGGAATTCCCACTGCGCTTCCTTTCGTTCACCCGCGGCCCGCAGCACCCGCGCGCGAGCCGCATGAATGTCCGGTCGTTTGGGATCCAGTTCTTCAGCTGCGTTGATAGCCTTTTGCGCTTCGTAAATTTTTCCCTCGCGCAAGTAAACGTTTGCGAGCCCCATCCAGTTGTCCGGATCCGTTCGCGAAACTTTCAAGATCGCGAGATATTCTTTTTCGGCTTCTGGCAGTTTCCCGGACCATGCCAGCAAGCGTGCCCGCCACGCCCGCACGTCCATGTCCTGTGGAGCGCGCGCGATTTCTTGCTCCACGATGCGCATGGCGGAATCCCAATCTTTGGCTTGGGAATATTTGCGTACTTGCGCCTGCCAGTTAGGTGCTTGGGCCCGCACGCGCAATGGCGAAATGCACAGAAGCGCAAAAGCAACGAAAGCGACAAGCGCAGTGTGGAGAACCGTTATGACCGCGCCGCACACACCGCTGAAGCGGCGCTGTTGAAGACCGGTTTTTGCGCACACCACCATGCACGAAACGAGTGCAACGAGCGCGCCACTCAGCGTGGAAAGTCAGACTTGTTGTTCAATCTAAGCGGTTTCTTTGTAAGGAGTTAAAGGGGTGTTCGCAAGAGATCAGCGAGGTCGTGGTACACGATGTTTCAGAGCAGAACAGTGGTCCCAACCTAGTACACACGCCCGCAGTGAACTCGGGAATACCCTTGTCAGCAGATGTTTTGCTTTGTGTTAATTTCGCAGACGGATCCCTGAAATCTAGTGTGCGGTCCCGCAAAAACGTGAGCTGTCTGCGGGCGGGGCAAGCGGGCAAGCCCCGCCCCTACTACATGTTACGCGAAACGAATTCTCGCAGTTATTTCTACGCTCGGGTAGTTGAGTTGAAAGCTGCTCAAGAAAAAGACAGAAACCTGTTCCTCGGAACCAACTCAGGGACGAAGTGCTGTGGGCCTCTTGAGCGGCCACCCAGTCCCGACCACCAACCTCGGCCTTGTCCTGATACATTCATCAAAAAAGGCCCCACAATCGACTACAATATCCCCCCAGTGCTCCATTACATCCTATGGGATGCTGGGCCGTAGCTTATCTCGCCTATAGGTGTAGGCCGGCCGAGAGTGGAACGAGTTCTATGCGCGCTAGAATCGATGTGCCCCCAGAGCGGTGGAATGCATCTGTAATTTTAGAGAAGCGCCATTCGTAAGCTAAATGGGAGCACCGCATTGAGAACGGAAGCGGAAACGCTAGAAATGTCTGCAGATTTGCGAAAACCGGACCTAGGGTCGCTTCGCATCCATGATGGCCAGCGCGTCAAGTCCGGCATGGGCAAGCGGGTGCTGTACGCTGCCATCCCGGTTCTTATTTTTGCTGCCATTGTTGCCACGGCTTTCGCTTTGCGGAATCAGAAGCCCGTCGTGGAGGTGGTCACGGCGGCCAAGCCGGACGCAGAGGGGCCCCTGACAGCGCTGAATGCCAGTGGGTACGTCACCCCACGCCGCCGCGCCACCATTGCGGCCAAGATTACCGGGCGCGTCACCGGGGTCTATTTTGACGAGGGCACACGGGTCAAGGAGGGCCAGCTTCTTGCCACGCTTGACGATTCCGATTACAAGCGCGCGCTCGATTCCGCGAAAGCAGACCGCGATGCCTCACAAGCCGCCATTGCCGATCTGGAAGTTCAACTTCGCAACGCCGAGATCGAGCTGAAACGCGCTCAAAAGTTGCGCGAAGCGGGCATTCAGACGCAAGAAGCGCTGGACAATGCCCTTACTGCGGCCGATAGCCTCCGAGCGAAAATCGCGCTGGCCAAAGAACAGGTAAGCGCGGCCGTGGCCCGCATCGCAGTAGCCCAGCAGGCCGTGGACAACTGCACCATTCGCGCACCCTTTCCCGGCATCGTGGTGTCGAAAGACGCACAAGTGGGCGAGATGGTCTCGCCCAACTCTGCCGGCGGCGGCTTCACGCGCACCGGCATCGCTACCATCGTGGACATGAATTCTAATGAGATCGAAGTGGACGTCAACGAAAACTATATTGCCCGCGTTCAGCCTGGTCAGCCGGTTATGGCAACGCTGGATGCCTATCCAGACTGGCAAATCCCATGCAAGGTGCGCACCGTCATCCCCACGGCAGACCGCCAGAAAGCAACGGTTAAGGTTCGCATTTCGTTTTTGAAACTGGATCCGCGCATCCTGCCTGACATGGGCGTCAAGGTAGCGTTTCTGGAAGAGGAAAAACCCGCCGCGAAGACCAAAGAGAAAGAAAAGGGGCCTCAAGCCATCGCTTTTATTCCAAAAAGCGCGGTTCGGTCCGACTCTACCTCTTCGTTCGTATATTTGCTCCACGACGGAAAAGTGGAGCGCCGGGCTGTTAGCTTGGGAACGGATCGCGGCACCGCAGTAGCCGTCCTCGCCGGCGTCACGCCCGGCGATTCTATCGTCGTAAAGGGTCCAGAGAGTTTGCACGATGGAGATAAAGTCGAAATCCGCCAATAGGAGAAAAGCATGGTCCGAGTTGATGGGAATGGTGGTTCGCAGAGCCTCATCCGCGTCCGTGGCCTGAACAAGACCTACAGTCGCGGCGGAGAAAAGATCCAGGTCCTTCAGGGGCTCAACCTCGATGTCGACAAGGGCGATTTTGTCGCTTTTATGGGGCCCAGCGGCTCCGGCAAGACTACCCTGCTGAATCTTCTCGGCGGCTTGGACGTGCCATCTGCCGGCAGCATTACTGTGGCTGGCGACGAGATCACCCACATGTCCGGCAGCAAGCTCACGCAATGGCGCGCGCGCCATGTGGGCTTCATTTTTCAGATGTACAACCTGATTCCCGTTCTGACCGCGTATCAGAACGTCGAGCTGCCTCTGCTTTTGACCAAACTCTCCGGTTCTGAGCGCCGCAAGCATGTTGAAACCGCTCTGGCGGTCGTCGGCCTCGCTGACCGCATGCATCACTACCCGCGCCAGCTTTCCGGCGGTCAGGAGCAGCGCGTGACCATCGCCCGCGCCATTGTTTCCGACCCTACCTTTCTCCTGTGCGACGAGCCCACCGGCGACCTGGACCGCAAAAGCGCGGACGAAATCATGGCCCTTATTGAAGAACTTGTCGCCAAGTACGGCAAAACCGTTCTGATGGTCACGCACGATCCGGTTGTTGCCGCTCGCGCCCATACCACGTTGCATCTCGAAAAAGGCGTGCTGGTCGAGGGCAAAGCCTCGTCTCGCCAAAGCGTTCTTGCCGGAGGTGCCGCATGAAATTCCGCCGGCTCATCTTTGCAAACCTGTTTCGCAAAAAGATTCGCCTCATCTTGACTGTCGGTTCTTTCGCCATCGCGCTCGTTCTGTTCACGTTTCTGGCCGTCGTGAAGAGCGCCTTTAACCGCGGCATCGATATTGCCGGCGCGGACCGATTGATTGTGATCGATCGCGTTGGCCTGATGAACCTCATGCCGATTTCGTACGCGGACAAAATCGCCGCAATTCCAGGTGTGAAAGCTGTCACGCACGACCACTGGTTTGGCGGCGTCTATCAGGACGAGAAGAACTTCTTTCCTCAATTTGTGATTGACGTCGAAAACCATCGCAAGGTGTATCCCGAATTCAAAGTTCCGGACGACCAGTGGAACAATTTCGTGAAGGACCGCCAGGGCGCCATTGCGGGCGCTCGCCTCGCCGAGCGCTTTCACTGGAAAGTCGGCGACCGCATTCCCATTAAGACTACCCTCTACGGCGGCGCGGTCTGGGAATTCAACTTGGATGGCATCTATCACACCGACAAACCGGACGGGGACATGGGCCAATTCTGGCTCCAGTGGAAATACTTTGACGAGAACGTTCCCAGCGTAATCAAAAGCACCGCGGGATGGTACATCCTCAAGCTAGATAGCCCGGATGATGCCGTTCGCGTCGCCAAGGCCATTGACGAGAAGTTCGCCAACTCCTCTCATGAAACCAAGACGGAAACTGAGTCCGCTTTTGCTGCCAGCTTTGCGAAGCAGTTCGGAAACATCGAATTTCTCATCTTGACCATCGGCAGCGTGGTGTTTTTCACCTTGCTGCTCGTCACTGGCAACACCATGGCGATTTCGGTCCGCGAACGCATCAGCGAACTGGGCGTCCTAAAAGCAATTGGTTTCACAGATCGCTCCGTTCTTTTCCTGGTTCTCTCGGAGTCACTGGTCATTGCCTTCTTCGGCGGAGTGCTGGGTCTCCTTCTAGCGTGGGCCGCGATTCCAGGCATCAGTGCAGCGCTCACGGGTTTGCTTCCCCCGCTGCTCTTGTCGAAGCCCATGTTGTTATTGGGCTTGGTCTTCGCGCTTTTCGTCGGCGGCGCCAGCGGCTTGCTTCCCGGGATAGGCGCCATGCGCATGCGCGTAGTGAGCGCGCTTAGGAGAGTGTGACATGGCCATTCCCCTGATTTACAACGTTCGTAGTGTCCGGGCACGCTGGACTTCTGCCATCGTAGCAATTGTGGGGATTGCGGGAACCGTCGGCGTCTTCGTTGCCATGCTCTCCCTCGCCAAAGGCTTTAGGGCCACACTTGTGGCCTCCGGGTCACCTGACAATGCGCTGATCCTCCGTGCCGGGGCGACGTCGGAAATGACCAGCGGCGTCGGGCTCGATTCGGTAAAGATCATTCAAGACGCTCCCGGCATCGCGCGTGGCCCCAACGGCCCGCTCGTGACTGCCGAGGCCGTGCTCATGGCGCCGATCCCCTTGCGCTCTACGGGCACGGATGCAAACGTGGAGGTCCGCGGTGTCTCGGCGAACATCCTTGAGATCCGCAAGAACGTCAAGATCGTTCAGGGGCGCATGTTCACGCCCGGCCTTGCCGAAGTCGTCGTAGGCAAGAATGCAAATACCACTTACTCGGGCTTGACCCTGGGCAACACAATTAATCTTGGTACCATGCAGTGGAAAGTCGTAGGGGTTTTTGACGCCGGCGGCAGCTCCTTCGATTCCGAAGTTTGGGCGGATCCGCATTTGCTCACCGGCGCCTACAACCGGCCCGATACATTTTTTCAATCGGTCACGGCCCACCTGGCTTCGCCGGATGCCTTAAAGCAACTGAAGGACGCGCTCACCACCGACCCGCGCTTAAACGTAGACGTAATGCGGGAAATCGATTACTACGCCAAACAATCCACGAACATGACCACACTCATCACGCGCCTTGGCGGTTTCGTGGCCTTCATCATGGCGATCGGAGCGGTGTTCGGCGCTCTCAACACCATGTACTCCGCCGTCGCCGATCGCGGCAAGGAGATTGCCACCATGCGCGCTCTGGGTTTTGGCGGTCCCTCGGTTGTTATCTCGTTTCTTGTCGAGGCGCTCTTAATTTCCTTTGCCGGCGGTCTTCTCGGTTGCCTTGCCGTTCTCCGGCTAAACGGCGTGACCACGAGCACGATCAATTTTCAGACTTTCTCCAATTTGGCTTTCGCCTTCCAGATCACTCCCGGCCTTCTCGTAGAGGGAGTAATTTTTGCCCTGGTGATGGGGGTTCTCGGCGGCTTTTTCCCGGCCGTTCGCGCTGCTCGGCTGCCGGTAGCCACCGCTCTTCGCGAGCTGTGAGCGTCTCTTAGCAAACGGGCAAGGGACCTACACCGCTTTGCTCAGCCAAAGCTCGCCGTCTGCGAATTCCCCGTAGGTTCCAGCCTAGGCCAGCGGTCATGCTCAGGATTTTCAGTCTGAAACCGTGGTCACGTCACAACCTGTTGCCATGTACGTCACACCGGCCTTGACCTCATTCGGTGGCCCGCTTAGCCTGAAAAAGGGGCCCGGTCCTTGGGGAATTCATGAGTGCAATAGGTCATCCAGTTATGCAAATGCGGCAGTGCGCTTTCTGCGGTAAACGGATCGCTGCACACTTGAACCAGTGTCCCTTCTGCCGCGAGATGGTGCCTCAAGTGCACTTGTCTCGCACTTCCAGCGCCGCCGGCCACGTGCAAATCCGGCGTGGACTCCTGTACATGCTGCTGGCCGGGGTGATTTATTACTTTGCAGCGGGATATGCAAAGCCGTTGCAGATTCCCGTCACTATCCAACCCGTGGTCGTCAATTACCTGGCACCTCTGCTTTTCCTCGGCGGCTTGGGACTCGCCGCTTACGGCCTGATTCAGAAAGCCAAATCCTGACCTGGTCCTACGTTCACTTCTTGCTCCCTGCTGGAAGCGTCCGCAGATGGAAAACGATGTCCCAGATGTGCTCGTCCGACTCGACCTTTGCAAAAGCGGGCATGCCGCTCAACCGGATCCCGTTCTTAATGATCCAGAACAGTTCCCGGTCCGAATAACTTTGCACTTCCTTCGAAGTGAGATCCGCCGCACGTGGATACATCCATCGGCCCGCGTCCGTAGGTTTGTGCCCGTCCACGCCGTGACACGCAGCGCAATCCACGCCGTATACCTTGTCTCCTTCCACAAGGCTGGCTTGCCGGTCTGTGGGTGCGGGTGGAATGCCGCTCCGGCTCGCGCGCCGCACCAGGACGTGCTTGGCCCGAGTCGCGGCGCGCGTTTCGAACGCCCCGGGCTCATCGACGGCCCTTAGAGGGAAATGTAGGAAGGCGAAGAGCCCGACTCCGACAAGCAACACAACGACGGCTGCCGCGATGAACAACGCGCGCATCATCATCTCTTTCCTTGCGTGGCGATAGACTTAGGACTAAGCGAGGGGCTGGGCCAGAAGTCAGCCCCACCTGCCTAGGCGGCCCTTATTTTATGCTGGTGACGTGGATCGTCTTCGTGGCTTTGTCCAAGGTGCCCATTACAGTCACTTCCTTGCCTGCGAACTCCTCCGGCTTGGTCTGGTCGTCAAGTTCGTAGATGGTTTTGGTGGCTGCCTGATACAGGACATACTTGCCGCCCATCTTCACGCAAGCTTTGACGCAGGCTCCCTTGTCGGTCAAGCCCGCTTTTTTCATCATGGCGTCGTGCGAGCCCTCCTTGGCGCACTCGCTGTCCATGATTTCGCCTTTGAAGCTCCGGTCTTTCGCCACTGCGAATCCGGCGCCCAATAGCAAAACAGACGTACCTATAGCCACTGCGATTCTTTTCATGTGTGCTTCTCCTTTGCTTTAGAGATTTGAAGTAAACGGCTGGGTCTACTTTCTCTTTTACCTCATGGTTCGGGAAAAATCTTTTCCAATCGATTGTATAGCCGTGCGCTCACCGCTAGCGGGACTTCAAAAGGCTGGGCATCCCTTACGATTCCCAGCATCTGTCCAGTGGTATCAAAAATCACCCGGCATCGCTGGCAGTGTTCCACATGCGTCTTAAGCGCCTTGCGAAGCTCTCCGGAGCCGTCTCCATCGATGTAGCAGGACATATTTGCAATCACTTCACTGCAATTCATCGTCGTCATCATCATTATTCCTCAGCGCCCCACGGCCCGCATCAGCCGCTGCGCCACCGCCGTTCCAGCCTCCATCGCGGACTGCAGCATTCTCTTCTGCAAACTGGGACGCACTTCCAGCACCTCTGCCAGCCGTTCTCGCATCATCAGCCGTCCGCGCAGCAGCCTGGATTTCAATGCTGGCACCTTCAGGCCTAATGCCTCAGCAGCTTCTTCCGCGCTCAATCCCTCCACGTCCCGCAGCACGAACACTTCACGATAGATCTCGGGCAAAGCCTGAATGGCTTCTTCCACCAGGCGGTGCAGTTCCTGTTTGCCATACACCTGTTCCGGGTTGCTCTTCCATGGCGCGTAGTGTTTCGGCAAGAACTGCTCGTCTGCTCTCTCCGCTTCGCTCAGCGGCACGAAATTCTTCCGGCTTTGCCGTTTTTCAATCGCCGCATTCGCCGCGATTCGCGTGAGCCACGTCGTGAATTTTGCGTCTCTTCGGAACTGCCCTAGGTGCCGAAAAGCCTTCAGGAAAGTGTCCTGCATGGCCTCTTCTGCGTCGTGGACGTTGCCGAGGACCGCCAGGGTCACGCGAAACACTCTCCGCTCGTGCTGCCGCACGAGCGATTCGAACGCGCGCCGGTCTCCCGCCAAAACACGGTCCACCAGCTGCAAATCGTCTTCGTTCTGCAAAGCTTCCCCGGATCGCTCGAAATTCCCCATACCCACAATATCTGACAGCTTCTCCTTCGAAAAAGATTCAAGAATCTAATGAACCAAGCCGCGCCCGCTGAAGGTAACCTTTAGCAGTAGTTCAGTACTTCCGGATCGCTCGTCATCCGGGAGAAACCACTGTGTAAACCGGGAACACATTACGGCTCGCTCATTGTGCGTCCGACTCGGGTTTCCCGCGCCCCTTTGGAATTAGGTCGCGAGAGAGATGGCCGGGTCCAACACGCGCAGCAGGAGAAGACTTTGGTCATCCTGCTGCAGACCATGTTGTCGCACCTCGCGCATGATGAGATCCCAAATCTCCGGCAAGGCTCTGGTAGCGTGTTGCGTCAGCAGCTCTTGCAGGTGGGTCAGGCCAAATTCTTCATCTCTAGCACTGGCCACTTCCGTTATGCCGTCGGTAACCATCAAGAAGAGATCGTCGAACTGTTACCAGAATCCCATAAAGATCACAAGCGGGTGCCGAACTTGAATGGCCGGCCAGGACTTCGATTTTGATTGGGATTCCTGAAAGCCTAAACACCTCCGGCGGATAGTTAAAAACGAGCTGTACAGAGAAGCGCCGTTCCCGCCGGTCATACCCAGAGCGAGTGGTCGGCAACTCGGAAACGAACCCATGCTGAAGACCTTCGGAGCGCGCGACACCCCTGTACCGAGGGACAACGTGACCGATTCGGGGAGTACTCCCGACCCAAGTCGAGGCTCACGGGACTGCTTGTGGCTTACTGGAATCGAGGCCGGATGCGGCTACCCTTTCCGCACCCAAAAAATCCTCGACGAGGTAAACATGAAAGCAAATTTCCCAAAGGTCTTGCTTCTCGCCCTGGGCTTGTCGGCTTTTCTTACAGTTGGCGCGCAGCACGCTGCGGCGCAAGGGCCCGCTGGCGTGGGCGCATCTGAAGCGGCAAAGCAATCTTCGCACACTCCCCATTCGCTGAATCCCATCAAATGGGTCAAAAAGGACAAGAAGTCCGCAGATTCCAACGCGAGCCGGGGCGACATCGAGAAGCAGCTTACTCCCAAGCTGCAGGCGCAGGGACTGTTGCCGGCCAGTTCCAATGCGACAGAGGCTTGCTCGGCCTTTACCGCTCTCAATGAATGCCTTGCGGCTCTCCATGCCAGCCATAATCTTGGACTGAATTTTACGTGCTTGAGCGCTGCCATGACTGGCGTCCACACGAACGCGGACGTTTCCTCATGCAAGGTCGCTGACAGCGAAAAAGCGCTGCCTTTGAACAAGGCGATTCACGCCATGAATCCTGAGGCCGATGCCAAAGGCGCCACCAAAAACGCCGAGGAGCAAGCCAAAGACGATCTGAGCAGTCTCGGTTCTTAGCGCCGCTTCGAAATCACTTCGAATCGGCAATCACCGGAAAGTTTCACTCAGGCGAGGGGAATGAAATATGCCCCTCGCCTTGTTTCATCCATCGGCCCGCGAGCCCAAGCAAAATTCCCATTGACATACCTCTACTTCTAGGGCCACACTACGCCAGTACCAAGTTGTCTAGGGGTGCCTCGCATGGCGAGAAACGATCTCCAGGGAACCCTCGACCTTCTCGTTTTGAAAACCCTTTCACAAATGGGTGAGCTGCACGGCTACGGAATTGTGCTGCACATCCAGAAAGCTTCCGATGAATTGTTGTCCGTCGAGGAAGGCTCGCTCTATCCTGCGCTTCACAGGATGGAGATGAGCCGATGGATCCGCTCGGAATGGAAAATGACGGAGACGAATCGTAAAGCCAAATACTACCGGCTTACTGCTGCCGGACAGAAAGAATTGCAGAACGCAGAAAAGAGCTTTGAACAACTCGTCAAAGGGATCCGCGCCATCCTGCGGTACGCGTGAGGTAAGCCATGTCCATCTTTCGCCGTATTAGAAATACCTTCTCCCGTTCGAAATTGCGTCAGGAAATCGATGCGGAAATCCAAGCGCATGTCGAGATGCGCATTGCCGACAACGTTGTTGCAGGAATGTCACCCGAGGAAGCCCGTCGCGATGCCCTGATTCGTTTTGGGAATCGAACGGTGGTGCGGGAACGCATGACTGCGATGGACGCGGCGACGGCTTTGGATGCTTTCGGACGCGACCTGCGTTACGCCGCCCGCCAGTTGCGCCGGTCTCCGGCCTTCACCACGACCGCCCTCGTGACACTGATTCTGGGAATTGGCGCCAACGTGGTTGTGTTCAGCGTTTTGAATGCGATGCTTCTGCGCCCCCTTGACGTGCCGCAGCCCACTGGGCTCTACAACGTCGTGCACAAACAGCAGGGCTACGACAATCAGTCTTATCCGGATTACGTAGATTTTAAGAACAAGAATTCGACCTTCAGTGACATGGTGGCTTACCGGATTGAGATGGCGGGCCTCAGCACAAAAGAAGCTGCGTACAAATGTTGGTACTACAGGGTTTCTGGAAATTACTTCGATATGTTGGGCGTGCAGCCTGCGCAAGGGCGGCTTTTTCATGCGAGCGACGAGCACGGACCCAACTCCGCTCCCTACATCATCTTGAGTCATAACTTTTGGCGCAGATATTTCGATTCCGACCCCCGCATCATCGGAACCACGGTCGACATAAACAAGCATCCCTTTACGGTCATGGGAGTCGCGCCGCCGGCTTTTCATGGAACCGAGATGTTTCTTTGGCCGGATTTTTGGATGCCCATCGTCGACAACCCGGACATTGAAGGAACAGACTTCCTTTCTTGGCGCGGAGCACACAATCTCTGGGTTCTGGGAAAGCTGAAGACCGGAGTCACTCCGCAGCAAGCCACCGATAATCTCAACGCCATTGCGCACGAACTGGCGCGGGAGAATCCTGACGACGATGGCCTGGATGCGAGGTTGACAAAACCCGGATGGATGGGGGACCAGTTCGGAGCCCCCGCTCGCTCCTTTCTGGCGGGGATCATGCTGCTGGCATTTCTCGTTCTGCTGGCGGCCTGCGCGAACCTCGCCAGCCTCTTTGCGGCACGCACCGCTGACCGCAGCCGCGAACTGGCGATTCGATTGGCGATTGGGTCGAGCCGATGGAATGTGCTCCGCCAACTGCTGGCTGAAGCGCTTCTGATTTCCGTTTTTGGCGGCACTCTTGGAACTATTCTCTCTACCGGCTTGCTCAAGGCGTTGACGCGTTGGCAGCCCTTTCCGGAATTTCCAATTCATGTGACTGTCAGCCCAGATGCTAAGGTCTTTTTGGTGGCTTTGCTGTTGTCCATCGGAAGCGGCGTGTTGTGGGGCTTGGTTCCCATCCGGCAGGTCTGGGCCACGGATTCCGCGCAAGTGATGAAAAGCAGCGGGGCAGGGACGATTGTCTTTCGCCGTTTCACGCTTCGCGATCTTCTCCTGGGCGTGCAGATCACGCTCTGCACTTTGCTGGTCACGTCCTCCTTCGTCGCATTGCGCGGAATGCAGCGCTCGCTGCATGCGCCGTTGGGCTTCCAGCCGCAAGGAGTGCTCATCGCTGATACCGATCTGCACATGGGCGGACATTTCGGCGCCTCCGTCACGAAGATCCGGAAGCGCATGCTGGAAGAAGTTGGTCATATTCCTGGTGTTACCTCGGTCGGAATCATTGATGAAACTCCGCTTGGAACCGGCGGAAGCAGTTCTCTCGTTTATCGCGAGGGTACAACCGATTTTCGACCGTCCAATAGCGCGTTCGGCGCAAAATATTTTGGCATTTCTCCTGGCTATCTGCAGGCCTCTGGAACGCGTTTGTGGAGCGGGCGCGATTTCACTTGGCACGACGATGCCAAGGCCCCGAAAGTCGCCATCGTGAACGAGAAGTTCGCCCGCTCCATGTTCGGAAACGCAGACGCGGTTGGCCGCCGGTTCATGTGGGGCGACAAACTGTCTTACGAAGTTGTAGGCGTCGTCGAAAACGGAAAGTATGATTCGCTCACAGAAATGCCGTGGGCAGCGATGTTTCTCCCACTTGAACAGAATCCCAATAGTGATAATTCGTTGATGGTTCGCTCGCCGTTGCCGCCCGACGAAATCCTACCCGAAGTTCGCCAGGCGCTCGCGAAAATCGATCCGAGTTTGCCGTTTGTATTCCACACCTGGTCCGACGCGTTGGCGTTCGTGCAATTCCCCGCGCGCATAGCCACCGCCACTCTTGGCGTTATGGGCTTGCTTGCCGCCATGCTCGCGGTCACAGGAGTTTTCGGCATGGCCATGTATTCGGTTTCGAAACGAATGAAAGAGTTTGGTATCCGCGTGGCCGTCGGCGCGCAACCCGTTCAGCTGATGCGCGCAGCGCTGAGCCGTCCTGTCCTTCTTCTTCTTTGCGGCTCGGCGGCCGGACTGCTGCTCGGCGTGATTGCCAGCCAGTTGCTGGCGCAAATCGTGTATCAGGCCACGCCGCGCGATCCGCTCGTACTGGCCGGAGTCGTGATCACGATGGCTGTGTTAGGTTTAGTGGCCACGTGGATTCCGGCGCAGCGCGCTTTGCGCATTCATCCCGCGCGATTGCTCCGGGAAGAGTAAGCAACGCGCGAACAGCCAATCCCTTCTCAAGCGAATTGCATCAACGACGACTACGAGCCTGAGACCGCTGACGCCGACGATTCTGCCGAAGCGGGAACGTCGGTATCGCTTGTGGCCGAAGCTGCGGCGGCGCGGTAGCGCACGATTAGCAAGGTCAAGTCATCGGCCTGGCGGGCGCCCCGCGTGAAATTTTCCACCGCTTCGAGCACGCATTTTTGCAATTGTTCGAGCGGGCACTCCATCTGCCCAGTAAGCACGTTCTTCAATCGCGGCACGCCAAAAAGCTGCTCGTCCGGATCCATCGCTTCCGTGACGCCGTCGGTGAAAAGCACCAATGTATCTCCCGGCTCGAGTTTGAGGCAGGCTGCGGTGTATTGCGCCTCGGGTACCAGACCCACGGGGAACGAACCTTCCGTGAACGCTTCTTCGGCGGCGCCGCGGCGGATCAAAAAGGGCGAAGGATGCCCGGCATTGATGAATTCCAGATGGCCGTCACCATCCAGAATGCCGAAGAACACTGTGGCGTAGCGGCCCACTTCCGAGTGGTCGCAAAGAAAGCGGTTCACGTGATTGAAGACGCGCGCCGGATCGGTACCCAGGGTCATGCCGGAGAGCGCACCTTGCAGCATGGTCGTCAAAATGGCCGCGCCAAGCCCTTTGCCGGAAACGTCGGCAATCACAAACGCAGTGCGTCCTTCACTCAAGGGGAATACGTCGAAGTAATCGCCTCCTACAGACAAGCAAGGGAAATTGACGCCGGTCACGCAGAAGTTCGGCGTATTGGGGAAATTGCGAGGCAGCAGCGCTTGCTGGATGTCGCGCGCGATGTTGATTTCCTGCTCGAGGCGTTGGCGCTCGCGCTCGCGTTCGATCAAGCGGGCATTGTCCAGGGTGCTGGCCGCGTCGGCCGCGAGCGCGTCCAGAATCTGCCGGTCGAGCTTCGAGAATGCCGTGGGCCGCCGGGAGTCCAGGTAGAGAACCCCGAGGAGCTCGCCCCGCTTGATGTTGACCATGGATTCCTGCGTATTCGCGCGCGTCATGGCCCGCAGCGGAATCACGACCACGGCGCGCAGCCGCTGCGCCACGATGCTCTGAGCCGCCTGCAAATCCATCTCGGCTTGCGCCAAATCCTCAGTGATTACAGGGGCTTGCTGTTTGAGCGCAAGTTGGATGGCGGTCTGGCTGGGGGTCAGGCTCTCCGGCGGGAGCCGCAGGCCGCCGCTGCGCCGTGCCAGCTTCACCTTCAACGCGCCTGCCGGGTCGGCTTCCAGGAGCAGGCCGCGGTCCGCATCGGTGAGCGAAACAGCATGATCCAGCATGCGCGCCAGCACTTCGTCGAGCGGAAGCTGGGAGTGCAGCAGCGCCGTCGCTTCCAGCAGCTTATTCAGCTTGCTCAGGCCGCCGCTCGGTTCGGAGCTGGTAATGTGCTCGATGCGCGTCAGCAAGTGTGGGATGGACTCCTCGCCTGAGCCGCTCGCGAGGCGAAAGAGAATTTCGTAAGAATCTTCGAGACCAAAAGTGATCACGTCGCCGTTCAGAAGCTCGCGGCTCTCCACTTTTTCGCCGTTGACGAAAAGGCCGCGGCGCTGGCCGCGATCCTCGAGGTAAAACCGGTTGGCTTCGATGACGATGGCGGCGCAGTTGCGCGAGATGCGCCGGTCGGCGAGCTGGAGGTGGTTGCCAGTTTCCGCGCCCCGCCCGATGAGAAAGGGCGACTGTGTCACGCGCACGTAGCGTCGCGCGCCGTCCGGGGAGACGACTTCGAGAACGGCATCTTCGCCGGGAAGAACGGTTTCCGACACGGGTGGTTTCCAGTGCCGCCATTGTAGCACGCGGGAAGAGGCAGAGAGGCAGTGGCGGGTGACGAGTGTCGAGTGGCGAGAAAGATACTTGGGCTCGCTGCCTTGCTCTCGTCAGGAAGGGGGCAGGCTGGACTTGCATCCTTGTCGGATGCTCGCTTCTCCTCGAAGCTCGGGGTCAACCAGAACGGGGAGGTCGGGTAAACGGGCGCCTTCCGCAGAGTTGTGAGGAGCCGCGCGATCGCCGAGTCCTGGCGAGGCGCGGGGTGCAAAATTCGCACATATAAGTGATGGGGGCGCCGCTCGAAGCTCGGGGTAAGGAAACAAGTCACTCCATTCTTGTGTTAGAATCCGCCGGTCAAACCTACAACCAATGAAACTAACTCTCATTCCGCCCAACACAAAAATGGAAGCCAACGGCGACGGCGCTTCCTTTGACATCTCCTCGAGCGCCACGCGCACCTTCCTCTGCCTTCTCACCGTAACGGACCAGCTCGAACAAGAATCTCTCGACGTCTCGATCTACGGTTCTCCGGACGGAACCACCTGGACCCCCAAGCCGCTGCTCAAGCTTCCGCAGCAGTTTTATCGGGGCCACACCAAAATGGTCCTCGACCTTTCTCTACGCCCGGAGATCAAATTCATTCGCGCTCGCTGGGAGCTCAACCGCTGGGGCCGCGGTGCGCCGCTGCCGATGTTTGTAGCCGGACTCGATCTGTCGGAAGTCCCTGCGATGTCCCGCGAGACTCCAGGAAAAAATGCGGTGAGCGCTGCGAGGTGAGCGGGATTTGGCGGGTTATCTCTAGCGTTAAATTGCTTGTCCGTTTTACGCTTTTCGTATAGGGCGGCGTTTTAGCTAAAGGCTATCTAAATCCCGCGCTTTCATGATTTTCAGGGCTTTTTTAGGGGTAGGAGACTGACGGTCGGTTGCCCTGTGGTGGTTAGCCTCCTACCCCGCGAGTGGTCTTACCTCTATAGACGATTCCAGCCCTAAAATAGTTTCCTGAATCCCAAAATTTCTATTCGCGAACCTTCCGCGCCCGCAAACTCGCCGTGGGGCGGCGATTCTTGCCCGCACAAGAGCTATCCGGGGTCCGTTCAGCCTGGAAATCCATGCAACCTTTTTCGGTTATGCGCGCTCAAAAGCTATTGCGCCACTCGTGCAGCAGTTCTCTATGCCCCGAGCGGAACCGTATCCAAGTACCGCGCCACCGCCGCCTTCCAATTGAATTTTTCCTGAATCGCTCCTTGCAGTGCCTGCGCTGCCGCCGGCTCGCCGTGTGTCAAATACGTCTGTCTTGGCGGGGCAGGGAATCCGCCCAACCAGCGCAGCAGTTCACTTTTTCCCGCGTGCGCCGAGAACTGCCCCATCTCCACAATCTCCGCGCACACCGGCACGGCCTGCCCAAACAGGTTCAGCGTTTTCGCGCCTTCCTGCAGCGCGCGGCCCCGCGTCCCTTCCGCCTGGAAGCCCGCCAGGATGACCGCATTCTTCGCGTCCGGCAGCCGCAGTGCCAGATGATGCAGTACGCGCCCGCCGCTCACCATGCCGCTTGCGCTGATAATGATGCACGGCGTGTTCACCTTGTTGATGGCCTTTGACTCCTCGGCCGTCCGCGTCAGATGAAACTCGTGCACGCTCAGCGGATCGCCTTTGCCGTCGCTGCCTTCCTCGCGCGCAAACTCCAGGTCATGGTCCTCTCTATGCTTCATATACAGGTCCGTCGCGCTCAGCGCCATCGGGCTGTCCACATACACGGGCACGCGCGGAATTCGCTGCTGACCTTCCAGTTGGTGCAGGTAGTACATAAACGTTTGCGTGCGCCCGATGGCAAATGCCGGAATCACGATCGAGCCACCGCGCTTCACGACACGGTTCACGATTTGCGCCAGCAATTCCTCGGGGTTGCCGTCTTGATGCTCGCGGTCCCCGTACGTCGACTCGCAAATCAGCACATCCGCTTTCGAGGGCGGCGTCGTCGGCTCTTTCAAGATCGGTTGCCCGTATCGGCCCACGTCACCCGAGAACACGACGACCGTTTTCTTGCCGCCCTCGGTAATCGTCAGCTCCAGGCTCGACGATCCAAGAATGTGGCCCGCGTCAAACGACGCCACATGAAACTCCGGGCTGATGTCGAAGCCGCCGCTGCGCAGCATCGCCTTCAACTGCTTCACGACCGGGTCTACATCCTCCGGCGTGTAGAGCGACCTGGGCTCCGCGTGCCGGCTCCACTTCTTTGCTCGCGCGTGCTCCGTTTCTTCTTCCTGTAGGTGCGCGGAGTCTTTCAGCAGAATTTCCGTCAACTCGATCGTCGCGGGATTCGCAAAAATCGGTCCGCGATAGCCGTCCCGCACCAGCACCGGCAGCCAGCCCGTATGGTCCAGGTGTGCATGGGTCAGCACCGCGTAGTCGATCGTGCTCGGATCTACGGGCAGCGGCTTCCAGTTGCGGTCTTTCAGCTCGTTGTTCCCCTGGAAGAGTCCGCAATCCACCAGCAGCTTTTTGCCCGCCGCCTCCACCAGATATTTCGATCCGGTAACGCATCCTGCCGCGCCTAGAAATGTAAGTTTCGCCATAGCCCTGCCATTCTACCGATTTCCCCCCATTTTTGGAGCGCGGCAGCCCTGCTGCCGCTTTCTCTGCGCCGAAGCCGAGCATCCGACAAGGATGCGAGTCCTGAGGTTTGTAAAGCAGGTCCTTCAATCAATTATTGGCCGCGGATTTGCCTTTTGGAGCCGGCTGGAAGGCGGGCTCCTCGCGGCGAAGCGAGTCTCCGCACTGCCGGCACTTGGGATCGTGCTTCCACTCCACGACGGCGTAGCGCTTGCCGCACGTCGGGCATTTGAAGCGTCTTGTAAGCTGCCAGTCTCTGGGGATGTTCATTCCAGGCGATTTTATTGGCGTGAACCTGAACAGCATATCCGGTCTTTACCTGATTGACTGTGGAAGGGAGACTCCTGTCTTGGCCGGGTGCCCCATCTTTCGCGCCAGCGAAAGGTGGGATCTTCTCTTCCACCAGTCACCAGTCACGAGTTACCAATCACTTCTCCCCAAGTGACCTTGGTCACAGCCCGATGTTCACCGGACTTGCTAGTCTCAGTGCCAGAAATGAGCACACAGACACCAGCCCTCCAAGGCGCCGCCCCGGAAGAGCATCCTTCCGCGCCGGCAAAGCCGGTGAAGGCGAAGAAGAAGCTTATTCGCCGGACCGACCGCGACTATTCGCAGTCGGTGCGCCGCAGCTACCAGGCGGCGTTCCTGCTGCTGAATGTTTGGCTTGGCGGCATCTTCTATTTTTGGGTGCGCGGACTGGAAACCGGGACCGCCGCGACGGTCGCCGATCCTCCGGCGGGAATTGAAGGCTGGCTGCCCATCGCCGGTCTGATGAACCTGAAATATTTCCTGGTGAGCGGCCACGTTCCCGCGATTCATCCCGCGGCGATGT
>JAWOLO010000158.1:0-5761 GCA_033853375.1 Terriglobia bacterium
AAGCCGATTTCATGTCTATAACAAAGGTCCTGAATCCTGTTGATTCGCTCGGCGATGGTTCCTCGCCCCACTAGATACCCGTCTGCTGTGATCCCTGGCGAGGTTTCCATTAGGGTCTGCAGGATTCCGATCTTTGACTCGCCAACGATGCCGCCGTTCTTCTGATTCAAGTTCGCGATTGTGGGAAGCGAAAACCCTAGGTAGCGGATCCCAAGATACGCGCAGAACCCTGCTACTGGCGAATAAAACAGCCATGCCGGCCAGAATTCCCATTTGAAGATTCTCTGCAAGAGGATGCGGGCTCTCTGGCGAATCTGATGATTCCAGCGTCGCACAACGGTCAATAGTGCAAACAGCGCAAGACCGAATAGACTTAGAAAGGCCAACTGATGGCTCGCGGCAGAACTGCGGGCGGGCGTTACCCGGATAATGAGAAACAAGACGATGACCCAGGCAATTGCGGACACCGCGGTGACCGCTGTGAACGTAGCCACAGGCATTTGCCCTAAGCCTGCGGCGATATAGGCGGGGAGTCGCGTCCCGGGCAGGAATCGGCTTAGCGCCAAACTCCATTGCATTTTCTTTTGATTGGTCAAACTTTCGTCGCTTGTTGTCTTCGCAAACCACGCCCTGAACCAGCGGTGTCGAACCGGTGGGCCTGCCCAGCGCGCTACTGCATAGACACCCAAATCGCCTATCCAGAGACCAGCAAACGCGCTAAGAAAAGCTAGTCGGACATCGAGCACGCTTGAGGCAGCTAGCGTCGCTGCGGTGACGGTGGCACCGTCTTCCGACACGAAGGCGCCGAGTACGATTGCCATCACCAGGGCAAGTACACCTCCACTTTGGTAGGGGAAAGAATTCATTTGGTCTAACCTAGGCTGCAGCGATAGAGGCCCTGTGCTTTAAGGTTGATGGTGCGACGCCGAATTCGGCAGGAACGGTGACCCCGATTTCATGACAGATGAGTCGGACGATCGCATAATGATGAATGGCGTGGCCGATGCAATATGCAAGTTCCCGGCTCACGTTTGATTCAAAGGTGGTCGGGTTCGACGCTCCATAGCCAACACTGTTGATAACCTTGCAGGGGCGCACGAGTGTCTCTTCGGAGCAGCCCTTTAGCGCGCGAAGGACATCACATGTTGCGATGCTCGCATACGTGACCTCGCCCTGCAGGCGTGGATTCCTCTCGCGAGCGTCATAGTTGATCTCACCTGCGCGCATGCCCAGGATCAGGCTCTGAAAATGCTCAAGGACGTGGCGATAGTGTTGGCCGATCGACGCATTGAATGGCGCAGTGGCTACACACGAATAGGCATGGTCACGAAGTTCGAACAGTAGTCCCAGGCCTTGGAGTAAGACATCTTGAG
Organism: Terriglobia bacterium; assembly: GCA_033853375.1. Classification (GTDB taxonomy): domain Bacteria; phylum Acidobacteriota; class Terriglobia; order Acidiferrales; family UBA7541; genus Acidiferrum. Next base: position 1,374 of record JAWOLO010000158.1, read on the forward strand.
CCGCCAGGACGAGTTCCGGCGCGTCCATTTGTTGTTCTTTTCTCAAAGGGAAGTCCTCGAGTACTGCCGTTGGGCTAACGTTGTTCACGCGAGCCTCCTGCCAATCACAGGGATGTCGGCGCGATGAAGGACCAAATTGAGTGCTGAGGCGACAAAGACGATTATGGCCAGGGCGAAAAGCAAGCCCTTGTCTCCCTGAACCGCAATGCCGAGAACCGTAAGATGGCTGAAGATGGCGCCGGCCATGACACCAAGAGAAATGACCGAGCCCAGCCACGTAAACCTGGGAGTCAGAAGCAGGGCTGCGGCGATCAACTCTACAATTCCTGACCCGATTCGTCCCCAGGGCTCTGCTCCCACCTTCGTGAAGATGTAAACCGATTCCGCTGCCCCCGTGAATTTGAAGAACAGCGTTTGCACCAGGATCACCGCAGCCGTAATTCGCAATAACCAGCTCAGAATTTTGATAACCAACTGAACCTCCTTATCAGCTCTTGAATGCCCTCAAATGCCCTTCGACGAGACTTAGTGACCCTCTTTCGCGACGATGCTGGGCCAGTTTTTGTCGGCTTTTTGCAGATTGCCTTGGGGGTCCTTGTTGAAATCCTTCTTCACGCCCAGGTCGTATTGCATCAGCAAGCGACCGTTCACGATCTGCCAAGCCTCAATTTTTATTGGTGCTGTATGTCCCCGGGAGGCTGCGTAGGCGCAGAATCCGCCAAATTGAGGTTCGTATTTAGCGGGGTTCGCCTCGAAAAGGGCTTTGTCATCTGCGGAGGCAAAGAGATAGCGTGCGCCTTTGTAACTGCTTTCAAATTCAGCCCGCCCCTTCACCGGTTTGTTCTGGGCGAAGAAGGCGACCGGGTCATATCCCTGAATCGCGACCCCATTCTTGTCCAGGTTCAGCAGGGTTTTTGTCTGTCCAAAGCTAGGCATGGAAGCTAGCAGCAAGAGTAGGAAGAACGACAATTTGATGGTTTTCATGGCTATGTCCTTTGGTCCTTAGCCGCTGGTTCCGGCGTCAGTGATGAGAGCCACGGAGGTCGAAAAGGTTTCAGCCAGAACTGCAGATGTTTCGCAGTTTCTCCGAAACTTTTGCGACGCATCAAAATCACATGAATGGCAGGCGGTACTCTTCGCCTTGACCTATGGGCATCGCCGAGGAACATCGGACCGGGGCACCAATCCGCGAACACCCGGGCAACGGAGCTGCGGGCGTGGCGGTTGGGGGTACATCCGCAACAGAGCCAGTGGCGGCCGCTGGCTGCTACCGTTTGCGATTCGCAACGAGCAGGGAAGACCGAGACGCTGTCTTTCGGTTGAGATTTCTGGTTTTCAATTTGGAATTGGGCGAAGGCCTGGAGTCGGCCTACGAAAACGGGCAAGACACCGATGAGTTTGACGCTGTCTGCGACCACCTGATGGTGGAGCACTGTCCTTCCGGCAAAGTGGTGGGCACATATCGCTTGCAGACGGGCCAGGTTGCAGCTAAGAACCTCGGATACTACAGCGCCCGCGAATTCGATTTCTCGCCTTACCAATCCATCCGTGATTCCGTCGTTGAGCTGGGTCGCGCATCGATTCACCGCGGACATCGGTCCTTTGAAGTGCTTACGCTCCTTTGGAGAGGCATCGCCGCTTACGCGAAAGAGAGGAATGCCCGATTCCTTGTAGGTTGTTCTTCCCTGACAACCCAGGATGTTCAGTACGGTTCAGACATGTACAGCAGTCTTGAGAGGTTTGTTGTAGAGCCGGCGCTGCGGACGGTTCCTCTAAAAGAATTCAGTTTTCCGCTCAATCCCACTTCTTCTCATCGGGTGAACCCCCCGCGTCTTCTGCGCGCCTATCTCTCCATTGGAGCGAAGATCTGTGGTCCCCCGGCAATCGATTGCGAATTTAAGACGATCGACTTCCTTACCCTTCTGGATTTGCATCAGCTCGCGAATGCCGCTCGCGCCCGGTTCCTCGACAGGTAATGGTAAGGAAGGCTTTTGTTCATGCGATCCTGAAACCTTCTATAGCCTTTCGTATCCCACCAGTGCACGACGAACTTTCGGAACAGGAAAACAGGGCTGCGATTGAAAATCATGCCCGCTGAATCGTTTTCGATTCGAACCATGCTCCGGGAGCATCGTTGAAAACCAACAGAAAAGGAAACGCAATGAAAATATTTCGTATTTTGAAAGTGATGCTTGCCGCCCTCGTCGTCACTGCACTGGGGCTCGGTGCTTCTGGTGCATTCGCGCAGAGCGGCACGCATACTTCGTCGCAGTTTCAGGGCCCCAAGGCCAACAAAGGGACTGTCAAGCACAGCCACAAGGACGGAAAGAATGTTCTAACGCTGTCAGACGACTTTGTTGTTCCCGATACGCCCGACCCACACTGGCAGGTTGTCGATTCCGATGGCAACGTCTATCTGCTCGACAAGCTGAAGACGAAGGCGTTCATCGGCAGCAATTTCAAGAAGGAAATCGTTCTGCCCAGCTACGTGAAGAATGTTGCGAAGGTTCAGATCTGGTGCGCCTTCGCGGAAGTAAACCTGGGCGAAGCCTCCTTCAGCTCGCCCGTGATGTAAATCGGCCCAACCCGAACAACAGGGTCGCCTCGCTCGAAAGGGCCAGGCGACCCGCTCCAAGAAAAGGAATTGAGATGAAAACGATTGAGAAGTTGTCGTACTTGTTTTTGGTGCTCGGCCTGTCGCTCGCAGTTTGCTCGGTCGCTTCCGGACAGACGGCCGAAAGGAAGTCGCTCACTCTGGATGGCGCCGAGCGAGTGATCGCGGCCGCGAAAGCTCACGCTGCTCAGGTCAAGGCTCCGGGTGGTGTGATCGCCGTCGTTGATGCGGGCGGCAATCTGGTGGCGCTCGAAAGGCTCGACGGTACTTTCGCTGCTGGTGCAAATATTTCGATCGGTAAGGCTCGAACGGCTGTTCTGTTTCAGAAGCCGACCAAGGTATTCGAAGACATTATCAACAAGGGCAGGACCGCCATGGCCGCGCTGCCTGACTCATTCTTCACTCCGCTGCAAGGTGGGATTCCCATTGTGCTCGAGGGGCAAATTATCGGTGGCGTTGGCGTCAGCGGTGCGTCAAGCGCGGCCCAAGATGAAGAGCTCGCGATTGCGGGTGCCGAAGCCGCGAAGACCTTTGGTGGTGACCCGGAAATGGCCGCCACGCTGCCAGTCAGCTTCTTCCCGAAGACCGAAGTCGACGAGGGTTTTGCAAAGGGCAGTGTTCTTTTCGATGGCGCTGGCGGTCGCAACTACATGGTTCATACGAGCCGGCGAGAAGGCCCGGGCATCGTCGAAGTACATACGAAGGACACGGACATCCTTTACGTCTTGGAAGGCTCAGCGACAGTTGTGACTGGTGGGAGCATGGTTGACGGCAAGCCAATTGCGGCCGACGAAATCCGAGGCCGTAAGATTACCGGCGGTGAATCGAGGAAGCTGGCCCCAGGCGACGCCATGATTATCCCCAACGGCGTACCTCACTGGTTCAGAAAAGTACAGGCGCCGTTTCTTTATTACGTCGTGAAAGTACGCTGAGGAAACACAAAGCTATGGCCAACATGCGTCAATTATTCCTTTCTTTCCTTTCTGCGCTCTTCTTTTGGGTCCAGCCTGTTTCGGCCCAGAATTGGGCGGCTCAGGCTCCCCCCTATGGACGTCCAGATGCCACGATTGACCTACGAACAAGGGAAGGAGTGGAGCTTGTAAAAGGCAGTTGGCGCTATAGCGATGTGAAAATCATCGAGGTCGATTCGAAAGGTCCGGGGCCAGACCTCAAGCCCTCAGGCGCCCCTGTCAAAACATATGACTATTCTCCGCACGCGGGCGTTGCTGATTTCGACGATTCCAGCTGGCCGACGATAGACCCAACAACGCTCGACGCGAGACGCGGCAACGGCAAAGTAAGCTTCGATTGGTATCGCGTCACCATCACGCTGCCCGAGAGAGTTGCGAACATTGCCGTTGCAGGATCAACCGTTTCATTTGAAATCGTCATTGATGATTACGCCGAGATCTGGGTGAACGGGAGCCTTTCCACAGTTCTCGGCCAAAGCGGCGGCTCGGTAGTAAAGGGCTGGAATGCTCCGAATAAAGTCATCCTCACACACAACGCACAACCCGGCCAGAAATTTCAAATCGCGGTATTTGGGTTCAACGGCCCGATTTCGCGTAGCCCAGACAACTTTATCTGGGTGAAGTCAGCCACGCTCGATTTTTACAAATCTGGCGGTGGCACTGGCGTTCAGCAGGTAGAAACAAAGATTATTCGCAATGATCCAGCTCTTGACAGGATTGTCTCCCCGAACGCCAAAATCGAGAAGCTCGCTGGTGGCTTTCTCTTCACCGAAGGACCTGTCTGGGTTCGTGATGGAGGCTAT
>JAWOLO010000159.1:0-3308 GCA_033853375.1 Terriglobia bacterium
GCATGCAGTTGGTTATGGACGGTTCCGTGATTACGGACGCCGGAAACCAGGGAACGCAAATCGCCAACATCAACCAGGATATGACGCAAGAAGTTACGATCCAAACCTCCGCTTTCGACGCCGAGCATGCGCACGGGCCCGTTACGTTTAGTTCGACAGGAAAGAGCGGCACTTCGCAGTACCACGGCGAGGGGTACGCTTACATGCGCAATGGAAGTCTGAATGCCAATGACTCTTTCTTTAATGCGAAAAAGCTGGCGAGGCCGATTGACCATTACTGGTACGAAGGGTTCAACGTCGGCGGTCCAGTGGTCCCCCACCATAACAAAGCATTTTTCTTTTTTGGCTTCGAGCATTTGAATCAGTTGCCAAATGGAGCCCTCCATCAGTACATCGTCCCGACCGCCGCGATGATGTCGGGAGATTTTACGAAGAGCAGCCTGGCGCCGTACCCTGGGTATTCGAACACCGGCACGGTCCCGTGCGCCGACACGAGCAGTTTTTGGAACTATAGTACCTTTTGCCAGAATGCCGTCCAGAACGGCCAAGTCACGCTGTACGATCAGAACGGAAACCCGATCAGCGGCAGCGCCTACAATGCCAATCCCAGCGCCTTTACAGTTTCTGGCAGCAAGATTACTGATCCAACGCTCATTGACACCAACGGCCAGATTCTGATGAAGCTGCTGGCGAGCGCGCCTGGCCTGCAGATGATTGACCCAACGACGAACAATGGCTATAACGCACAATTTCTTGACCGCACTCCAGTTAACAGCAACGAAATGAACATTCGCGGCGACTTCAACATTACCTCCAAAATCCGGGCGTTTGCGACGTTCACCCGGCAGCCGGAAGCGGACATCAACAATATAGGGTTGTGGTGGTGGGCGCCAAACGCGGTGCCTTATCCGTCGCAAACCCCCGCAGCCCAACTCGCGCGAGACTACAGTTTCGGCGTAACCTATGCCATTAGCCCGACGCTGATTAACGAAGCAACTTTCGGCTACGCGTACTTTATCAACCCGGTTACGCTGGCCAACCCCGCGGCAGCGAACCCCGCAAAGTACAATTACAATGTTCAGGGGCCTTATACCCAGCCAGTCCCTCAGGTCCCAGACATCGTGAGTTGGTGCTGCAGTCCAGGAGGCGGCGGGGCCAGTAACAGTGCTACGACCTCGGCGGGATTTAACGCCTCTTCTTTCGGCACAACGCCAACGTGGTACGGGAAAGCCGCCGGCAAGGACAGCTACACGCCGGACTTCAGCGACAACTTCACCTGGACCAAGCGCAACCATACGTTCAAATTTGGCTACTTCTGGGCGCGTTACGCCAACGTGCAAACGGAAGGGGCTTGCTGCGGTGGCGGAACCGTTGGTCAGTGGGAATTTGACCAATGGGCCTTCGAGTCGACAAACAACATCTATGCGGATATGTTGCTCGGCCATGCCGCAGGCTTTAGCCAAGCCAGCACCAATTTCGTCGACAACGTGGTTTACAACGAACATGACTTTTATGTTCAGGACGCTTGGAAAGTGAAGCCAAGGCTGACTTTACACTTAGGAGTCCGGTTTGAGCACGAAGGCCAGTGGTACCCGACCAACGAGAATCAGGGCATCATGGTCTGGAACCCCACGAATTCCGTCCAGCCTTATAGCGCCAGCAGCACAGCGCCTTTGGCCGGGTTTGATTGGCATGGCATCGATAACAATGTGCCCATTTCCGGCTGGGCCTCGCATTCTCTCTATGCCGACCCGCGCATCGGCGTGGCTTACGACCTCACCGGGAACGGCCACACGGTTCTCCGCGGCGGCTTCGGCATCTACCGCACCAACGTTTCCTACAACCAAGTCACCGCAAATGGCTTGCTCGACGCTCCGCTGGGCCTAAAGAGCTTCAGCAGCAACTGCACGTTCACATCGCTTTCCAGCCTGAGTACTTGCTCGGCTGCGACCGCAGGCGCGAAAACGTCACAGAACGTGGAAGGCATGTTGTTTGGCGAAGACAAGGCGCCCCACACTCAGAATTGGAACGTAACCATTGATCAGCAAGTGCCATGGCGCTCCATCCTGGAGATCTCCTATCAGGGCAGCCGCAGCCGGGATTTGTTCCTCTCGCCCAATGGCGGCGGTGGCATCCTGATGGACAACATCAACTACATCCCTGTGGGCGCGGAGTTCAAGCCCGATCCGGTCACGGGGATTACGTATTACTGCCAAGGCGCGGCGAGCGCGACATGTGTGGCAGGCGCTCCGCCTTCGGGTGCCATCCCGGATTTCAGACCATGGGGCTACAACGAGCTCCTCTTGGCCCGTCACGGTGGTTACTCAAATTACAACGGGCTGATCGTCCAGTGGATGAAGCAGACTGGCAGAGCCGTGTTTAATGTGAACTACGCCTTTAGTCATACTCTAGGAACCCGAGGAGGCGACAACGACAACGGCCAGGGCTCCGGCGCAGCACTGGATGCCTTCACTTTGGCCAATAACTATGGCCCGCTAGCCTTTGATCGCAGACATATCTTTAATGCAGCCTATCTGGTCAATCTCCCAAGCCCCATACACAGCAACCTGTTCGGGGAAGAAGTCGTCAATGGGTGGAAACTTTCTGGCACCTTGCAGTACCAGAGCGGCCCGCCACTCCAACCCCTAACCGGTACGGGCCTCAACCCGAACTGGGGAGGTCTGAGCAATCAGAACGTCCTCGGAACCGACGGCATCGCGCTCGAGCCTTTGCTATCCTGCAATCCTGCCAAAGGACTATCCGCGGGGCAGTATTTTAATCCCAGCTGCTTTATCGCTCCGACTATGCACAGCGGAGTGAATGGGCCGCTCATTTGGCCGGACATCACAGGTCCCGCATACTTCGGCAGCGACCTGGGCATGTACAAAGACTTTAAGGTTAAAGAAAGCCAGAAAATCGAGTTCCGGTTCACGGCATTCAACTTTATGAATCACCCCAACGCGCAATTTGGATTGGGGAACGACATCAATTTGAGCTTTGCGGCTCCGGGTGGCGGCAACACCAACCCGAACACCAACGGCAAGCCGGCCTTTACCGTCGGCCGCCGGACGCTGGAGTTCGCGCTGAAATATATCTTCTAACTCCGTCCAAAAACGTAGCGAGGAGAAGGGGATGGCTTTTACTCCATCCCCTTTTTGTTTGCCCGTGTGACAGAATAGGCGCTTGCACCAAAGTGCGGGCAAAGCCGGTCTTGCCTTCTTTTAGGCAACACCTAGTTCTTTGCCTTGATCAGGAGGTTTGTGGAAATTGTCTAGGCGCATTGCACGCAAACCGTCTGCCCAACGAGT
>JAWOLO010000160.1:0-4006 GCA_033853375.1 Terriglobia bacterium
ATCTGCGCCACTTCCAGGGTATGCGTCAAGCGGTTGCGGAAATGGTCGGAATAGCGGGTAGTGAAGACCTGCGTCTTCGCTTCCAGGCGTCGAAAGGCGCGCGAATGAATGATGCGGTCGCGGTCCCGGGCATAAATGCTCCGGTACGGGTGCTCCGGCTCGGGAAAACGGCGCCCGCGGGATTGCTCCGCGCGCATAGCCCAGGAAGCCAGAGTGCGAACACGTTCGATAGTTCGCTCCTTCCCGGTCCGGGAGATGCCGCGAGAACGGGCTCGCCAAAATCAGGACTTCGGCAAAAGGGAATCCAGCCCGCGGTCGGCTTCGTCAGCGAGAGTCGTATCCGGGAATTCTTTCTTGACTTGCTGGTAGATGTTCGATGCTTCCGTCGGATTGCTTGTGCGAAGCGCGCGCGCCAGCTCCAGTAGCACCAGCGGACGCGGCACGATCACACTCGGCTTGTGCGCAAGGGCGCGAAGAACTTTGATGGCCTCATCCGTCTTACCCATGCGCGAATAAATGATAGCCATTTGATACTGCGCCATCGCGGCGAGTTCTTTGTCGCTGCCGCTGCTGATCTTCTTGAGCTCTTCCAGCGCCTGGTTCTGACGCTCGAGATCCTCGAGACAGAGCGCGGCGTAGTACCTCGCGAGCTTGCCGGGATTTGTGGACGGATACTTGTCGGCCGTAGCCCTGAATTTCGTGAAGGCATCCTGAGCGCGCGCGCTTTCGTCGGCATATACAGGTTCATTCGGCTGCACTGGGTCGGGAGCCGTCCCAATGAGGCCCTGATAGGCTTTCACAGCTTCATCGAACGAGGTGGAGGCCTGTACGGTCTGGCGATCGATGTAGAAATGCCAGCCGAAATAACCCACCGTGACAGCTAGGATGACCACTGTGACGATGCCGGCAAACTGGCCGTGAGAGATCACGGCTTCGGCGCCGTGCTCGATGGTTTCCTTGATCTTGTCCTGCTTCAGTTCTTTGCGTGAAATATGTTCCGGCACACCAATTCTCCTGAATGGCTTCGAAATCCCAATCCTAGCACAAGACCTGGCCCCCATAGGGCTCAGAACCTGCGCGCCGGTCCATCCATCCGGATTTACTGTTGCGCTCGCGAGTGGCGCGACAGCCACAAAAATAGTCGCGATGGTGCTACTTTGAAGCAATGCAGACCGCCTGTATTCATTGCGGAACCAAACATGTGCTGAAAGATGCGGAATTCGGCGGGCATTCCAAGGTACAGTTCAAGTGCTCAAAGTGCGGAAAAACAACCATCATCGAGATTAAGCGGCGCATCGATGCCACCGTGGTAATGTCTCCCCTTCCTTCTTTCGCGCGCGCCACGGCAACCAGTTCGAATTTGAATCTGCCTCCGCCCGATCCCGGATTGCGCCTCCCCGCCGGTAAGAACGTTGTTCTCAGCGTCCTCTCCGGCCCTTCCCAGGGCAAGAGTCACACGCTCACTAAGCCGCGTGTCGTCCTGGGCCGCAAAGGAGCCGACGTGGCCCTGAATGATCCGGAAATTTCGCGCCACCACTGCCTGCTGGAGGTCCGGGACAGCTATATCAACCTCAAAGATATGGATTCCACCAACGGGACGTTCTACGACGAGGAACGCGTCCGCGCCGCCATGCTGCAGGACGGCGGTGAATTTCGCATTGGCGGCACACGCATTCGCGTGAACTTTCAGAAGAAGTAGCCGGAAACAGGCGTCACAATTTTTGGCCTTCTCCACGTAGCCGCTGCGCGGACCGACCTTGTGAGATACTAACGCCGTTTCCAGACTGTACCGGAGCGAGATGCATCCTCTCTCCGCCCGTCTGATTAGATCGAATGAGGAACACAGCACCGCCGAGCCTTGCGCGCGGGCGACACCGTTATGCATGAAGTCGTGGCAGCGGTCGACGCACCGCAACGACGCCTTCGAGCGAGAATTCCATGAAAGTGCTCTATGCGGACTTGGAGCGTGAATGGCGCGGCGGCCAGAGCCAGGCCTTACTTACGTTGCGCGGCTTACGTGAGCGCGAGGTTGAAGTCGAGTTGGTGGCCGCGCGCGGCTCGCCCCTGGCGATTCGCAGCAGGGAAGCAACAATTCCAGTGCACCAGGTTGCGCCGCTGGGCTTGCGAGCCTGGGCCGCCCGTGTGATCCGCAAATTGGTGGAACAGAATGGTTTCGCGCTGGTGCATCTCAACGAGCCTCATGCCTTGACGGCGGCATGGCTGGCCGGTGCGCACAAGACACTACCGCTTCTTCTATCGCGCCGGATCGGCTTTCCGCTTCGAAAAGGCTGGGGTTCGCGGGTGCGCTACGCAGCGGTCGCGCGCTTTGTCGCCAATAGTCAGAATGTGGCACAAAGCCTGATCGATTCTGGAATCCGCGAAGAGCGAATTTCCATCGTGAATGAAGGAGTGGAAGTGCTTCCGTTGCCTTCACGTGGCCAGCGAAACCTCGCTCGTAAGCATTGGGGCGTGAAGGATCATGAGTTCTTGTTCGGTTGCGCTAGCGTTTTCGTTCCTGAGAAAGGCCAGCGGCACTTAATCGAAGCGCTCCCCACCGTGAGAAAGTTGCATCCCGAGGTGCGGCTCCTGCTCGCCGGCGACGGTCAGTGTCGAGGGGAATTGATGGCTCTCGCCAAACAACTCGGACAATCGGAAGCCGTGCTGTTTCCGGGATTTGTCAGTAATGTAAACGAGGTTTACGATGCGCTCGACGCCTTCGTGTTTCCCTCGGAATTCGAAGGCCTTGGAACGGCCTTGCAAGCGGCTATGGCGACAAGCCTGCCCTCCATCTCGACGAAACGAGGAGCGCTGGCCGAGGTAGTCGATCACGAACGAACAGCACTTGTCGTCGCGCCGGATGGCCGGCAGTTTGCCGCCGCAATGCTGCGACTGCTCTCGGACGAGGGCCTTAGAAAGAGACTCGGAGAAGCAGGCCGGCGCGAGGTGATGGCAAGGTTTTCGGCGGAACGCATGGTCGAGCGAACCCTGGAGGTTTATGAAGACGTCCTCCGAAAATGGCACCTATCATGAACTCATCGGAACTCACCGTCGTTCAGCGTGCTGTCCTGCAATATCTTCCTGCCCTGGGCTTGCCGTCCGGCGCGCGCGTCTTGGACGCTCCATGCGGAGGTTCCGCGGCGCTGGCGCGCGCCCTTAGAGAACAGGGGTTTGACGCCGTTGGCGCGGATATCGACCTCGCAGCCGCCGCCCATTTGGGGCCGGCGTTCGAAAGAGTGAATCTTGACGCTCCGCTTCCCTGGGCGAACGAGAGCTTCAACGCGGTGATTTCCACCGAAGGCATCGAGCACCTCGAGAATCATTATTCGTTTTTGCGCGAGGTCAACCGGATTCTCAAACCAGGGGGCGTGCTGGTGCTGACCACGCCAAATATTACAGCGCTGCGGTCGCGCGTGCGCTTCTTCGGCAGCGGCTTTTTTGGCCGCGACGCTCGGCCGCTGAATGAGGCCGCCCGGCATCCGCTACACCACATTGGCCTGGCAACATTTTCCGAATTGCGCTACGAGCTGCATGTTTCGGGCTTTCGGCTCAGTGAAGCGCGCCACACGCATGTCAAGCCCGTAAGCTTCCTCTATTCCATCTACGTGCCGTGGATTTGGTTTTACACTTTGCTGGCCTTCCGAAAAGAAAAGGACCTTGCTCAAAGGGAACGTAACAAGGAGATTCGCGCAGCACTGCATTCCTTTTCCCTGCTCTTCGGCGAATGCTTGATGTTGGTCGCCAGAAAAGTGCCCCCTGCAGCGTAAATGGACTAAGGTCCTGCAGCGAACTTTTTGATCGCGCCTTGCCAGCCGGAAATCAGGCGGCCAAACGATAAAGCGCCTGGCAGCTCGTTAGTGACCCGCCAGGCGCTTTAACTTTCTTGAAATTTTGCGCTAGTAATCTGACTTCTCTCTTTATTCCAGGCGTTACCCTCCTATCCGCTTGCCGTTTTGCGTCAAGCTATTTAGGGGATTGAACTACCCATCGCCCTTTGGGCTCGAGGAAC
>JAWOLO010000161.1:0-12902 GCA_033853375.1 Terriglobia bacterium
CGTGCGAGAGCTGGCGGAGCTAATTAGAACGAAGAAAGTTTCGTCGCTGGCATTGACGCAAATGTATTTAGAGAGGCTGAAGAAGTACGACCCGACGCTGAAGTTTGTGGCGACGTTGACAGAAGAGCGCGCGCTGGCGCAAGCGAAGAAAGCCGACGCAGAAATTGCGGCGGGAAAATATCGGGGGCCGCTGCACGGGCTGCCATGGGGCGCGAAAGACTTACTGGCGACCAAGGGCTATCGCACGACGTGGGGCGCTGGCGGATTTGAGAATCAGATGATTGATGAAGACGCGACGGTGGTGAAGCGCTTGGATGACGCGGGCGCGGTGCTGGTGGCGAAATTGACGCTTGGTGCGCTGGCGCAAGGCGACGTGTGGTTCGGAGGAGTAACGCGGAACCCGTGGAACACGAAGCAGGGATCGAGTGGATCGTCGGCGGGGCCGGCCTCGGCCACCGCGGCGGGATGCGTGGCGTTCAGCATCGGCTCGGAGACGCTGGGCTCGATTTCATCGCCTTCGACGCGATGCGGGTGCACTGGATTGCGACCAACGTTCGGACTGGTGCCGCGAACCGGTGCGATGGCGCTTTCCTGGAGCATGGACAAGCTGGGGCCGATTTGCCGGACGGTTGAGGACTGCGCGCTGGTGCTGGACGCGATTTACGGGCGAGACGGGAAGGATTGGAGCGTACAGCCGGCGGCTTTTAACTGGGATGCGAATCTGGACTGGCGGAAATTGCGCGTCGGATATCTGAAAGCGGATTTCGAGCACAAACCCGAACCGCCTCGAGAAGAAGAAGAAGAACCGGCGAAAACGCCCGAGGAGCAGAAGAAACGCGAAGAACAAAAGAAAAGGCAGGAATTCGCGCGGGCGCGAGCCGAGTACGACCGAAAATACAATGATGCGGCGCTCGCGAAATTGCGAGAAATGGGTGTGAACTTGATTTCCGTGGAGCTGCCTAAGTTTCCGTACAGCGCGATCACGGTGATGCTGACGGCAGAGGCGGCAGCCGCGTTTGATGACCTGACACGCACGGGAAGGGATAAGCTGCTGACCTCGCAGAAGGATTACGATTGGCCAAACACGTTTCGCGCGGCACGGTTCATTCCGGCGGTGGAGTACATCCAGGCGGCCCGCGCTCGAAAGTTGCTGATGGAAGCGATGGTGAAGGTATTTGACAATGTGGATGTGATCGTGGCTCCGACAAGCGGCGGCCCGCAACTCGTGATCACTAATCTAACCGGCCATCCGTCGGTCATTTTGCCGAATGGATTGCGTGGAGAAGATGCGCCGAAGCCGCCGTCGGAAGATCCCAGCGATTTTCAAAATGCGGGCGGACCCGGAACGCCGACGAGTTTGACGTTCCTGGGGAAGTTGTACGGCGAAGCGCAATTACTGGCGTTTGCGCGGGCGTATCAAGAAGCGACGGGGTTTCAGCTGCAGCATCCGAAGCTCGGGGTTTAATCTGCGCAACATACTGCTTCGCATTCGCAGCGAAATGCAACCTACCTACATGCCTTTCTGCATGGGGTAGCCCTTGTCGGCCCAGTCGACGGCGAAGCTTGTTGGGATGACCAGGACACGAAGTTTCTTGAAGCCCATGCTGCTCAGCGCGTTGTAAGCCGGGCGGATATTGGGGCACTTATCAAACGGACAGCAGCCGCAATAGATCACGAGATCGGTGGAGCGGGGAAGTGTGGCCGCCCAGGATTTCAACTCCGCAATTCCCTGTTCGGTGGAAGCAGTGCCGTGGAAAGAAGCGTCCGGCACATGCCCGCCAACGTAGAGCGAACGAAATCCAACAAAGAGCACTGCCGGCAGAGACGAACTTTTGTCCGTCAGCATTTTGGCAAGCTGGGCGGGCTGCATAGTTTGCGAGTTAGGCCAAGGGTCGGGGGATTTCTGTTCGTCTCCCTTTGCGGTCCTCACGGGGACCAGGCTGAATACCATAGCGGACAGAAAAATCAGCGACGAGATTAGAAAGAAAGTGGCGGGGCGAAACTGTCGAGTGAAGTACATGGAAGGACCTCCTGATTTCTTTTCGATTCTAGGCTGAAAGACGCGGTTGAGGCCAGGGCTGCCAAGGAAAGCGGATGACGATTGGTTCGACAGCCAAATTCAATAAGGGCTTCCTTCTGCAGGAAAGAGACTGATTATTTTTTCTGGTCGGCGCGCGTGCGCTGAAGCTTGAACGCCGTGGTGCGCAGAGTTTCGGGAATGTTTTTGTTGGTAGTGAGACGCTTGAGGTCCTGCGCGTTTAGCAAGGGCAACATGTGCAAAGTCACGTCCAGAGGCGTTTTGGGGTTATTGATCAAGTTGCGCACAACGACGTAGTTCTTGCGAAACGCCCGGTTGCCGGCAATGAGGCGGAGGATTTCATCGGTGAGGCTGGACATGGAAGCGAAGGCTTCCACTTCCTGGTCCGTCAGGCGGGGGGATTGAAGAACCGCGCGCTGGACAACCTTGTTAGCATCACGGATCAGCGTGCGGCGCGCGTCGGAACCGCCTTTGATGGCATATTGCACGCGCTGGGAGACGGTCATCTTTGCGATACGCTGGAGCAGGGTCTGTCGCCTTGCCGCGTCGGGTTCCGCCGCGGCCGCAGCTTCCGCGAGCGCGGCTTCGTCAATAGGATGGCCCGGCCCGTGAAGTTCGCGAAGATGGTTTTTCTGTTCGGGCGTTAAGGAAGGGGACTGTTCAAGGGCCGCTGCAAGCGCGGGAGAGGAGCTGACGCGATCGAGGTCTTCTGCAAGGGCTTGGGCGGCGCTCGGAGAAAGATGTCGCACTGCGTGGAGGAGATGCTCCACGCCACAATTTTTGTTTTGAGCCAGGGCGTCAGAGATGCCGGGCTGATCCGCCAGGTGGCGCGCGGCAAAGGCAAATAGAGCCGGCAGGGCGTTTTCTCGCTTGATGGCTTCAATGAAAGATTCGGGCGATAGGGAGAGGATCGCATCATTCGCGCGAGTGGCGATCATTTCATCGGCGTCATTGGTAAGAACGGCAAGGATCTCTGCGCGGTCCGCGGGTTGGAGGTGCGCACCACCCGCGCAAACGGCAAGTTTTCGCTCACGCGTGGCGCGGCCATGCCGAAGATCTTCTACGACTTCAGGGCTTAGAGTCTCCACTGGTTGTCTGCCTTAAATCCTTGTGGCTGTATACCATTCTACCGAAGGTTCCCGGCGAACCGAGGGGCGCCATGGGCCGGCCGTTCAACTGCAGCAACACCGCGGCGGAGTTCGTTGCGCTGACGTCAAACTGGTGTTTTGCGGTGAAATGCAAACTTTCTCCGGCGTAGACTTCAGAGTCCAGAACCACTTTGTCGTCCGCGATGACGCGAACATGCGTGGCCGCTGAAGACGAAAGGGAGAGTTCGAGAGGCACGCTGGCGGAAGAAGCCATGTCTGCCGCCGCTTGCTTCGCGGCGCGATAGGCGGAGACGCGATGCCATCCGTACCTCGCCGAATAGAAAATCAACGCGAGCAGAAGAAGGCCTCCCAGGAAGGCCGCGAATGGAATCCACTTGGGGGAAGAGGGAATGGGCTCCTCCGGCTTGGCGGGCGTGGGCGGCAGCTTTTCGGCGCGAGCAAGATCGTATTCGCCCAAGAGCGATTCTTCGGAGAGACCGAGATATCGCGCAATACTGCGCACAAAACCGTGGCCAAAGACGCCGCCAGGGAGCTTTCCCCAGTCTTCATTTTCCAGGGCTTGCAGGAAACGGTTGCTGATGCGCGTAGCCTTACTTAACTCGTCCAAGGAGACTTCCCGGAGTTCCCGCTCGCGCTTCAAACGTTCGCCGAATTTTCCTCTGGCCATCGAAACGACCTATCCTTCATAAAACAAAAGTGGGCGTGCGGCGGGAACAGCGCGCGTGCCCTTGACGGAATATAGGGGTGCGAGAAGGTACTGTCAAATGAATGAGTTGGGGTGCCTGAGCAAACCAGTGTCCTAAATAGTCCCCAATCGACCCGAGAAGATGCCGAGATGGCAACGCCTGTACCACAAGCATATTGCGTCTCTTTTTAACAGGAGCCTATACTGAGGAGGATTCGTCGCTTTTGGGGCGGGGATGGGGTTCAGTTGCGTTTTTTGGGACTTGAGCCGGCTTAGGGTTGCAGGCCGGCGCCCGGCAGTGTGCATGATCACGAAAATGGCGGTCGGTTGCAAAACCACAAAGGGCAGGCGTAGCGAGGCGTGGAAGAGGTAAAACAGTTTCCTGCTGTAGAGCGGCGACGCAATGTTGCGGCGTCGTCCGACCGCGAAAAAGGGGAAGTAGCGGTCTTCCAGGAATTGGGGAAGGCGCTTACGTCGTCCCTACAGCTCGACCAAGTGCTCCGGACAATTATGGAGAAGATTGACGAATTCCTGCGTCCGGATAACTGGTCGCTGCTTTTGTTGGATGAAGAAAAGCAGGAATTGTATTTTGAGCTGGCTGTCGGCAAAGCCTCGCAAGCGCTGAGAGATGTGCGCATCAAGATCGGACAGGGCATCGCGGGCTGGGTGGCGCAGCACGGGGAAACGGTTGTCGTCCCTGATACTTCCAAGGACACGCGATTCTTCTCCAAAGTAGACGAAAAAACCAAAACCGAGACGCAATCCATCGTTGCTGTGCCGGTTCGTTTCCGCGATACCTGCCTGGGCGTAATCGAGCTGATCAATTGCGTCGGGCCCGGTGGGTTCGATCCGCGGGACCTGAAGCTTCTGGAAGCTCTTTCCGATTTCGCCGCCATCGCGCTGGAGAACGCGCGGCACGTGAAGAAGATTCACGATCTGACCATCCGGGACGATTGCACTTCGCTCTACAACGCGCGGCACATGAGTTTCATCCTGGAGACAGAGATTTACCGCTCGCAGCGCTACAATTACGAGTTTTCGCTGGTGTTCATCGATCTGGACCATTTCAAGCTGGTGAATGATACGCACGGGCACTTGGTGGGTTCCCGCCTCCTGGCCGAAATCGGAAACGCCTTGAAGGCGCACTGCCGGCTGATCGATTTTGCGTTCCGTTACGGTGGCGACGAATTCGTGCTCTTGTTGCCGCAAACGTCCAAAGAAAACGCGATCAACGTCGCGCGCCGTTTGCACAAACTGATCCGCGAGAGCGTGTGGCTGGAAAAGGAAGGGCTGAAGATTCGCCTGACGCCCAGTCTCGGTGTGGCTTCCTACCCTGTGGATTCACGCACCAAGGAAGGGTTGCTCCATCTCGCGGATGAAGCCATGTACCTGGTGAAAAATACGCACCGCGACAGCGTGGCGGCCGCAAACATCGGAATCCTGCCCAATACAGCAACTGCCGAATCCGCAGGATAATCCTCGACCGGCTAACTCCCTTCTTTATAGCCTCTCTTTTGCACAAGCGCGGGACTATTGTTCAAATTTTGCCGCGACGCCGGAGTACAGCTCGAAGTACAATGCTGTCCGCTCCCGGCTCGGCTACGCGACTAATAGAAAGGAATCTCGATGTTATGAAGCGTGCCCAGACTGCGATCAAGCTCTGCAAATGTGGACATGGCAAGAGCATCCATGCGGGAATCTTTCAACAGAAACGAAGCGGCCCGGCCAAGTGTAACTACCCCGATTGCCGCTGCTCCAGTTACCGCCCCGTTGGTGCGTCGGCGTCCAGGGCCAACAGCAAAACGTAAACCTCACATCCCACTGCCAAGCTGCCAAGCGTGGAATCGCGCTTAGCAAAGCGGGCTTTGTATACAGCACTCCAAAATTTTGCTTAACTGAAAGCATGAAGAGAAATGAAGCGGCCAAATACGCGCGCTGGTCGGCGGCCACGGCATGCTTATTGGCAATGCTTACGGCGGGCGTGTATCTGCACCGCAAGTGGGTGGCGCATCGAGAAAAAGAGAAGGCTCCACCGCCGGCTCCGCAAGACGTTACACGGCTATCGAGCGGACTGACCTTTTCAAAGGTGGTGGGCAACCAGAAGATTTTCACGGTGGAAGCGCTGAAAGCTACAGACTTTAAGGACAAGCCTGCGAGCTTGATGGAAGACGTCACCATCACCATTTTCGGAAATACGGGAACGCGCCACGACACGATCCACACGAAAAGTTGCCAGTACGAGAAAGAAGGCGGGAGCATCGTTTGCAGCGGCGAAGTCGAACTCAATCTACAGAGCGCCGAGGACGCGCAGCGGGCTCAAGAAGACGACGGAAAGCCTGCACAAATTGTTCACGTGGAGACGCAAGGCGTGACGTTCAACCGCGCGACAGGAATCGCCCAATCCGATCAGCCGGTCAAGTTCGTTTTCCCCAACGGACAAGGCCAAGCCGTTGGCGTGGAATATCGTTCGGAAGAAGGGGCGGTGCGGCTGTTGCGAGACGTCAATTTCCTGCTGACCCCCGCCAATGTCGCACCCAGAGGCAAGAACTTCGGGATGGCTGTCGGCGAGCCCGTTCGTGTGACCGCGAAGAGCGCGGATTTCGAGCGCGACTCCCGGGTTATGCATCTTCGAGGAGGGGTAGAGGCACAAACGGCCTCGGCGCGACTTGAAGCTGGGGAACTAACTTTGTCCCTCGACAAAGCTTTCCACGCGGAGAAACTGGTGGCCACGGCGGGGGCTCAAGGGAAAAACCCCGAGGCGGAATCTCGAGGAAGAGATAAGGCGACGCGTTTGAGCGGGGAAACTCTAACGGCGAATTTCACCCCGGAGGGATGGCTAAACAAAATTGAGGCCGTAGGCCGTGTCAAGGGTTCCCAGCAGAGTGGAAAAGACGCGGATGAGTTCGCCGCTGACAACGCCTTTTTGGACCTGTGGCCGAAAGTGAATCAGCCGAAGGACCTGACTCTAAAAGGAAACGTGTTCTTAAATTCTAGAATGGAGAAAACAGGCGAATCCAGAACCTTGCAAACCAGCGCACTGCTTGTGCAATTTGCCGAGCGCAAGAAAGGTGAGAGAAGTGCTCCAGAACGAGCGGAAACGCTAGCGAGAGGCACGCTCGGGTGGACAGACCCAATTCCAGAATTGGCTGCGTCATCTTCTCCTGGAGGAGCGGGCTCAGCGCAAACGAAACTGGCCGCGGACAAGCTGGAGCTGAAGTTCGGCGTTGACGGCAAAGCGAATCAGCTTGTTGCTTCAGGAAATGTTGTGACAGAGCGAGCGTTGCCGGGCAAGCTCATGCAGACGGCGACCGCCCAAAACGGAAATGTGCAGTTGCTGGAGGGCGCCGGCTGGTCCCAAATGGAATTGCAGGGAGGCGTAAAACTCAAAGAGGGCGATCGCAGTGGCCAAGCGGATCTCGTTGTGTTCGTTCGGTCCGCGCAAACAGTCACACTGACGGGGAATGCGGTCGTGCGGGACGCGACGACGGAAACGCGGGCGCCGCGCATCACTTTTGTGCAAAGCTCAGGAGAAATCCGTGCCGACGGGGGCGTGCGGTCGACCGATTTTGCAGCGAAAGGAAACGCCTTGCAACTTGCCGCAGTCCCCGCAAACATTTCATCCGAAACACTGCGCGCGAACTCCAAGACAGGCAGGGCACTCTACACGGGACATGCTCGGCTGTGGCAGGGCGATTCGGTAATGGAAGCGGACTCGATTGAACTGCTGCGCGAAACCAAAATCCTGAATGCTTCGGGAAATGTTCGCGCCGTATTTCCGCAGAGCCCGGGACCGGGAGTAACACCCGCTCGAACGTTGTCTGTCCAGCAGCGAGCACCCAGCAAGGTGAAGCTCTGGCACATTACTGCCGGAACGCTGACTTATGATGAAACGCAGAACCGCGCACACTTGGAAAAGAACGTCGTGGCACAATCAGCCGAGCAACAAATTCGAGCACCGCAAATGGATCTGTATTTCACGCACAGCGAAAAAGGCGCCATAGCCGCTGCCGGAACTCCAGCTTCTTCAGCCATTGCCCCAGCAGGTGCGCAACAGATCAGCCGCGCCATCGCTACCGGTGGGGTGATTGTGGAGCAGGGAGCCCGAAGAGCGACGGCAGACCGAGGAGAGTACTCTGCCGCGGACGGAAAATTTGTCATGACAGGCGGAAATCCCACGATTTTTGACGCTACTGAAGGGACCACTACAGGCCGTCAATTGACCTTCTTTTTAGCGGATGATACGATCATCGTGGACTCAGAAAAAGGTTCGCGGACGTTGACGAAGCACCGAGTCGAGAAATGACGAGGTATGCTGAAGCTCCAGGCCCTCGAGTTAAGCAAGTCTTACCGTGGCCGCAAAGTCGTTGACGACGTAGAACTGGAGATCGGTCAGGGTGAAGTCGTCGGGCTGCTCGGCCCGAATGGCGCAGGAAAGACGACAACGTTCTATATTCTCGTCGGTCTAGCCCGGCCGGACTCCGGCCGCGTACTGCTGAACGGCGACGAAATCACTGACTTGCCCATGTATCTTCGGGCCCGAAGTGGCATCAGCTATCTTCCTCAGGAACCCTCGGTCTTTCGACAACTTACTAGCGAAGAAAATCTGCTCGCGGTGCTGGAGACACTGCCTCTTACGCCGGAGCAGCAGCGCGATCGCTTGGAGGAGTTGTTGGTGCAGATGGGGCTGGAAACGGTCAGAACGAGTAAAGCTTACACACTTTCCGGCGGAGAACGCCGCCGGCTGGAAATTGCCCGTTCCCTCACGCTGCAGCCCTCCTTTATCCTTCTCGATGAACCTTTTTCGGGGATTGACCCTCTAACCGTGAAGGATCTCCAGGAAATTATCCGGGATTTGGCCAAGTCAGGGATTGGCGTGCTGATTACCGATCATAACGTCCGGGAAACTCTTAGCGTAACGGATCACGCATACATCCTGAAAAGTGGGAAAATATTCCGGAAGGGCCGCCCCGAAGAATTGAGCGCCGACGCGGAAGTCCGGCGTGTCTATCTCGGCGATCATTTCCAGCTTAACTGATTTCAAGGACAAAGAGACGAGCGCATAGATGGCTTGGCAGGGACTCAAACTCAACCTCAAGGTAACGCAGAAGCAGATTCTGACGCCAGGCCTCGTCCAGATGGTCAGCGTGCTCGCCCTAAACCGGCTTGAGCTGAAGGAAATGATCAACCAAGAGATGATCGCGAACCCGGTGCTCGAAGAACAGAGCGAGGAACCCACGCAAGCCGACAATTACAGCGACGAGAATTTTCTGAAGGAAGAAACCGAAAAAGTCCCCGAAAAGCCGGAGCCGAATCCTTTCGATGAGTTTGATGTCGGCACTTTCTTCAACCAATACCTCGATACGGGCGGCGACGGGGGCCAGTCGCAAGAACGCGAGGTTTCCGAAAGACCTTCCTTCGAAAAGTTCCTCTCTTCTCCCACCGGGTTGACCGATCATCTTCAGTGGCAATTGAGTGTGACGATCTGTTCTGACTCGGTGCGTCAGGTGGCGGAAAATATCATCGGCAACCTGGACGAGAACGGCTATCTGACGGCTTCTCCGGAAGAGCTCACCGAGAACGGCAAATACTGCCAGGACGATTTGGAAGACGCGGTAGCGGTGATTCAGGAATTCGATCCCATCGGCGTAGGCTCACGCGACTTGCGCGAATGCCTGCTGCTGCAACTGAAGGCGTTCGACCCGCAGAATGCGCTGGCGCAACAAATCGTTTCCGAGCATCTCAAGCAGGTTCAATCGAATCAGCTGAAAGAAATTGCGCGCGCCTTGAACCGCCCGGTGGAAGTCGTGAAGCGCGCCATCGACGTGATCAAAAAGCTCGATCCGCGGCCCGGCCTTCGCTACAACAAGACCGAACCGCGCTTGGTCGAGCCGGACGTCTATTTCCGCAAAGTCGACGGGCAATGGCAAGCATACCTCAACGAAGACGATATGCCGCAATTGCGCTTGAGCCCTACGTATCGACGCCTGCTCGTGAAAGATGCCGCGGACCGCGACGTTCGCAACTACGTCAAAGAGCGCTTCACCGCGGCCGTGCAATTGATGAAAAATATTGAGCAGCGGAAGCACACCATCCTGCGCGTCTGCCAGTCCATCATTGCGCGCCAAGGTGAATTTCTGGATCAAGGCCCCGACGCGCTCAAGCCGATGATGATCAAGGAAGTGGCGGAAGAAGTCGGCGTACACCCGTCCACGGTAAGCCGCGCCGTGGCCAGCAAATACGCGCACACGCCGCAAGGTGTCCTGGAGCTACGGTCCTTCTTCAGTGAATCGGTGAACGGCCCCGAAGGCAGCGGCATGTCCCTGCTGACGCTGAAGCGCCTGGTCAAGAAAATGATCGAGGAAGAGGACTCCGCGAAGCCGCTTACCGACGAGCAAATCGCCAAAAAACTGGATGATGCCGGCATCCACGTCACGCGCCGAACGGTGGCGAAATACCGCGAGGACATGCGCATTCCCAGCACTCATCAGCGCCGTGTAAAGAGCTGAGCCGCTCGCCCGTGAAGCCGCCCACCCGAACCCGACGGGGCACGCGTCAACTCGTCATCCTCACTGGATTGTCCGGTTCCGGCAAAAGCACGGTGCTCCGCGCTTTTGAGGACATGGGGTTCTATTGCGTGGACAACCTGCCGGTGGATCTCATCCCCATCTTTGCCGAACTTCACGCCGCGGGCGAAGGTGACTTTGCGCGAGCTGCGCTGCTTGTTGATGCGCGCGAGGGCTTGCAGCTCGAGAAGCTACCCGAGCTGCTCAAGCATCTCAAGAAAGATCATCCAATTACGCTGGTTTTCATCGAGGCGAGCGAAGACGCATTGCTCAGACGCTACAGTGAGACGCGGCGCCCCCATCCGCTCGGAAAGAATTATTCGGTTCGGGAAAGTTTAAGCCACGAGCGCGCACTGATGGAGCCGATCCGCAAACTCGCCGACGTGGTCATTGATTCCACGCAATTCAATGTGCACGAACTCCGTCATTTCGTTACCACACGGTTCAAGAATCCCGACACGCGCCCGCTGCTCGTATCGGTCGTCAGCTTCGGCTATCGCTACGGCGTGCCTTCCGATGCGGACCTGGTCTTTGACGTGCGCTTTCTGCCCAACCCCCATTTTGTTCCGCGCTTGCGCCCATACGACGGCACGGATCCAAAAGTCCGTCAATACATCCGCTCCTTTCCGCAAACCGGCGAATTCTTGCGCCGCATCGAGAGCCTGCTGACTTATTTGATTCCGCACTACATCCAGGAGGGCAAGAGCTATCTGACCATTGCTTTCGGCTGCACCGGTGGAAAGCATCGCTCGGTGATGCTGGCGGAATCGATGCAAAAGGCGCTGGCGAAGCGCGGCTATTCAGCGAAGGTCGTGCACCGCGACATCGAGAAGTAGCCTGCGTGTAATGTTCAACGTTGCACAAGCTCTCAGCTCGGTAAACTTGACATGCCGCAACACGGCGAATAGCGTAACAAGGGTCTGAATCAAGAGTTAGCGGGGCAAAGTGTTGTTATCGCCACAATTAAAACGCCTGCTAAGTTATGTCCGCCCGTATCTTGTCCGGGTGGTTTTGGGTGTGATCTTTCTTGCGGTGGTGGCGCTGGCAGAGGGCCTCATCGTTTTCTTGATCGTCCCAATAATCGATCGCGTACTGAATCCTGCCATTAGCGACTCATCGCTTCCTCTTTTCACGATCCCCGTCATTCACAGAACTGTTTATCTGAACCATTTCTTTCCCCCGAGGATTCATCACGTTTGGGCCGTCGTCTCCATTTCGCTGCTGGTCGTATTTGTAGTGAAAGCCATTGCGGAGTTTTTTGGCAATGGACTCATTCAGTCCGTGGGGCACCACGCGGTGACCGACTTGCGCAATGAGATTTACGCCAAGCTCATCCGTCAGCCCATCGGGTTCTTCCAGCACCAGCCAGCGGGACGCTTGATGTCCGTTGTGATCAACGATGTAGAGCGCTCGCGCCTGGCGGTTTCAGAATACCTTGCCGACCTCTTCCGTCAGAGCTTCTCCCTGATCGTATTCATTGCAGTGCTCCTTCGTCTGGATTGGGCCATGGCGCTGGGCTCGGCGGTGTTTCTCCCACTGGTGCTGTGGCCGGTAGGAAAGTTGGGAAAGAAGATCCGCCGTTCGGTGCAGGACAGCCAAACGCGCCTTGGTGAACTCAGTCAAATTCTCCAGGAAACCGTGAGCGGAAACCGCGTGGTCAAAGCGTTTGGCATGGAAGAGTTTGAGATACGAAAGTTCCGTGCCGCGGCGCAACGGCTGCTTCGTGAAACCATGCGTTGGGTTCGCGCTTACGTGGCAAGTTCTCCGCTCATGGACCTCCTTCAGCCGGTGGTGATCTCCCTCCTCTTGCTTTACGCCCGCGACAAAATTCTCGTGAAGCAAATGACTTTGGGCATGTTCTTCGCGTTTGTCGTGGCGCTCTTCAAATCTTACGAGCCTGTCAAGCGCATGGGCTCCGTCTATCAACAATTCCAGCAGGCCGAAGGAGCCACGATTCAGGTTTTCAAATTCCTTGATTTAGCTGAGGAAGAGCAGGACGCTCCCGGCGCCATACCTCTTCCGGCGTTTTCGCGTGAGATTCGGTTTGAGAACGTCAGTTTTTCTTATGATTCCGCGCCCGTTTTGTGCGGCATCGATTTTTGCGCTGCCAAGGGTGAAGTGATAGCGCTGGTGGGTTCGAGTGGGGCCGGAAAAACCACTCTTGTCAATCTAATTCCCAGATTTTACGAGGTGAGCTCCGGAGCGATTCGCATCGATGGAGTGGACGTTCGTTCCGTCACGCTGCGCTCATTGCGTTCGCAAATCTCGATGGTCACGCAGGAAAACATCCTTTTCCACGACACGGTTTGGAACAACATCTGCTACGGGCTTGCTGACGTTCCCAAGGAAAAGGTCATTGCCGCCGCGCAAGCCGCGCTGGCCGAGGATTTCATTCTAGCCCTGCCAAACGGCTACAATACTGTCATCGGAGAGCGCGGAACGCGGCTCAGCGGCGGACAGCGCCAGCGGATTGCCATCGCGCGGGCTATCTTGAAAGATTCGCCGAT
>JAWOLO010000162.1:0-5343 GCA_033853375.1 Terriglobia bacterium
CAGCGATTGAAGTTTCGTCGAGGACACGCGGTGGCCAAGGTAGCCATCGCACGGAAATTGGCTGTGCGTATGTACTGGATGCTGCGTAGTGGAGCAGCGTACGCCCAGCTGGTTCGCAGGCAAGGCAGCCCGGGGCCCACCCTGGTGAACGCAAGTTCATCGCTAGGCTGATTGGGCGCCTTGCTCCCGCGAGCGATCGCGGCGTCTGAACAACGAATCATGGTGCCCCTCGGGGAGACCGAATAGATGGTTGGTGGAACCAGAATCCACCGCTGGATTCACACTGCGAGCCTTGGTCGAAATGAAGGAAAGAGAAAAGATTCTTATAGGTGAAGAGAAAAACGATCCCCCCGCGGATCGCAAACTGTACGTGTCCCTTGACAGAGCCGGCAACGTCATAGAGGGTGGGGCATAGAGCGAGCCGCCGGAAAGATTCGGGTGCAGCATCCCTTTGTGGTTTTCAAAGGGTGCGGGTTTTGACTTCCCTTTGGTCCTCCCTATCCCGCAGATCCCACTCAACTTATCTTCCACTTTCGCCGCGGAACATTTTTCACCCATTGCGCTCATCCCTAACCGCTTTCCCCTCAGTCACTTATTCGGGTATTGACAAAATCGTAATTCCATAATAGTTGATGGTTTGTCGCCGCCAGCCCCAACAGCGCGTTCACTCCCTCCGGTCCTGTCCTTTACCTCTTCCACTTCCTTTATCTCCTTTGCTTCCAATAAGATGCGCACTCTTTTGCGCAACGGACTCTTCGCAACTCCTTTCTCATCAATCACTTCCGCACTCTTTCCCATCCAACGGAGGGTATGCCTCCTCTTCGGCCTTGTCGCTCGCCGCTCGCCACTCGTCACTCGCCACTTCCTCCATTTTCCGTAGGTTCTTCCAAGTCGACTATCCGACAAGGATAGTTGTCCTGAGCGAGCGCAGCGAGTCGAAAGATCTCTCCCCCAACCGACCAAGGTATCTCAGTCAATGGTCATACCACCAGAGAGGTATATTGCCACGACTTAAGTCCTTTATTTGCCATTCTTACGAAAACTGCCGGAGTGGGCGTACATTCTTCCCAATTCGGAACGAATCTCTGCCAGTACTCGCTCTTCATTTTCACCTACCTTGGTTCCCTGCATCGGCTGCAGGCCTGTGCGGGGATTCCTCGCCTTTCCGCCAGTCACGAGTCACGAATCATGAGTCACCCTCGTTGTGCCCCGGATTCTTTGCTCCTACTGTCAACCGTAAACCGTCGACTGTTAACCTGCCAATCCGTAGAATCATTCTGCTTCGGCGAGGGACGTTATGGCGGCAAACCCCATCCCCGGTCCGTCCCCGGTCTACGAGGACTACGCGCGCTGCATCCATTGCGGCCTGTGCCTCAACGCCTGCCCCACGTACCGTCTTTGGAATCTCGAAGCGGATTCACCGCGTGGCCGCATCCAGCAGATGTTCCATGTTTTCCAAGGGGAGCTCACCGGCCCGGCGCAGCCGGGAGCGCGGCTCAGCGATTCGTTTGTCGACCACATCGACAAATGCCTCGACTGTCGCGCTTGCGAAACCGCCTGCCCTTCCGGCGTGGAATACGGAAAACTGGTGGAGCATGCCCGCGCTCGGATCGAACGAGGTTACGAGCGCTCCTGGATTGCTCGTGCTACGCGCGACTTCTTTTTCCAGGAGTTTTTCTCCGCCCAGCATTTCATCGAAGACGCCGCACGTCTTTTCCGTATCTACCAACGTTCCGGTCTGCAGGCCATCGCGCGCGGCATCGGTATCCTCAAGCTCCTTGGCCTTGCCGAACGCGACCGCCTTCTCCCCCGCATCGATGATGATTTCTTCTTCAGGCGCATCGGGTCAACGTTTGCCGCAGTGGGGCCGCGCCGGGCGCGCGTCGCTTTTTTCGCCGGCTGTATCGCCAATGTCACTTTTTCTGAACTGCAAGAAGCCACGATTCGCGTGCTCACCGCCAATGGCTGCGAAGTGGTCGTGTCCCCGGAGCAAGTTTGCTGCGGCGCGCTTTCCGCGCATGCGGGATTCCGCGAAGCCGCGCGTGAACTCGCGAGAAAAAATCTTGCTGCGTTCCGTCTTGAAGATTTCGACGCGATTATCACCAATGCGGCAGGCTGTGGCTCGACGCTCAAGGAATACGATCATCTCTTCTCCGCGGACGAACCCGAATACGCGCAGGCCCGGACTTTCGTGGCGAAAATGCGCGACGTCACCGAGTTTCTCGCGGAGCTAGGGCTCACCGCCAAACTCTATCCCTTGCGCCATCGCGTTACGTATCAGGATTCCTGCCACTTACTGCACGGGCAGAAGATCCGGCAGGCTCCGCGTGCCTTGCTGCGCGCGATTCCTCATCTCGATTTTGTGGAATTGCCGTACTCGGAGATTTGTTGCGGATCGGCGGGAACCTACAACATTACGCAGACGGAAACGTCGCTGCAATTACTCGCTGAAAAAATGCGCCATGTGCAGGCTACCGGCGCACAAACCATCGTCACCGCCAACCCAGGGTGCATCCTGCAGCTTCGCGCCGGCGTCGAGCTTCATCACACGAACCAGAATGTGCTCCACGTCGTCGAACTGCTCGACCGCGCTTTGGCGCCACAGGGACCCCACGTCTAAAAACGGCGGCGCCCTTTCCGCAGCGATGGGGGTTGCCGCGAAAAGGGCGAGCCGTCTTCAGGAGAGAAGTTCGTGCTTACTGAAAACCGTCTCGAGAAAGCATCTCAACAGGAATCAGTTGTCCGCTGGCGGTGGCGCCTGCTGGCGGCGCATTCTGCCTCGTGGTCTCGGATGGCCTTGGGTGACGGTGTAGTCCGACGGCACGGCGAAGAGCGAGGCTTCCGGCTCGGAGCGCTGAATATTGGTAAGCGTATAAGTCGTTTCACCAGACCACGGATCGCTGCGCTTGCTCATCACGACGGTTTGCAGGTCGTTGGAATACCACCGTTCGTGGACGATAGTAATCGGCTTTTCATTTCCAATTTGTCCCGCAGGAATGATGCGGGTGATACGCGTTCCTTGGGCGGTCACTCCCGCGATGGTTTGCGTCCCGAGGTCTTCCTGTTTCAAATTGCCGTTGGCCATTTCTCGTTGCTCCCGGGAACTCATCTTATTCCGCATCTCTTCCCGCATCGCCCCTCCCATTCTGGCGAAGGGCTTTCCCATTTTCTCGGCGGTTTTCTGGTCGGGATGAAGCAGGTAGGTGACGCCTGCGACCGGATCATTAATGACCACGAAGGACTTCGGTTGTTTAGAGGCCGCCAGCGGACCAAAGCCTGTGAGCGTAATCTCTCTACGAACACGCCCTTGGCTGTCACGAAAAATATTGCTCTGCGTCTTTCGCGTGATGTGATTTCCATCGGAGAGGGTTTGCGTAGTTTCGGAAACAGCTACGGCGCTGAACGGTGCGCCGGTAACCACTTTTCCGCCGTGCATGCCTCCGAAGCCAAGCAGCTCCATGCGTTCGCCGAAGGGGGGCGGCACAAATTCGCCTTCGGGTCCCGCCTGCATGATCATTACTGCGTGTGGCGGAGGTGGAGGAGGCGCTTGCTGGGCTCCGGCGATCCCAGCGCAGAGCGCAAACACGCTCACGACGGACACGGTCACGATCAATTTGCGATTCATACTCTCTTCTCCTCTTCTCTCCCGAGCTTCAAATCCATTCCTACTGAAGCAGCCGGACAGCTTCCGGCAATCCGTCGTTCCCGACGAGCAAATCCACTTGAATCCATTCGCTGGCGCGGTCTTCATTCACGGGCAAGCCAAGGGCGCCAAGCGTCCCGCGCTGCAAGCGAACACGGAGAATCGTGGCGTCGTCGGTGTCCGTCGGCAAGGCTCCCGGCAGTAATGTGAAATCGTTCAATTCATTGTCGGCTACGAGAGCTTCGGAATTGAGAGCGGCATTTTGATCCGGCGAACTTTGATTCGAAACGGGTGTGTTCGAATTATGCGCGACATTCCGGCTTTCATCGTTGCGCCACTTAACCCAACTCACTGCCCCAATCAAAACGGCAGCCACCGCCAAGCCCCAGGCAGCCAGGACCACCGTACGCCGTATCTTTGGCGTGTGATACTGCGTGCGGAACTGCTGCCGAAGACGCATTTCCACCCGCGCCGGGGCTTCGGGCGCAGCCGTCAGTTGAGCAAGAGAGCGCAGTTCCTGCCGTGCAGCCTCCCAGGAATTCCGTAGCGCCGCGCAGCGCGCACAGGAACCTGCATGCTCTGCAGCCGCGGCGCGCTGAACTTCTGTCAACGAATCGTCCCGCTCCGCGCCTAATCCGATCACTTCAAATTCATCGCACGTCATTACGCACTTCCTTCTTGCTTTCGAGACTGTTTACGTTGGCCGCGTTTGCGCGCCTGGGAGAGCCCCGCAGCATTTCGAGGCGAGCCGTCAGCAAAGCCCGCCCGCGGTGCAACCGAGAACGAATCGTGCCGATGGGACAACCAATCATTCCCGCCGCTTCTTCGTAGCTCCGCTCCTCGAGTTCGCAAAGAACCACCGCTTCCCGAAACTCCGCAGGCAAATCCAGGACCGCCGCCCAAACGTATTCGGCGCGCTCGCGTTTTTCCGCCTGAGTCGCCGGCGTAGAAGTTTCTTGCAAAACGACCCACAAGCCCGCGCCGTCTCCGTTCTTTTCCTCAAGGGGGACTTCCTTCGGGAGACGTTCAAGGTGCTTCAGCACGCGGTTGCGAGTCACCCCATAAAGGAAGCCACCCAAGGTGCCGCGCGCGGCGTCGAACTTCTTCGGGTCTCGCATCAGCGTCATGAACACGTCCTGCACAATTTCCTCGGCCGCCCAGGTGTTCCCGGTCATGCGTAGGGCAAAGCGATACAGTGCTGCCTGATGGCGCCGATAGAGGAGCGTAAAAGCCTCCTCATCGCCTTTGCCAGCGCGCCGGAGCAGCACGTCGTCTCTTTCTTGGTCCGCGATGCTCATCTCTCCTGGTAAGACGTTCTGTCCGGCTCTGTATTTACATTCCCGTAGCGGGACGTATAAGTTCCCCGTGCCAATTAGCCTGCTGAAGATGCCTGGAAGTCTTTTTATTACAACGGGTTAGGTTGAGACGGAAGAGCATCCTATCCAGAGAAGCTCAGAGGCTGTCGGCGGGGGCCATGATCATCCTGCCTCCGACCTGGGTGACCAAATTTCCGCTCAGTTGGTGACAACCCGTGTTGAGCCTCTGGTCCCATCCACCTTTACTCTTTTTCCGGGTCTGAACATGCGCGCAGCAGTGCGCGTCACAAAGCGGCGTGGAACCAGGCGCTCGCCATGCGCTCCTAGATAATTTCCCAGTCCTGAGATGACATAGCTTTTCCCCGCTGCGAGAGCTCTCAGCCC
>JAWOLO010000163.1:0-19990 GCA_033853375.1 Terriglobia bacterium
GAAGAAACAATCACGGCTTCAGGCATTTTGAAACCTCAAAAAAACCAAACTCGAAATACGAAAGTCGAAACTCGCTCTGACTTGCAATCCAGGGAGCACAGTCTGAGCAACCACTTGATTGTTGGGCGGGCTGGGGAAAAATGCAACCGCGGGTAGTGGGGGACGTGGTTCCGTTTTGGGAAGAATGCCCCACCCACCCCGGCAGTTTTCGGAAGAGTGTGAAAGGAAAGAACTTAAGTTATACGTAACTTGGAAGAACCTACGGAAAACTGAAGAGAACGGATTGCTGCCAGAGACACACCGTCCGTTGCATGGGAAAGAGTGCGGAAGTGATTGATGAGAAAGGAATTGCGATGGCTCCGTTGCGCAAAAGAGTGCGGAAGCGTATGAAAAGAAAAGGGATAGGTCGTAGCTAGTGGTTCGTGACCCCGGCGCTTCGCGCGAGGCAGGCTGGTAACTCGTGGAAATTGAAGAAAACAAAACGAATAGAGGTCGAACGTTCGTTTGATTGAGGTGAAGCGGGCTGCGGGGCATGGCGGCGGACTTGCGGAATAGTCAAGACGTATATACTACAAAATAATGATAAGGTCAAGGAAAATTGTTGGCCTCAACAGGACAACAGGAACTACGAGAGATACCAGCATGGTGTTGCGAGCACGATTCCCCTTGTCAGGCTCAATCCGCAGCTTACGGGCTCTTTTTCGAGAGACCCTGGTGCATCGTGGCTGGCGCTGCCTTTCGCCGGTTGGGCGGGTTCACCTCAAGCGCAATGCCTTTGCGGGGGATGTAGATGGTGCCTGGAGGGGTGACTTCGAATTGTTTGGAGTAGTTGCCCTGATTGACGGCGACGCCGACGCGGCCGCGGGAGTCCACGTAAAGCAAAGGATCACCGACGGGGACATCCATGAAGGTCTTGACGTAGGGCAGGGTGACGGGCTTCTTGTCGATAAGCAGCGGGACCTTGTCGCCGAAGCGGTAAGCGAGCTTCTTGAATTCGTCGCCGGGAATGTCGGTGATGAGGGAGCCAAAGGGATCATCGAGGCCGAGCAGGTCGCCCGAAATGCCCTGGTCGGTGATGACGGCGGTTTTGGGATTCAGTCGGACGAGTTGGGAAATTGGTGGGCCGACGAGAAAGAAATCGCCGCCGGCGGCGAGATGACCAGCCACGGGCGAGAAGATGTCGCGGCCATGGAATGTGGAAGAAATGGGTGCCTGGATCATCCAGTCGGTGTTGGTGATTTCGCGGGCGGAGTCGAGACCATCGCGGTCGATGACGGGCGTGATGAGGCCGTTATCGGGAAGAACGAAGAACTGCGCTTTTTTGGTTTTGACGACGATGGCTTTGCGCGAAGTGCCGACACCAGGGTCAACCACGACGAGAAAGATCGTGCCCGAGGGGTAGTACGGAGTGACGGCTTGCAGAAAGCGCGCGCCCTCTTCGATGGAATAAGGAGTCACCTGATGCGTGATGTCCATGATGCGCACGTCGGGAGCGATGCCGAGGATCACCGCTTTGCAAATGGCCACCGCGTCGTTGGCGGTGCCAAAATCGCTCATGAAGACAATCGTGGGATGAGGTGTCGGTTGTCCGGGAATCGGCTCTGCGTTTTTGTCGGACTGAAACTTGGAACAAGCACCCGAGAGGATAGCGGCGGCAAGTAAAGACAACAACAAGGCAATTCGAGGAGCTCTGGAAATCATCCTCTCTCTCCGGGGACAATGTGAGTGAATTTTTTCGCGTGAGCCAGTGTATTCGTCCGGTTGACATTCGGCAAGGCGCGTTCTAAAAGGAACGCAAGCTGGGGCACCATCGTTACACTTCACAACAGAGGAGGAATCATGGAAGGGCTCGTTTACGCGATTATCGTGGGCCTGATCGCCGGGTGGCTGGCGGGACAAGTGATGAAAGGCGGAGGCTATGGAATTTTTGTCGACATTATCCTCGGAATCCTGGGCGGGATTGTGGGCAGTTGGGTGTTTGGGTTGCTAGGTCTGCATGCAGGTGGATTGATTGGAAGGATTGTAGTTTCCTTTGTTGGTGCGGTGATCCTGGTGTGGATCACGCGGCTGGTGAAAAAGAAATAGTTAACTCGATAAAGACATTTCTTCAGGGGCTAAAGCCCGATTGAAGCTGCTAGAGTTTAATGTCGGACCCAAAGGTCCGGCCCCCTAGGGGAATAGCTTCTAGTGTGAAGCGGTCGCTGAGTTGTGCGTGGCCAGGAACCATTCCGCTTCGGAACTGCGATGGAATTTCAAGCAGGTGCGGGCAGCCTCGGCCGCAGCGGCGTTTCCGAGCTTCTCTTGCACTGCCGCCAGTTGCTGAAGCACAAGCGGCGAGTGCGCATCGGCCGCCAACCCTTCCGCCGCGCCCTGAAAGTCACCTTTTGAGGCCAGCAAATAGCCGAGCGCGCTCTCGTAGTAGCTTGCAATCAGTTGATCCCGCGAAGAGGTGGTCAACGCTTGGAGTTCAGAGACGGCTTGATTGGCGTCGTCGGACTTTCCATGAAGCGCAAGAACGCGGACGCGTTCGCGTAAGACTGCGGCGCGCGCGATGCCACGGTCGGATTCGTTCATGCCCGCAAGAGGCTTAGCCAGGAATTCAGATAGAAACTGGAGCTGCTCGAGTTCAGATTGAGGATTAGCGGCGAGCAGGGCCTGAGCCATTCCGACTTGAAATTGCGAATTCGGTTCTTTTTTCTCTGCAGCTTCCTTCGCGAGAACGGCAAACGCTTTGCGGCCTTCCTCGAGATGACCTTCCCAAAAGTAGACAAAAGTCTTCAGATACTTGACGTAAAGAAGGTCGAAGAGATTTTTCGCCATGGGAATGGCGCGGTCATACTCCTGACGCGCGCCCTGAAAATCGCCCATCAAGGTGCGCGTATTGCCCAGGCCATACTGCGAGCTGATGTACTCGGGATCGATGTGCAGGGCGGCATGGTAGTGCTCGATGGAACCTTGATCTTCGCCCGCTTCGCGCAAGACTTCACCGAGAGAATCCTGCGGATTGGGAGAAGTTGGTTCAACTTCGGCATAGCGCTTCAAAGAAGCGACAGCCTTGGCGGGATCGGGATTGCTCGAATCCAAATACAAATAGCCGAGGCGGTTGAGGGCTGCGGGGAAATTCGGATCGACTTGCAAAGCCGTTTCGAGCAAAGATTGGGCGCGGTCATTATCCTGCTGAAGGAAGAGCCATTCCCCGGTGACGTACAGGACGTGCTTATCGCGGGGATAACGGTTCAGAAGATCGTTCATGCTGGCAATGGCGGGAAGAAGATGGTGGTCCTGGATGTCGGTCATCCAGCGGACGAGAAGCTGTTCGTCGGGGGTCGCGCGGGGAAGAAGAGCTTTGGCCTTGGCAAGCGCGGAGGCGTCCGGCATACCGCGGCGAGCGGCAAATGAAACCATGGCGTAGCTGAGGGCTGAGTGGGGGTCCTTCTGCGTGGCTTGGCGGGCCAAGTCGGCTGCCGACTGATACATCGCGTTTTCGTATTTGTCCCAGGCCAGTTCGAGAGATTTGCGCGCGTCCTGGGATTTCGTAGAAAGAGGAATGGCACCAAAAAGGTGCTGTGGAAGCGGAGCGATCGGCGCGGTGTGAGCCGCAGCGCGATTGGAGGCGGGCTCGACGCGAGGAGCGGCCGTCTGCGCTACCGCGCTGGCGGCAAAGAACCCGGGAAGGATCACCAGAAACCAACGCACAGCGAAACGAGCCATATCCAACACCCCTGCACTAGATTGAACTCAGGATGAGGCCTATTACCTGAACCTAGCGTAGGACACAGTGAAGCCGAAACTGACCTAGAGGGCAGGTGGTACGGAAGGATTAAGAGCGGATCAGAGGCGTGGAGGAGTGACAGCGAGACGTAAGGTTGGACACATCTGCTGAAAAGGATACTTGCCAAGAAACCGTGGAACTCGACATACTCGCTGAAATTATCAACGAAGTGGGTGTGGGACTATGAATCAGCATGGATTACCAAAAAGGCCGCGCTCGATTGCGATCTTGTGTGCCTTGCTGTTTGCCGCGGGAGCATTCGCAGGAATCAAGAATATGGCGGTAGTGGTTGCTGCTGGAAGCAAGTTGAGCGATGTTCCGCTGGCGGATTTGACGAAGCTCTGCAAAGGCGTACAAAAAACCTGGCCTGATGGAAAGAGCTTCACTCTCGTGATTAAGGATCCAGAATCTCCCGAAATGCATGTAGCCGTGCAAAAGCTGTTTGGCGCGGGGCCAGGCGAAATAAAGGCTGTCATTGCGAAGTTGAACGAGTCCCGGCTGATGGTGAAGATCGTGGATACAGAGGAAGATCTGCTGAGAACCGTGGAAACGACTCCGGGGGCTGTGGGCATTGTGGACGTCTATTCCATCAATAGCTCGGTGAAAGTCCTCCGCGTTGACGGGAAGCTGCCATTTGACCTTGGATATGCCCTGAAGGGAAATTAGGCCGGTCTCTGGTCAAGCTGCCCTAGTCTTTCCCTAGGCTCACGCCGAGCTAATACCTCCTAAGGCCAGAACCGGATCAGCTCAGGCCGGCGCACTGGCTCTCCTCCAAACCCCTGCGCCCTTCCTCCCCAGTCTGCCTGAGAACCGTGGCATTTGCGCGGATTTGCGCACAAGATGACACGCTTCAGGGGTGAAAAGTCACTATCGAGATGAGGGGAAGAGGCCTGTACGGTAGGTCAGGTTTTCCACAGGCGGTACAGGGAAAATTTGGCGAAAATTGTGGCGAAAGTGCATAACGCCATAAATTATTTAGTTTCAGTATGATATGCTGTTTCAAACTGCGTAGAACGGGTACTAGGATATTCGTTTGGAGCCGAAAATGTGACTTCTGTACCATCGATTTTCGTGCTTCACGAGGTGTCTAATGGTACAGGTAATGCGAACATGCCCGTTAGGGCAGGTTATAGCATCTAAGTAAGTGCAATCGGTCTTCGGGGAACTTGGGGGATAGGAACAGCTCATGAATGCGGCGGGTGGTCGGCAAATCAAGACAAGCACGAGAGACAAGGACCGGAAGTGGATGTGGTGGCTGCTTGGCAGCATTGCGGCCGTACAAGTGTATTTCGTGCAAGAGCTACTGGCGGCGTTCGCCCTGTTTGCGTTGGCATTCTTGGCCATTACAGGGGGCGTTATCAGCCTCTACATGTTGCACCGGGGCTGGGCCGTGACTGTGGATCGGATCGCGGACAGCCAGCATCCTGCCGTGCTTGCGGTTCGGCACGGGGTCGCCAGCGTAGAAGACATGGCGCGCAGGCCATTCCGGCGACCTGGTTCGGAGCAGCCGGCGAACTGACAAATCGAGTTTCTGGTCTCGGCCAGAGCACATGCAGAATTGTTGCTTCTGCCTCCTTCAGGAGTGACATAGATTCTGCAATCAGAAAAATAGAAAGGCCAGCCGCCCTAAGAAAGCGGCTGGCCTTTTGCTATTGAAGACAATCCCTTCGCCTGAAGTCGGATGATTAAGAATTTAGGACAGCGGATTACTAGAACTGAGTCGTAAGTTCTAAGTGAATTGTATTTCGTTCGATCGGGCCTCACGGAGGTCTGGTCCTGAGTTCCGCACGCTAAATTATTTCCTGAACCACCACTCCCTGGTGATCTGCCACTAATGAGTGAAGGGGTCAGTATCCGGTGCAGGAAGAATTTCCGGCCCTTGGGAACTAGCAGGATTTGCGGAGCCGTTGCCCCCCTCATGAGCGTCGTGCAGCGATTTCCCATTGTCTTTGGTGAGGCTTTCCAGAGTGGATTTCGAGTGTTCGTCAACCGCGCTGACCGCGGCAACAAGGCAGGAGTAGAGAAACGCCTTCATGCCTTTGCGGAGCTGGTCCGTGGAGCGTTCAGCGGCGCGAGCGACTTCCGCTTCGAGAGCCTGGCGGCGCGCCTCGCAAGCCGCGCGATTCTCGGCATCGAGGGAGGAGAGCGCAGAAGCAGCGCGGTCTTTCGTTTCCGCGAGGACGGCATTCATCTGCGATTCGGCCTGGCGCTGGAGTGCGGCAAGAGTGGAATTCACAGCACCCTGCACGAGAGCTTGCGCTTCCGCCGAGCGCGCGTCCAGTTTCAGCAGGGCTTCTTGGACGACCGACTGGGTGCTCTCCAGCAGGCGTTCGAAACGGCGCTCCATAATTCGGGCAGCCGCCCCGTCGAAATCCGCAGACACGCGCGCAACCGCCTCATTGAGCCGCGCCTGAGCCCGGGGTTCCAGCTCGTTATTCATGTTTTCCAGAAATTCCTGGCTGCGGTCGAGCTCGCGCTTTAGTTCTGCGGCCTGCCTGGCAAGCTTTTGCGTCAGTTCTTCCGTGTGCGCGCGGTATTTCTCCATTTCTTCTTTCCAGTGCGAGGCGATCACGGACGCAGTTACCGCCGCGACTTCGTCTTTTGTGGTAAGCCCGGCAGAAGCGGTTTCGCCACGCGGTGGCAGAAGCTGCTGAACTTCGCGAATGCTGGATTGCCGGATGTCATCGATTGCAGTGACCGCCTTGCGCACGGCTTCGTCGACTTGTTTGGCGACAGCCGTTTGCACAGCTTTCTCCGCGGCTTGTTGCAATTGTCCCTGAAGCGCGTTGAGAAGGCTGTCCGGCGTGATGATGACACGTTGTGGTTTTGGCGCCTCGGTGAGCGTTGGGCCCGACGACTTCGACGCAGCCGAGGAGGGTGAAGGAAAAGCAGCGACTTCGGCAAGCTTACGCTCGAGCGTTAAGGACGAGTCTTGCGGTTCTTCGGCTTCCGCCGGTTCCGTTTCAAGAGTGGACGGCAGCGGCTCGGAGACTGCAGTCGCAGTGAACTGCGGCATTGAAGCGGGCATTTCGCCAAAGCCGAGCCAGTCTGGCGGCGGCGAAATGATCCCCCAAACATTCGCAGGATTCTCGAGTTCCACCCCCACCTGCTGTAATTCCCGCATGCTTTGCGATGGGTGAATGGAGCGTACCCTGGCGCGAACAGCCGGCGGCTTGGGCTCCACGTTCAAGCCCACGACTTGCAGCGTCACCCAAGTTCCGACGCCATAATCATGGCGAGAAGGATAGCGGCAGCCGTGCAGATTGACACTGGTGGAGACAGTTCTCTCGACAAAGGGTTCGCCCATGCGGTTCTGGCCAAAGATGATCAGCGGGACGGAGCGATCGATGCGCGTGCTGCGGCGCGACTCTTCCTTGACAAGGTTATCAGGGGTTCTCGCAAGAGAGGATTGGCTCACGTCTGCTCCCTGGAAAGGCGCTCTGGATTTCCCATGGTATTCGGAGCGGCACGTTTTCACCGGGGGAGTTCTGCCGCTGCCTAGGTCCTAAGCCGCTAATGCTAGCCGAACCGCGCTTCGTTGTCGAATCCTTCTCGCGATCCGAATGGCGCTCGATCGCATTGCGGCGTACGCGATTTAAGCGCGACGAAATGGCGAAGTCTTTGATAGGCTTGCGCTCCGA
Source organism: Terriglobia bacterium (assembly GCA_033853375.1). Lineage (GTDB taxonomy): Bacteria > Acidobacteriota > Terriglobia > Acidiferrales > UBA7541 > Acidiferrum. The sequence continues at coordinate 7,414 of JAWOLO010000163.1, forward strand.
AGGAGGATCCCCATGCGCCGCTTTCTTTTATTTGTTTTGGCAAGCCTGCTGATTCCCGTTTTTGTTGAGGGACAGGCACCACACCGCATCGCGATTCGCGCGGGCAAATTGATTGATGGGAAGAGTGATAAGCCGATCGAGAACGCGCTGATTCTGATTGAAGGCGACAAGATTGTTTCGGTCGCGCCGGGCGGAAGCGCGCCGGCGGGCGCGGAAGTGATCGATCTTTCGAAGGCGACGGTGCTGCCAGGATTCATGGACGTGCACACACACGTTCTTCTGCAGGGAGACGTGACCGCGGCGGAATACGACGAGCAGTTGTTGAAAGAATCGATTCCATACCGCGCGATTCTCGCGGCGCGCAACGCGCAAATTGCGCTATCGCACGGATTCACCGCGATGCGCGACCTGGAAACGGAAGGCGCGATGTATGCCGACGTGGATGTGAAGACAGCCATCAACAACGGCGAAGTGCCCGGGCCACGCATGCAAGTAGCTACGCGGGCGATGACGCCGACGGGAATGTATCCGCTGCTCGGTTATTCCTGGGAGCTGAAAGTGCCAACGGGCGTGCAATATGTTGACGGCGTGGACGGCGCACGCAAAGCAGTGCGTGAGCAGGTGATGTACGGGGCGGATTGGATCAAGTATTACTCCGACCGCCGCTACCACTTTGAGGCCGATGGCGTCTTACACAGCATGGTGAACTTCACCGACGAAGAAGCAAAGGCGATTGTGGACGAGGCGCACCGGCTTGGGAAGAAAGTGGCGGCGCATGCCATCGGCAGCGACGGGATTGCCGCGGCGCTGCGCGCCGGCGTGGATACCATCGAACACGGCGACGGCCTGACGGACGCGGAGATGGACGAGATGGCGCGGAAGGGAGTTTATTGGGTGCCGACGCTGACCGTGGGCCTGTACGTGGCGCCGGGACGCGGAGGAAATTGGCAGAAGATGGCGGATTTGCAGCGCGAGAATTTTGGGAAGGCGCTGAAGAAAGGCGTCAAAATCGCGTTGGGCACAGATGCGGGCGGGTTCGACTGGAAAAAAGTGAATCAAGCAAAAGAGTTTGAATATTACGTGCAATACGGCATGACGTCGATGCAAGCGATCCACACCGGCACGTCGACGGCTGCGGAGCTGCTCGGCTGGAGCGATAAAACCGGAACCATAGAAGCGGGGAAATGGGCGGATCTCGTGGCGGTTTCGGGCGATCCTCTGAAGGACATCACGGAATTGCAAAACGTGAAGTTTGTGATGAAGGGCGGTGCAGTCTACAAGAACGAGCTCAAATAAAACGGCTCACCTATGAAGACACACACAGCACAGGCCAAGAGTGAAGCCGTGAAATTGTCATAGAGTCACGGGCTGAGAATCAATTGATGATGGGCCCGCCGCCCTTCCCGAGGGCAACGGAGTCGCCCTTCGAGGGATACACGCCGAAATGGTATTCATCACCGGGCTTGATTCCCACGGTGACGCGGCCGTTCGCAGGAAGAAAGATGTCGATACCGTGTAAAGGCTCCATGTCTGGCCTGAAAAAGCGAAGACGATATTCCTTCTTGTCTGTGTTCACGAAGTGGATCCTGCCGGTCCAGGGTGCGACTTCGACTTTGCCAGAGGGATAAGGCTCCTGATTGCGGATCTTGATGGTTGCGGACCGGGGCAGGGCCGTTTCTCTTACCTTTGCTGTACCTGTTGTAGCCACGGTGGTTCTCCTTTTTGAGAGTTAATGCTTTCCGCGGGGCTGGAAACTTGGGTCAGCGAGGAGCCCGCGCAAAGCGGGCCGCTCTTGAAGGTCCGTCAGGGTATAGCCGTTCTTGAGGCTGTCCTGGGCAAATTGGATGGCGCGCTTGCGGTCGCCCAGGTCGTCATAGGTCTCTGCGATATCGGCGAGAACCCAGGGGTCATTGGGCGCTAAACGAAGCGCCGCCTTTGCGCAGGTCAAAGCTTTTTCGCGAAGTTTATCTTCGGCGTAATAGGTGCTAAGCATGGACTGAACGGAGGCCTCCTGGGAATTCACGGAGGCGTATTGTTCGAGAAGGCTCAGTGCCTTGGCGCGCGCAGCGCGCATCTTCTCCTCGTCTTTAAGCCAGGCATAAGCGAGTTGCAGATTGGCCCAAACACGCCAATCTTTGTCATTGAGCTCAAGAGCCTTGCGGGTAGCTTCCGCAGACTTTAGAAAGAGTTTCTGGTCCATATAGAGCCAGCCCAGATTGGCGTAGGCCTGATAGTTGGGAGCGAGCTGAATGGATTTCTGAAAAGCAGCTTCCGCTGCCGCATAAGACTGGGAATCTCTCAACTCCATGTAGGTGACGCCCAGGTCGCTATAAGCCTCGGGATTATCCGGCGTGAGTTCGATGACGCGGCGGTACTGCGCGATGGAGTCCTGCACTCGTTTCTGGCGCCCGTAGAATTGAGCGAGTAATTGATATCCCTCCCAGTAGTCCGGCCGAAGAACAATGGCGCGCTTGTAGTTGGCTTCGGCATCGGCAACGCTGCCAGTTCGTTCGTAGACACCGGCCATACCGGTGAGCGCGTCCGCGTCCCGTGAGTTAATCTCCAGGGCCTTTTGGAATTCCTGCAGGGCCAGGTCGTTTTTTCCGAGAGCAGCGTGGAGATGACCGAGAGTAACGTGCACCGCAGGAAGTGATCTATCGATCTCCAGGGCTTTTTGGCAATTTGCGAGAGCTTGCTCAATCCGCGCAGGATTGTGGTCCATGAGGAATTTCAACCGGTACGCTTCCCCCAAAGTGGCGTAGCCCAGAGCGAAACGCGGCTCTTTGTGCACGCCAGAAGCAAGAGCGTCGATGGCAAGGTCGAGATTGCCGGGCCGGTCATAGCGCTGCATATATCCCAGAGCTTTGAGGTAAGCCTCGTAGACATCAGGCGTGCTGTCGCCCGACGACGCACGGGATGTCTCCGGCATGCTGACTTTCATCAAGCGGGCCAGCCGCGCTGCAGCGCGATCTTGAAGAGCAGCAAGGTCGCCGCTGCTATCGTCGATCTGAATGGAACCCATCTGGCGGAGACGCTTGGCGTCAATGAGCAGCACGATCAGCCGCACACTCCGGCCTTTGCGCTCGACGCTGCCTTGCACAACCATGGTGGCACCGAGCTCATGGAGGGCCGTGGTCGGATCGGTGACTTTGTGATCGCGCACGACGCCCGCAGGCACGACCCAAAGGGAGCGCTGCGCAGCCTCCAAGTTCGACAGCTCATTGGTCATCGTGTCCATCAGGCCCTCAGCCACCGCCTGGAATTCCGGATCATTTCCTGAGTTGACAAACGGGAGCACGGCGATGTGCTTCTCACTGCCGGCATAAGCCAGCCCCACGAAGCGCTCACGGACAGATGGAAGAAAGAAAACCAATATGGCAAGCGCGGCAATGCCAAGCGAAGCTACCCAGATGCGGCGCGTGTTACTCCCGGTGAGCGGCGCCCAGCGCGGGGACGAAGCTTCCTTGGCATACTCCTTTAGGTCACTGGTGCGGATGGAGTGGGCGACTGTCGTCTCTCCGGTCGAAACCGGAGTGGACGTGAGCTGAGAGCGAGCTCCTTCTAAAGCGTGGAGCATTTCCTCTGCACGGGGGAAACGGCTTTCGGGCTTTTTTGAAAGCGCGCGGTAAAGGACGGGCTGCAGGGCCGCAGGAGTAACGTCAACCGCCGCAGGAGCCTGATTGAGAATCGCGAAGGTAGTCGCTCCCGTATTAGGGCGCAGGAACGGATGACTTCCGGAAAGCATCTGAACGAGAATTACGCCGAGCGACCAAATGTCGGAACGTTGATCGATGGTTTCGCCGAGAATTTGCTCGGGAGCCATGTAGGGAAGCGTTCCGGTCGAGGAGATACTTTGTGTTGCGCTGGCTGTGGCCACCACGCGGGCCAGTCCGAAATCTACAATTTTTGCCACGTGGTCCGCAGTGATGATGATGTTGGAGGGCTTAATGTCACGGTGGACGATGTGTTGCTCATGGGCTGCGCCAAGTCCACGGACAATTTGGATGGCCAAGTCGAGTGCCTCCAGGGCGGGAATGGGTCCGCGCGACAGCTTTTTGGCCAATGTTTCTCCGTCGTAATAACCCATAACGATGAAAAGCTGGTGATCCTCGGATTCTTCAACGCCATGGACGACGCCGATATTGGGATGATCCAGCGCGGAAGCGGCTCGTGCTTCTCGGAGGAGAATCTCTTTATCCCGCGAACTGGTGAGGAGCTCCGGCGAGAGAAATTTCAGGGCGACCGCCCGCTGGAGCTTAAGGTCGAATGCCTTGTACACCACACCCATTCCGCCGGCACCGAGTTTGTCGGTGATGCGGTAATGCGCAATGGTTTGGCCAATCATACGACCTGGAGAGACGATGGGTCGATTCTAGGTTTGCGGGCGTACCAAGTCAACGCGAGGCGATCAGAGTGAAGATTTGCCCCAGCAGATCAGTAAAACGCGACGCCGCCGTCGACGTTGATGGATTGCCCGGTGATGGCGCTGGACTGGTTTGAACAAAGGAACAGCGCGGCGCGTGCAATTTCGTCCGCAGTTTGCGCGCGGCCCTGGAGAAGGCCGCTCAAAAAGCCTTTCAACTGTTCTTCGGCGCTAATGCCAAGCCGTTTTGCCAAATCGGCGCCCAATTCTTGCGACATGCGCGTTTCCGTGACCGGGCCGGGGCAAATGGCGTTCACGCGCACGCCTTTGCGCGCTCCTTCGGCCGCGGTTACACGGGTCAAGCCGAGCATCCCTGCCTTAGCCGCAGCGTACGCGGAACCCCAAGAATAGGCCGCTTTTGCGGAGAGGCTGGAAATATTCAGAATCACGCCGGAACCGCGCGCGTACATCTCTGGAAGAACCAGCTTCGACAACAAAAATGCCGCGCGAAGATGGACAGAGATGACTCTGTCGAATTCCGCGAGCGGATATTCTTCTACGGGGACGACTGGTCCATAATGCCCTGCGTTGTTGACCAGGATGTCGATCCTGGCGAATTTTTCGCGCGCCGCAGCTACGACGCGTGCGCAGGCAGCCTCTTGCGTTAAATCCGCCATCCCGTATTCGGCCCGGCCACCACTCTCGAATATTTCTTTGGCGGCGGTGGCGAGTTCCTTTTCCGTGCGCGCCGTCAGAAACACCGCGGCGCCTTCCTTTGCGAATAGATGAGCGATGGCCCGACCGATTCCCCGGCCTGAACCAGTGACAAGTGCAACTTGATTTTTCAGCAGCATCGGGACAATGAGAATAGAAGGGAACGAGCAACGAGGCAAGGGAGCAATGCACGTTGTTTCGCAAGAATTGCGTCTTGCACTGATGATTAGGAGAGTACTCAGGTGTTTGCCCGATTGTGTTCCCTATAGGTGTAGACAACAATTTTAGGAGCCGTTGAGTCACATTAACGTTAGCGTGGCATTTGCATAGCGCCAACTTGCAACTCCTTTTTCCTCCAGCCTAAACTTGACTCAAAGGTACGGTGTATGTCGCGATCCTGCTTTCTTTCTTTGACACTGTTCGTGTTCGCGGCCATTTTGCCCGCAGGCTGCAGTTCGTCGAGCCCTGTCGTTAACAGCAGCCCACCGCCGGGGGGATCGCCTTCGAGCACAGACGTGATCACGTATCACTACGACAACCAGCGCACTGGCCAAAACCTGAACGAAACAACGCTGACGCCAGCGAACGTGAACTCGACGAAATTTGGAAAACTTGGCGAATTCACCGTTGACGGCAAAGTGGACGCGCAACCGTTGTACCTTTCCAACGTCCAGATCGCTGGGCAAAAGAAGAATGTTCTTTATGTGGCGACCGAACATGGCTCCGTTTACGCTTTTGACGCCGATTCGACCAACGGTCTGACCTCGACATCCTTGTGGAAAACCTCGACCCTTAGCGCCGGCGAGACCACTAGCGACGACCGAGGTTGCGGGCAGGTTACGCCGGAGATTGGGATCACCTCCACGCCAGTTATCGACCGGGCGCGCAATGCGATTTACGTGATTGCCATGTCGAAAGATTCGACAGGCAATTATTTTCAGCGGATTCACGCTTTGAATCTTTCTACGGGAGCGGAGCTTTTCGGCGGACCGAAGACGATTACGGCGACGTACTCCGGATCTGGCGCAGGCAGTTCAGGAGGAAACGTGGTCTTTGATCCCGGCCAATATCTGGAGCGCCCCGGACTGCTGGAAATCAACGGGACGATTGTGACCACCTGGGGATCGCACTGCGACCAAGGGGCATACACTTCCTGGGTCATGGCGTTCAGCGCTGACACGCTCGCACAAACGAGCGTCTTGAATCTTGTGCCCAACGGCAGTGATGGCGGCATTTGGATGTCCGGAACGGCGCCTGCGGCGGATGCTTCTGGAAACTTTTTTTTCATCGTGGGGAACGGCACATTTGACACAGCCCTGGACGCAAACGGATTCCCGGCAAGCCATGATTGCGGGAACTGTTTTGCGAAAGTTTCTTCGAGCGCGCCAATGAGCCTGCTCGACTATTTCACGCCCTCCAACACCGTTTCGCAATCCAACGCTGATCTGGATTTCGGCTCGGGAGGACCGCTGCTTTTGCCGGACATGACGGATGCCAGCGGAGCGACGCGCCATTTGGCAGTAGGCGCGGGGAAGGACGCGAATATCTACGTGCTCGACCGCGACAGTATGGGTAAATTCAATGCGTCGCAAAATCGGATCTACCAGCAGATCAGCGGACAACTCGCGGGCGCAGTCTTTTCAAAGCCAAGCTATTTTAACGGAACGGTGTATTTCGGCGCTGTGGGAGATGCGCTTAAAGCTTTTCCTATTACGAGCGCAAAGCTCGCGGCTGCGCCATCTTCGCAAAGTTCGCACGTGTTCAGCTATCCGGGAGCAACCCCGAGCATTTCAGCGAGTGGCACGACGAACGGAATCGTGTGGGCGGTGGAGAATAGCGGCGCATCGTTGCACGCCCTCGACGCGACCAATTTAGGTCATGAGCTCTACGACTCGAGCACGACCGGAGGGCGCGACAGTTTTGGCGGCAACAAGTTCATCACGCCGGTGGTAGCCAACGGCAAAGTCTTTGTAGGAACGCCCAATAGCGTGGCGGTGTTTGGCCTGCTGCCCTAGCTTTTTGTTGGCGTTGATTCGCGGCGGCGGATGTAGATGGTTTTTTCCACGCGCGCGCAGACCGTTCCTTTAGAATCCATCAAATCCACGACATAGTTGCGGTCAACCGACCGCTGCGTGTCCAGCGCGGCTCTAATAGCCGCCAATTCCGCATCGTCAATTACGAAGCGCGCCTGCAGGGTTTCCCGGCCGGGTTTCAGGAATTCGATCTTCGCCGCTTTGTCCCACACGATGAAATCCGGCCCCAGGCGGTGCATTAGCATGAGCATGTAGAAGGGGTCGATGGCCGAATACATGCTTCCGCCGAAAATTGTCCCCACATAATTGCGCGTGCGCCAAGAAAGCGGCAGCTCCAGCCGTATCTCGCTCCAATCCTCGGCAATGTATTTCATCCTGCCACCCGTACCTACATAACAGCCCCAAAAGTAGAAAGACCAGCAGCGAAGCTTGTTGGAGATGGCTGCGGCAAAATGCATGGCAACCGCCATCATATCCAGAACAGGCCCAAGTTTGCCGGTGGAAATCGGGGAAGCCAGAAAACAGAACAAGCCTATTTGGCAGCTCGAGCGCGCCCCTCATATTTTCCGAGTCTTATTGCGCCGGGAATTTCGAGCGCATACATGGACCTACTTTGTGGTCCTCAGATCTTTCAGGAGGTGATGCACGAGTCCGTTGATGTCGCTCTGGGTCAGCGAGAAGGTGTTGTAGTGCACGCGTTTTTCGCCGACGGCGCGATAGACGAGGTGCTTCGTGGATTGCTGGATGAAATCGAAAACGAGCGTTCCTGCGCGGAATCGGATATGTTCATAACCAACCGCCGTGGGACCCCAACCCCAGGAATCCCAGCATCCAAACGGGCCGCAAACAACGCCCGGGTAGCCGCCGTAAGCGACTGGAACTCTGACGTTGCGCCGCTCCACGGCGAAGTGATAGTCCACCAAGAAATCGGCAGCCTGCGGATCGCTAATCTGATTCAGCCCCTTAGAAGCCAGCGTTTGCTCGATGGCCGTTTTCACGCGTTGGCGGACCATTTCGTTGTCGGCACTGGTGTCGCGCTGCACGGACTCGCCGCGGGAAGCGATATCGCGTGAAATCACAGGACGTGAATCACGAGCCTTCGTTTGGTCGGTTGCCGGGCGCCAGGCCCAAGTGGCGAGCTTGTGAATGGGAACGTCGGGATCGCGCGTGATCTGAACATACTCATCGCAGCCCGCAAGCAAAAGGCCGCACAATAAGACGGAAATTGTAACCAGGAAGGATTTCTTGAAGCCCGCTTTCCTTTGTGTCATGAGAGCGTCCTCCGAACGGACACCATTACCACTCTATTCAACACAGGCATTGGAAAGGAGTTGCGCGGAAGCGGGGCGATCTGCACTCTCTCAGACGCGCACGGCAACCCAATCTTCCGGCGGAAAAACAACCGGCCAAAACTTCGGATTTGGCGTGTCGAACTCGAAGGCTATGGCGAAATCGCCCTCAGCCGTGTCATCGACGCGCACGACCCGGCAGCTCTGCTCGGCTTTGTTCTGAGGATTGACCAGCAGCATCGGCTGACCCACGTACAGTTCCATTTGCATCTTCATCAGCCCGCCGTGAGCGTTGACGACCTGCGTCAGTGCCTCGTACTGTTGGCGCTTTCGCTGCGTATCTTCCGCAACTACCGTGAGGCGCATGCGCAACATCACGCGCTCGCTGCGGCGGCGGTTTACGGGATTGGAGGAGCTGGCCATAGGAATCGAATTGCAGTTGATTGTACCTTGGTGAATGCTTTGAGATAACCAACGAATGAGCAGCGCGTTGCGTAAAAGGTAGAGTCACGGAAGCAACGCCCGCCTAAACAGACATCAGCCTGCTGTGGGGCGAAAGCGAATCTTGGAGATGCCGAGGTTCGCCTACGCGTAGTAAGAAGCCAACATCGACCTGCCTCGGTTCGGGAGGTAATCGCCGAATTGGCAGGTTCGCGAGAACTTCCAAACCAGGGAAGCATCGAGCCATCCCTGCATAGCTTCCTGGCGCAGAATTTCCAGCGCTTCTTTGGAAGTAAGAGCTTCCCGGTAGGGGCGATCGTTGACCAGCGCATCATAAACATCCGCAACTTGCAGAATGCGCGCCTTCAGCGGGATCTCCCCGCCGTAAAGGCCATCCGGATACCCCGTGCCGTCCATGCGCTCGTGGTGGTGCCGAACGATCGGAAGGATGGGCCGGAGGGATTTGAGCGGCGCGCAGATTTGCTCCCCGGTGATCGGATGCTGGCGCATGATCTCGGTTTCTTGCGCGTTCAGGCGGCCGGGCTTAAGAAGGATGCTGTCCGGCACAGCCACTTTCCCAATGTCATGAAGCAGGCAGGCGAGCCGCAATTCTTCCAGATCTTCTTTGCCCAATCCCAGACTCTCCCCTACTTGTGCGGCAAAGTCGGCCAGGCGATCGGAGTGCCCATCAGCTAGACAGTGCTTCGCTTCGATGCTGCGCGCCAGAGAAAGGATCACGGATTTTGCCTGCTCATCGATATAACTCTTGAGCCGCAAAAGCGATTGAATGCGGCCTAATCCTTCCCCCAGCGAGGACGGCGTTCCCCAAAAATCCGCGGCGCCCGCTTCGCAGCCTTGTTCCACCTCGGCTGGACTCGGGGAAGAAGAGACAAGCACTACCGGCGTGAGTTGATTGAAAGGATCTTGCTTCAGGCGCTTACAAAGCTCATAGCCGCGAACTTGCGGAAGATGATCGTAAAGCAGAACCAAATCGGGTTGAAGCTGAGGGCAAAGCTGCCGGGCGGATTCCGCATTTTCCGCCGTATAAACATCGTACTTTTGATTTTCCAGGAAGGCTTTCCAATTTTCGCGGTCCGCCGAAGCTGCGTCGACAAGCAAGATCGTTGGATTCATGAGCTCCTACCTCTAACTCATTTTTGTTGTCTTGCCGGAGGTCGGGGCTTTCGTGGGGAACTCCCGGCCCTGTTCCCAGGGCTTTGTGACCTCCCGTTATCGGGGACTAGGAGATGTGAGTAGCTCGGGCGAGTGGAAGTTATGCTTCTAAGAGGCCAAAAGCTGCAGGTTCATAAGTGCCCGGTAATTCATGCTTTGGGAGGTGGTGCGCAAAATGACCGCGCTTGCAAGGCAGTGTAATTTTCACGGAGACTGTAAAGATTACTTGAAACGAGGCACGCTTTCGCTTTTTTTTCGACACGTTTTCGCTTCCTGCCGCTGGAATTGTTAACACAATAATAATCTTTGCGGCCGGAAAAGCTCGCATTCATGGGTAAAATCTTCCAGTTGCCCAATGAAACCATGCGGAATCGTGATGCTCTCCGGCTGAGCCGTGAGGTATGATAAAGTCCTTGGGATTACACTAAACTAGGGTGACAATGCAGAACACAAAAAATGGGAAAGTGCTTCTCCGTGTGCGGCCGCGAGGCTTTTGCGCCGGCGTGGTGCGCGCGGTGGATATCGTGGAACTGGCTTTGGAAGCCTACGGCTCTCCCGTGTATGTCCACCATGAAATTGTTCACAATACTTACGTTGTCGAGCAGTTGCGACGCCGCGGCGCCATCTTCGTGGAAGCCATTGAAGAAGTCCCGCACGGCGCCGTGCTGGTTTTTAGCGCCCACGGCGTGCCTCCAACCGTCCGCGACGAGGCTAAAGCCCGGGCGCTAAAAGTCATTGATGCCACTTGTCCGTTGGTCACCAAAGTTCACCTGGAAGCCCTTAAATTTGCGCGCGAGAAGCGCACCATTATCCTGATCGGCCACAAAGACCATCAGGAAATCATCGGAACCTCCGGCGAAGCTCCCGACCGCACATTGGTTGTGGATTCCGTTGCTGCTGTGGACGCGCTCGAAGTCGAGGATCCCCTGAAGCTATCCTTCCTTACACAAACTACCCTTAGCCTTTACGATACTCAGGAAATTGTGGCGCGGCTTCGCCAGAAATTCCCCGCGATTCAAGGTCCGGCCAGCGATGATATCTGTTACGCAACGCAAAACCGTCAGGAAGCCGTTGAGCAGGTGGCCAAGGACGTGGACCTCATCCTCGTTGTCGGTTCGCCGAATAGCTCGAATTCCAACCGCCTGGTGGAAGTTGCCCAGCGCAGTGGCGTACAAGCAAAACTGATCGATTCGGCGTCTGACATTGATATGCGTTGGCTCGAGGGCGTTTCGCGCGTGGGCCTGACGGCAGGCGCTTCTGCGCCGGAGGTTCTCGTCGAACAGGTCAGCCAGCGCTTGGCCGAATTCGGATTTACCGATCAGCGCGATTTGGATTTGATCCGTGAGGACGTGCGGTTCACCCTGCCTCCGGAATTGGCGACTATCGCGCCGGCGCCGCGCCGCTGAGATTTAGCCGTTGTAGGGGCGCGCTTCAGCGCGTCCCCGCCAAGAGTTTGTAGTCGGCAGTTCCCGGCAAGGGGACGCCGCGCAGGACCGGAAAATCTCACCCTGTGGACTTTTTCCGTTCCGGTCATGGTTATGCCAGCGCGGCGGGCGGAAACTCGGAACAAGGAGCGGAACCTTGGCGGTTAAAATCGTCCGTCAGCCGAAGAAAATTGCGCTGATTGGCGCGCCTTCGAGCGCCGCCGCCTTTTCTCTTGGCAGCGAGAAAGCCCCAGCGGCCTTGCGGGCCGCCGGGCTCGTCGAACGCCTCCAGGCTGCCGGTTACGAGGTCATCGATCACGGTGACTGTGCGCCGCGGCTCTTTGCTGACGATGAAGAACATCGCCGCGCCCGCAATCTCTCTGAAATTGTCGCCGGCCTCAACGACCTGAAATTGCGCGCGGAATTGGCGGTCAAGAGCGGTGCTTTGGTGCTGGTTCTTGGCGGCGATTGCGCGCAGGTGATTGGTCTCCTGGCCGCCGCGCGCCGCTATTATCATCACTTGGGCCTGCTGTGGGTCGATCGCGATGCCGACCTGAACACCCCCGCTTCCACGCCATCCGGGCGCATTGACGGCATGGTTGTCGCGCACATTTTGGGCAAAGGGGCGCCCGAACTGGTGCGCTTCTGGGGAGAACCGCCGCTGGTGCGGGAACCCGACGTGACGCTTTTCGGGCTCGAAAGGCTCGATCCTCCCGAGCAGGAATACTTGGCGAAATCTCCCATGCGGCACAACTATGCTGGAGACATTCAATTCAAGGGCGGCGCGCGCGCGGCGCAGGATGCCCTCGCGCACACGCACGCCGAGGCGCACGAGTTTGTGCTTCATCTGGATGTGGATGTCATTTCGCAGGAGGATTTTCCTGCCGTCAATGTTCCTGGTAGCAGCGGATTGCGCTTCGAAGATGTTCGCCTGGCACTCCTGGAATTTGCCAAGCACAAGAATCTGCTTGGGCTCGACATCGCCCAGTACAATCCCGACAAAGATCCCGACGGCAGCGGCGCAAAGAAACTCGTTGACCTGCTCGTAGAAGTTCTCACTGCACGTTTGCAATCCTTTGAGACCCCTGCCCCCGAACCCGCCCCCGGCGGACCCGCTGGCGGCGCCACCGAAGTTCCTTC
>JAWOLO010000164.1:0-3162 GCA_033853375.1 Terriglobia bacterium
CGGGGCTGTTCGCCCTCTCAGCTCTTCTCCAGCGGTTTCAGAAATCCGCGCGCTCGTCAGAATCCACAGAAGCAAAATGAGGGCAAATGGGGCCACATAGCGTTGCTCTACCAACACAAGCGCGTACATCCCGAGGGCCGCAAACGAGGGGAGCCACACTAACCACATTCGCACTCCTCCGCACTCCCATTTCCCTGCCTTTCGCACCTCCAGTATCAGCGCAAGAAACATGACATAAAGCGCGCCGCTTCGCGAAAACAGCTTCAAATATAAGTTCGCGCTCCGGAAAAGTACCCAGAGTTGTCCCTTTAATGAAAAATGTGGCCGGATGCCTTCATACCAATAAGAAGGGTCGTACCAAGGCGGATAGCTCCCAGCAATCGGCTGGGCGAATTCATAGATAGGAGGATCGGTCGAAACTCTTCGTGTGGCGTGCGCCGGGCTTCCTGTTCCAGCAGGCTCGCCTTGCCAATGCGTCGTTAGGGGCGCGCGGTTTACATACTCGGCGTAGGCGATTTTCCCACTATCGCCGAATGTTACGCGGTGTTCATCTTTCGAAATCGCGACGATTAGCGGTGAAGCAACCAAAAGGAATACTGCGATCGCCAAGGCAGCCCGTGCCAACCCTTTCGAATAAGATCCTTGCGTCCTTCCAAAATGCAGGAATGCACATGCGAGAAACACAAACGAAACGGGAAACATGGCGGTCTTCGCCAAATACGCAACACCCAATACCAAGCCTAGAGCCGCAAACAGAAACCAATTCCCCTTTCCCTGGTAAATACGCAGCAGAAGTGCCGTTGCTAGGTATACGAGCCCTGCAACAATAATGTCGGGATTCACCATCGCCGGGCTCAGCCAGAACTGGCTGCTCCACAGGAAAAGCAGGTATCCGCAAACCTGCAGAATCCTTTCCGGGAGCGGCCGCAACACTTCTTCCAATCCGCCTTCGCTTCGCCGCGCTGCGAGCAGCTCTCTCAAGAAAATCTCGAAGCAAAACACATCCGCAAGGTACAACGCAAAGTTCACAATGTGGACGACCGTAAATTCCCAATACAGTGTTGGGTGAAAGAGCCGAAAGCTCACGCTCAGCAGCAGCGGGTAAAGCGGACTCCAATATCCGTTCACCAACGCGTGCCAACCGCCATGCGCTGCGGCTTCGGCCATTTCGATGTACGAAATGCTGTCGGGATTCACTTCATTGCGGTGCGCCCACACTTGCAGCGCTCCCAGCGCGATGGCCAGGCACCAGAAGAACACTCGCAGGCGCGGCGTAGCGCGCCCCTCAGTTGGAAACCGTGAATTCTCCTGTGCCGCTTGGGCGCGTTCCGGTGGAATCACGCGCCCTCCACGGGCCTGATTGTTTTCAATGGATTCGGCAAGATGCCATGCATAGTCTTGCCTGCAAGGATACGCAAAATGCGGGAGACCACAAAAACAAAAAGGCGGCGTCATTCTGCACGACGCCGCTTCAGTCCCTTTAAATTAAGCAACGTGGCGGTCGAGCGCTTTCGTGATCTGCTCCTTCGGCACGGCCCCAACGATTTGCTCCACTACTTGGCCGTTCTTGAACACGAGCAGCGTGGGGATTCCACGAATGTTGTAGCGTCCCGCGGAATTCATGGCTTCATCCACGTTGAGCTTCATCACTTTCAATTTGCCTTCGTAGTCGTGCGCGATTTCCGCCACCGTGGGCGCCAGCATGTGGCACGGCCGGCACCACTCAGCCCAAAAATCCACCATTACTGGCTTGGAATTGCTTGCGGCCAGCACTTCCGTTTCGAAATTTCCATCTGTCGCTGCTGGAATGGAATTGTCTGCCATAACCTTTGTTCTCGGCGGCCAGCCTTTCGGCCCGCCGCCTATCTCTCCTTTGTCAATTTAATTAGATGTTGCAGCAGGTTTTTGGTTTCTCCCTGCCTGCCCCGAGGGGTGAGTGTCCTCCTCCGAAACCCGAGGGGCTTGCCTTGACTTTCCTGAGGCTTGCTCCAATCTTTCAGCGAGCTGCCCCGGTTCCTTGGCGCCCTGCTCTGCGCTTGGAGCGGCTTGCACAGGCGATTCCAGAGAGATTTGGGACGAACTTTGCTCCCCTTGTCCAGAATCTGCGGCGGTCTGTCCTGAGCTCAAAGCGCTCCGTCCAGAATCTTTTTCCTGGTCCAACTGTTTCGCAGCCGCAGAGACTTGCTCCTCCCTCGGAATGGACTGTCCCACGACCTTAGCCGCTCTCTTGGCTACCCGGCGCGTTGCCGTTTGGCGCTCCGTTTCCTTCTGCGCCCCCTCTACCTTTTCTACCTTCTCCGCTTTCAGCGCTTTTTGCACCGTTGGCGCGAAGCCGCGAGCCACCCGTGCCGCCTCATATAAGTTCCCGTATTCCCTGGCCGGACCTTTCCAGGAAAAATCTTTGGCCATTCCGTTCAGTTGGATGCGCTTCCAGATTCGCTCGTCCATGTAATGATGCAACGCCTGCCGCACCGCGTACAAGAGCGCTTCTCCGGAATACTCGTAGAACTTGAATCCCGTCCCTGTGCCGTGCTCCACGTCAAACGGCTCGATGCTGTCGTCCAGCCCGCCCGTCGCTCGCACAATCGGCACCGTACCATATTTCAGGCTGTACATCTGATTCAAGCCCGAAGGTTCGTAGCGAGACGGCATCAGAAACATGTCTGCGCCCGCTTCCACTTTGTGCGCCAGGGCATTGTCATATGCAATCTTCAATCCCACGCGTCCCGGATACGCCTTCGCCAGCGCCCCGAACAACGCCTCATATTTCCGATTGCCGGTTCCCAGCACCGTCAGCACTACGTCTTCCTTCATCAGTTCGTGCGCCTTCTCCGCGATCAAATCGAACCCCTTCTGGTCCGCGAAGCGCGACACGATTCCGATCACCGGCCGCTCCAGGTGCTCGTGCGGCAACCCAAACGCGTACAGCAGGTCCTGCTTGCAGGCCTGCTTGCCGCTCAAATCCTTTGCCGAGTAATTTGCTGCAATGAGCTCATCTTTCGCTGGGTCCCACGCGCTGTAATCCACGCCATTCAGAATTCCCACCAGCCGGTCCGCCCGCTTCCTGGCGACGCCATCGAGTCCATGCCCGAATTCTTTCGTCTGAATCTCCTGCGCGTACTTCCGGCTCACCGTCGTCAGGTAATCCGAGTACATCAATCC
>JAWOLO010000165.1:0-4791 GCA_033853375.1 Terriglobia bacterium
ATTTCGGCGACTCCGCAGGCGTGGCCAACGGCGTCGGCACCGGCTCTCGTCCGGATCTTGTCGGTACGCCTACTGGCTCGCCGCAGGTCAACGTACCCGGCATCCGCGGCCCGCTGCTTTATAATCCAGCGGCTTTCGCCATCCCAACCGGCCTGACTTTCGGTAACGTGGGTCGCAACACCCTGACCAATCCCGGCCGCGTGAATTTTGACTTCGGTCTGTTCAAGCGTTTTTCCTTTACCGAAACGCGCGCGCTCGATTTCCGCTGGGAAAACTTCAACCTTTTCAACCATACCCAGTACAACGGCGTGAATAACAGCATGGACTGCGTTGGACCGTCGGGCACGGCGGGCGACCCTAGCTGCATCGCAAGTTCAGGCTTCCTGCATGCCAGCGGAGCCCACTTGGCTCGTCGCATGCAGTTCGGCCTGCGTTTCCAGTTCTGACGTCCCTAACCCCAAAGGGCGGCGCTTCGAACGCAATTCGAATCGCCGCCCTTCTTTTTCCACCTTGTCTCTGTTCTCTTTTGTTCCCGAAGAGGTAAAATGCAGCGCATGAATCGACGCACATTTATTGGCAGTTCGCTTGCCGCAACTCTTTCCGCCGCTGCCCAACCCGCCTGGTCCGCGGCTCCTCTTAACCCAGGATTTGCAGAAGCAAATCCTGAAGACCCAACGCACAAAATCGATCGCATCGGCCTGCAGCTCTACACCGTTCGCGCCGCCATGAAAACCGACTTCGCAGGCACAATCGCAAAAGTCGCCGCGACCGGCTACAAGGAAGTCGAATTCGCTGGCTATTTCGGTCACTCGCCGAAGGAGATTCGCGAGCTGCTCGACACAGACGGCCTCGTCTCGCCTTCCTGTCACGTCGACTACGCCACAGTCGAAAACAAATGGCCGGAAACGCTCGAAGCTGCAAAAATCGTCGGCCACAGCTACATCATTTGCCCCTGGATCGACGAAAAGCAGCGCTCCGACGCCGGCGGATGGAAACGCGCCGCCGATCTCTTCAACAAAGCCGGAGAAGCCAGCCAAAAAGAAGGCATTCAGTTCGGCTACCACAACCATTCGTTCGAATTTCAGCCAGCCGAGACTCTTGGCGGCAAACTTCCTTACGATTTTCTTCTCGCCGAGACCGATCCCAAATTCGTGGTCATGGAAATGGATCTCTGCTGGATCAGCGTCGCTGGAAAAGATCCCATCGCGTACTTCGACAAATATCCTGGCCGCTTCCCCCTCGTTCATATCAAAGATTGGGTGAAGGACGCCACGGCAAACAGTGGCTACCAAGGCGCCATGGGCCAGTCTGTCAGGTACAAAGGGCGCATGGCCGACGTCGGCCAAGGCTCCATCGACTGGAAAAATCTTTTTTCGCACGATGAAAAAGCCGGAATCCAGCATTATTTCGTCGAAAACGACGATCCGAAATCCGCTTTCGAAGACATCAAAATCAGCTACAACTATCTGCGCGATTTGCGATTCTGATTTCTGTTTGTGGGGCCGAAGCTCTGCTGCGGCCTTGCTCGGCTGTGAAGCGGTCACAGTTTCCCTTTGAGGCCTGTTCAACTTTGTGTGAAAACTTCTATTTCGTGTCATTCCGAGCGAAGCGAGGAATCTGCTTTTCCTCCGTTGCGTCACTAAACGCAGACGATTTGATCGGAAAAGCTGATTTGTGGTCTCCGGTCTCTGCTCCCCTTTTCGAGTTCGGTCTGTCAGTTGTGAGTTGTCGGCTTTCAACTTCCTCCAGGAGCGCATCATGAAAATAAATCTCTCACGCCGCGAATTCCTCCAGCGCAGCGCCGGGGCCACCGGAGCGCTGGCCGCCTCGCCGCGAATTTTTCTTGAGCCCGAGCACATTCCTCTGCCGTTGCAATCCACCCCGCCGAGCGAGCGCGTGCGATTCGGCATCATCGGCATCGGCATGCAAGGCTCGGCGCTCCTGACGAATGCCATCCAGCTCCCTGGTGTCGAATGCGTGGCCGCCGCCGATCTTTGGGACGGCCGCCACACCCTCGCGCAGGAAATTGTCGGCTCGAAAATTCCCGCCACGCGCCGCTACAAGGAACTTCTCGACAACAAGGAAATCGATTGCATCGTTGCCGCCGTTCCCGATCACTGGCACAAGCAAGTTGTCGTTGACGCGGTGAACGCTGGAAAAGACATCTATTGCGAAAAACCGATGTCCCATTCCGTTGCCGACGGCGTCGCCATGGTTGCCGCGGCAAAGAAAACCGGCCGCATCGTGCAAATCGGGTCGCAGCGCGTCAGCTCCGTGATTTGCGCCAAAGCCAAACAACTGCTGGCGAACGGCATCATCGGCACAGTCACTCTCATCGAAGGAACCTACGGGCGGAACGATCCCACCGGCGCGTGGGAGTATCCGACGCCACCGGGTCTTTCTCCCAGCAATTTCGATTGGGAAACCTGGCAAGGCGACACGCCGAAAAAGCCCTGGGATCCCGACATGTCTCCCAAATATTTCGCGCGTTGGCGCTGCTGGCGCGAATATGGAACGGGCCTTGCCGGCGACTTGCTCGTGCATCTGGTCAGCGGCATGAATTTCATGATGGGCTGGAACGACCCGCCGCGAAAAGCCATGGCCCAGGGCGCTATTTTGCGTTTCAAGGATGGCCGCGACATGCCCGACGTTCACGCCACGCTCTTCGATTACGGTGAAGGGCGGCCGCCGGTTTATCTGCGCTTGAATCTCGGCTGCGATACCCCGGAGACATATCGCTTCCAGGGCTCGCACGGAATTCTGGAAGTGACGGAATTCAACATCACGTATTATCCGCAGTCCGGCGTGGACGAAGCGCCCAGCTATTACGCCTACGGTTTTCCGCGCGCCATGCGCGAAGCCTATTTCAAGCAATGGCACGAAGAGCACGATCCCAAGCCGGGAAAGGAGCTGCTCTCAGAGGGTCAGAACTACCACGGCGCTTCCTGGGACGAAGAGAAGCCTCACCTCTGGAAATTTTTCCAGGCGGTGAAGTCACGCCAACCAGTTGTCGAAGACGCGGTGTTCGGTAATAATGCCGCGCTGGCCTGCCACATGGCCAATGAGTCCTATTTCCGCAATACCGCCGTCACTTGGGACGCGGCCACCAACACGATCAAGTCCTGAGCGTCTGGAACGGTACTAAGACGAGTAGCACAGACCAAAGCCTGTGCTACTCGGATGCCGCCTGCTTCGCCATTAAGTTTTCGCCCAGCCAGGGCGAATCTCCTTTAGTTGCGGCACCTCGTCTCGTGCTTCTTGCCGCACACGCGCGCCCTGCGTGCGCACGGTTAGCACCGGACAGTGCGCCTTCGACACCACTTTATACGCTGTGGTTCCTGGCACGTGCCCGGCTAAACCGGTGCGCGCCTTCGCACCCATGACAATCAGGTCCGTACCGGTTTCTCGCGCACAGCGAAGAATCTCCGCTGCCGGGTCGCCCACCGCCAGGCGAAACTCTGTATTGCACCAGACCTCTGCACCACGCGGCACTAACTCTTGCAACTGACACCTGACCGCTTCCCGTTTAAGCGTCATTCCTTCGTCGGAATAGTCGGCGAGATGGTGAACCACATGTAGCAGTGTGACTGTGGCGCCGTGCTCTTGACCAATGGAAAAAGCATAGGCCGCTTCCCGTTCGCAGCCGAGGCCAAAATCGCAGGGGAAAAGAATGTGTTTGAAGACCACCTCCGGACAAACGCCACCATCGACGCCAGGCCCTACCGTGAGAACGGGGCACGGGCATTGCCGGAAGATTTGTTCGGCGCCAGAGCCAATCACCAGTTTTTGAACCGCGCCAATGCCATGGGTGCCGAGGACCACCAAGTCCACATTCTGCTTCTCGACCACCTTTTCGATTGCGGGCCAGAGGACGCCTTCTTGGATCAAGACATCGTACGGAACATCGTTGAGCTTGCCGGAGAATAGCATCTCCTGAATTTTGTTTTGCGCCGCGCGGCGCTGTGTCTCCACCATGCCTACAGTCACTTCCGGAGCCGCGAGCGGATAGACCTCCCCGGAAATCACGTGCGTGAGATAAATGTGTGAATTGTAACGGCGCGCCAGAGAAATGGCGTAGTCGAGGGCGCGATTCGAGATCGGCGAAAAATCCGTGGCCACTAGAATGTTAGCCAGTTGGATTTTTTGGCTGGCCAAGATCTTTTTAGGAGCGGTCCCCATGTGCGCCTCCTGGGAGACCTCAGGTGGCGGTAGATGCCTGGCGTCTGGGGGACCGGCCACAGGCCATCTACCGCCTTGGTCATGGGTGCCTGGAGAGGGGCCCCATGCGTCACAGTTACGCCCACAGTCCCTTTCCGTCTGTGATGGAAATCACCCCGCCCTGTGACAGCTATTGCGTCTGTGAGCGGACCGGACTTCAGTGCGCGTTTCCAGGCGCAAGACGATAGTCACCACGCCCGGTCCGGTCGATAAAAGTGATGAACTCGTTTTCGCCGAGGCCTTCGACATGGCGGTACATCCAAGTTTCGATTCCGACCGGCGTCTGAGGGCCTTTGGGGTGGGAGTCAATCTCGTCGGGCGGGCCATAGACGATGAGCATGTGGCCGCGATCGGTCTGCCAGCCCGGCGTGCCGGATGCTGTACGAAAATGCTGGTTGGCGTAAGCAAGCCGGCGGTAGTGCTCCTGTTTAAACTTGTTTGCAGACGAGCCCGGAGTAGGATTGCGGCGTTCCCAGAACTGCTCAATAAAGTGATCCCGCTCCTGATCGGTGGTGAGCTTTTGAAAAGCGGCGCGCTCCGCATCGTCAATAATATAGACGACATCTTCGTTCA
>JAWOLO010000166.1:0-17923 GCA_033853375.1 Terriglobia bacterium
GGGCGTGCGAGACCAATCCAGCAACTGCCAAGTCCTTCATTCCGAGCGCCCAGCATTAAATTCTCGGCAGCGAGGCAACAATCCTCGGCGGCTTGCGTCGCCGAGGATTTAGCCAGGATAATCACCAGCGCCGGAGCGCCATGGAACATCACGAACTGTGGGTCCTCAACCGAACGCCGGAGGTGCGGCTCGAATGACGTTTGGGCAAAATTTTCAAGTAACCAGCTCTTTGCTCGTGCTCCGTATCTCGCAATGCGTTCAGGCTCAAGCAGAGCCCCAAATGCCCACGGTTGCAGGTTCACAGCGCTGGGGGCCAGAACGGCGGCATCGATCAGTCGCTCGATTGCGAACCGGTCAATTCGTGCGTCCGTGTACTCTCGAACGGCGCGGCGATTTCTAAGGACGTCCATCAATTCCATTTGACGTTCCGTATTGCGTTCCTCAGCAGAGACTTCGGCTACGAGGTTTGAAAGATCGTGCTAATGTCTGCAGCCAGAGAGCCGGACAAGTAGACTGCTTGTCCGGCCCGAGTGTATTGCGATTCACGCGGCCTTGGGATGGATGCGGACGATGTGAGCTTTGGCCACCTTTGGCAGCGTAAACTCCAGGACACCGTTCTTGAGGGTTGCGGTCACTTTATCCGTTTCAATGTCAACCGGCAGATCGACGATGCGCAAGACCTGGTCGCAGCACCTCTCCGTATAAACGGTCCTGCCCTTTTCTTCCTTCTTAGTTTCGCGTTTCCCGGTAATCGTCAATCGCCGCGGCTCAACGTTGACTTCAAGCTCTTTCTCGGTGAACCCGGGTACTTCGGCCCTCACCGCCAGAGAATCATCCGACTCCTCGATATGAATGTGAACGGGATGCAGCAGCTCCCTTTCCGCCCGGAACCAGTCTTCGAGGTCTCTCCCGAAGACGCGCCCGTTGCTTTCGAAAATTTCATAGGCTCTCCGTGAGAGAGCATTGAATGTGTCTTGGATCTGATCGAGTACGGTACCGTATCTAATTGGCCGCATTGGCTCTTCGGCACGTTTCACTGCTGCTGTTTCCGCCATGGCTGTTTCTCCTCTTCAAATCATGTCAGCGCCGACTGCGGGGAACACCGGCCCAACCCAAACCCGAGAATCAGCGCAGCATTTGCAAGCTGGCACGAACGAGGATGCGGAAGCAGTGATTCGGATCACAGGGCTTAGTCAATCGAGGCCTGCGTCGTGAATGCAACGGAATCGTCTCAGAGCACAGAGTTGAGATGTAGTTCGATATACAAATCGAGAGTCGATGGGCCAACAGAAACTATTCCGCCAGATCTAATACGGTTAGATTCCTTGCCAACCTTCTCAATGGCCATATAGTCGTGCGGGTACATGAACTCAAAGAAAATAGGAGCTTGTGTTAGAATGACTTTCAAAAATCGGGCCGAGGTAGCTCAGTGGTAGAGCAGCCGATTCGTAATCGGCAGGTCGCGAGTTCGACCCTCGCCCTCGGCTCCAGTTTCTTCTAACTGCCCTTTTTTCAATCAATTTACGCTTCCATTTTCTGTACCTACTGAAAACTGGGGAACACTTGGGAACAATAAGCTCGCAACCTTGTCTATCGCACGCTTTTGCGACTCCGGGATCGCATGCGTGTAGACGTTGAGTGTTGTCTTCAGGTCCGAGTGCCCGAGGATTGCCTGTGCGGTGCGCAATGATTCGCCAAAGTAGCGTGCGTGTGACGGAAGCTATGCCAGCTAAGTTTTGGTGTGTCCTTGCGATGGACGAGTTTCAGTGCCTCGGTCACGACATGCGACGGTGACCATTCGAGATACTCGGCGTATTTTGTAAGCGTTTGAGCGTGCTTCTTCGCCAAGACGAAGCTGCGCGACCGTAGTTTTGGGTTACAACTTCCTGTTCACCTATGTAGGTGTTTTCCTCCGGCCGAATTGGAGTAATAGCCGGATTGTGCCCGGTGCACTCGCTGGCTACTCTACCTCACGAAGGTTAGAAAACCGGCAGAAAAGCGCCGTTAGCGTCGGATGGTAAACCAGGCTGCTACCTGCCGATTCAATGCGTAAGGGATCCGGAAACGGGACTCACGGGGCGGTAGCCTACCCTGTAGCTCAAAGTAATTCCCCAGAGTCAGCATCAAGCAATCCGCTGGACCAATTGAGGCAGCCTGGAGGGCGACATGGTGGGCCAAAACAGCCGTTATCGGTGGTACGCTGTGCGGGTTAGAAGTCAGCATGAAGATGTGGTGGCGAGGCATTTGCGTGTCAGAGGACTAGAGGCGTTCCTGCCCTTGTACAGACAGCGGCACCGGTGGTCCGACCGCTTCAAAGAGGTCGAGCTTCCGCTTTTCCCCGGGTATGTGTTTTGTCAGTTCGACGCTGCTAATCGGCTGCCGGTGCTTACGATTCCAGGCGTGGTCCATATCGTGGGAGCTGGTAAAAACCTGTCGCCGATCAATGAAGATGAAATTGTGGCCATACAGGCGGTCGTTAAGTCCGGGTTTCCTACGCAGCCGTGCTCGTTTCTACAGATTGGGGAAAAAGTGAGAATTGAATATGGTCCTCTCTGCGGCGTAGAGGGAATTTTGTCAGGCTTCAGAGGACATCAAAGACTCGTCTTGTCGATCACTCTTTTACAGCGGTCCGTTGCTGTGGAAATCAACGGTGAATGGGTGCGGCCGCTGTCCTTGAAGCCGCGGTCTTCCGGCAAGTCTGCGACTGAAACCCTTTCGCAACCGTCCCCGGCCTAGTTGGCACCAGCATTGCCGTTCGGGCCCAGCACAAATTCCCAGAGTAGGCATAAACAAAAGTGATGCTATTACTTGTTTTTGTCGGCGCACTTATAGCCTCCGCCGCGCTTACGCGCTGGGTCCGGGACTTTTCCAACGATCGCCGGTGGAATGCCCCACCCAACTCGGACCGGCACATCCATACGAGGCGAATTCCGCGGCTAGGAGGAGTGGCGATTTTCGCAACTCTTTGGGGCATGGTGCTGCTCGCTTGGGTGGCAGGACGATTCGGAGCAGACGGGTTCGTCTTTCCGCAACCGACGTTCAAGATTCTGGGGCCAGCGACGATCATTTTCGTTGTAGGCTTGATCGATGATTTCCGTGGGCTAGGCCCGTACGTGAAGTTCGTGGCGCAAGCGGGCGCAGCGATCCTACTGTTCTGGAGTGGCTTTGGGATATCGCAAGTGTCTCTGTTTCGCAGCCATCCTCACCTGGGATGGTTAGTCGGACTTCCACTCACGATTCTCTGGGTGCTGTGGATCACCAACGCTTTCAACTTAATCGATGGTCTTGACGGACTGTCGGCGGGATCGGCGCTCTTCTCGACGCTTGTAACCGGCGTAGTGGCCATTATGCTCCACAATGGGGGAATTCTGCTTTTGACCGTAGCGCTGGCGGGTGCGATTGCGGGATTTCTGCGGTACAACTTCAACCCCGCATCGATTTTTCTTGGGGATTGCGGGAGCCTGCTTATCGGATTCCTGCTCAGTGCCATGGCACTCGCCGGATCACAAAAGGCCCCAACGGTAATAGCTGTCGCAGTCCCCATTGTTTCACTTGGACTTCCGATTCTGGACGTGACTGTGGCGGTGCTCCGCCGATTCTTGAGCTGCAAGCGGCTCTTTGAGGCCGACCGCGAGCATATCCATCACAAGCTGCTGAGCTGCGGAATTTCCCATAGGCAAGCCGTGCTGATGCTCTATGGAGTAAGCGCTTGTTTTGGGCTACTGAGCCTGTTCCTTCTGCATCCGGCAAGCATCCGAGTCAGCTTGGTTCTCATGGTGGTCGGAGCTGGCGTCTTTATCGGTGTTCGGCGACTGCGCTATTACGAATTCCTGGAACTGGGGCACATGGCGAACCGGACGCTGAATCAGCGCCATGTGATTGCTAATGACATCAATATTCGTCGCGCTCCCGAGGCGCTGCGCTCGTGCACTTCGCTCCTGCAGTTATGCCAGATCTTGCAGCAGTGTCTAGAACCCGCGGGATTTGACGGCTTCGGCGTGTATTTGAACTCGGAATTACCGGCTGAGTCTGAAGTGTATCCATTTACGCAGCTCAGCAGGTCCAAGTTGCGCTTTTTTTGGAATCACTCGCTGAGGCTGTCGGCCGTAGCAAATTGGAGTCTGAGTTTTAGCCTGGAGAAAAGCAACGGCGAGCAACTGGGTAGTTTCGCCTTGTATCGCAAGAACACTTCGTCTCCGCTCTTGATGGATCTCGAGGTGTTCACAACAACGGGATTTTCCAGTGCGGTTGCAGCAGTTGTCGAGAGAATGGGGGGCTCTTGGTTTGCGAAGCACCGTCCAGAAAGAACCCAAGCCACGGGATTTGGGTTTCCGCGTCCAGCGATCGCTTCAGGGATGGCGAGAGCAGTAGAAGCGCCGAGCTCCAGTTAGAGACGAGAATCGATATCCACCATCAGAGAATCGAGACTAGAGGATGACTCGAGCAAAAATTCTTGCTGGCGCGTTGATGAGCTTCTTTTTCGCAGCGCAGGCTGTTGGACAGGCTCCCACAGCAAAGGCGTCGAATGATCCGAATCAGAAGTGCGATGACAAGGTTCGCTCGACCTATCTGCTGGGGCCTGACGACCAGTTGGAAATTTCAGGGCCCGAGTTGACGGAGTTTGGTAACAAGCCCGTCCGCATCGACAGTGAAGGGGACGTTCAGGCGCCGCTCGTGGGACGTATCCACGTAGCGGGTCTCACTGTGCAACAGACCGAGGTGGAGCTCAACAAATCCCTGAGGAAGTACATTCGCGAACCGCAAGTTGTGGTGAACGTCGCGGAGGTTCGCAGCCAGCCGGTCTCCATTCTTGGTGCAGTAAATACACCGGGGGTCCACCAGATTCAGGGCCACAAGACATTGCTGGAGATGCTGGCGTCGGCTGGTGGAATTCGCCAGGACGCGGGATACAGCGTGCGAATCACGCGGCAACTCGAATGGGGTTGCATTCCTTTGCCCGGAGCGAAGCTTGACCCGACGGGTCAGTTCAGCGTTGCCGAACTGAACATGAAGGAAATCATGGAGGCGAAGGACCCGGCGGAGAATATCCAAATCCTTCCACACGATGTGATTTCAGTTCCGAAAGCCGAAATGGTTTACGTCATCGGAGAGGTCAGGCGCTCGGGAGGGTTTGTTCTCGGTGAACACCAATCGATCTCTGTACTCCAGGCCCTTTCGCTCGCCGAAGGGCTCAATGGAACTGCGGATACGCGACACGCTAAGATCCTGCGCCTGAAGCGCGACGCCGATCAGCGAGCGGAGTTGCCTGTTGATGTGAAGAGCCTGCTTGCCGGAAAGAAGCAGGACGTCTCTCTGCAAGCTGATGACATTTTGTTCATTCCTGGCAGCACCGGAAAGAAGGCAGCCCTGCGAGCTGTGGAAGCTGTGGTACAGGCGGGCACAGGCATGGCCATCTGGCGCGTTCCTTAAAGTCTTCCAAGAGCAGAATATGACAAACTCCGGATTCCCCCTCGATAGAGCCGACCGGCACACACGCGAGCTAAGCGCGAGCGAGAAGCAGCGTCCAACGCTGTACGCATGCGTGGAGCCCTCTGGGGCGGAAGCCTCGATGGCGCGCAGCGACGACAGCCTGTTGGAATATTGGCGTCTCCTAGTTCATCACAGAATGACCTTGTTGGTCTTCGCAGCGGCCGGACTCCTGGGGGCGATTTTGTTCAGCCTAGTGGAGACTCCGATCTACCGCGCTCGAACCTCGATTGAAATTCAGGGTCCGAATTACATGCAAACGAAAGGGCCCGAAACTGGTGACAGCGCAGCGGCGACCGAGGCTTACGTAGAGACGCAGATCAAACTTCTCCAAAGCGAATCCTTGCTTGAGCTCGTGATCGACAAACTGAAGCTGCAAAATGACCGCCCCACAATCGTCGCGCGAATACGGCGACTCCTCCGCAAAAACGCACAGCAGTCGGGGAAAGAGGAACTAGTTCGACAGATCCAACGAAATCTGACGGTGCGTGAATCCGGGAACTCGCGCCTCGTCGAGCTTCTGTACGAGTCTCCGGATCCCAAGCTGGCGGCCGATTTTGCGAATGCCTTGGTAAGCGAATTCATCGAGCAAACCCAGGAGATGAGATGGAAAGCAGCGCAGGGCACCGCCGACTGGTTGACAAACCATCTCGACAAGATGAAAGCACAGCTCGAAGCCTCGGAGGCTCAGCTGCAGGAGTACGCGCGGACTTCGGGCCTACAGGTGACCACAGAGAAGGATAGCCCGGTAGAAAACCGACTCAATCCAATACAAGACGAGCTTTCAAGAGCGCAAGCAGATCGCATCGCCAAGGAAGCAAAATTGGAAGAAGCACGGACCAAGCCAGTGGATTCCCTGCCGGACATATTAGAAGACCCGACGATGCGGGACTACCGTCAGAGACTGGCAGAGTTGCAGAGGCAGTACGCCGAACTCAGTGCGACGCTGACGCCGCAACACTACAAAGTGCAGCGAATCCAAGCTCAGATCAATGAACTGAAATCGGAAATGGAGAGGGAACGAAGCAACGTTTTACGGAGGATCGGGACCGAATACGCCGCCGCGGTCCGCCGCGAAAAGCTATTGTCGGAGACGCACGCGAGCCAGGAAAAGGTGGTTGCAGAGCAATCGAGCAAGGCGATTCACTACGATACGCTGAAGCGCGACGTGGATACGAACCGGCGGCTGTACGAGACTATGCTGCAGCAAGTCAAGGAAGCCAGTTTAAACGCGGCGATGCGCGATAGCAGCGCTGTCGTCATCGACCGCGCCAAGCCACCGTTTCGTCCCTACAAGCCAAGTCTGCCGAT
Source organism: Terriglobia bacterium (assembly GCA_033853375.1). GTDB lineage: Bacteria > Acidobacteriota > Terriglobia > Acidiferrales > UBA7541 > Acidiferrum. The sequence continues at coordinate 6,799 of JAWOLO010000166.1, forward strand.
GAATTCTGCGATCGGGCTGTTAAGCGGAATTTTCCTGGGTTTTGGATTTATGCTGTTGCGGGAACGAATTGACCACAGGATCAGCGCTCCAGGCGAGGCCCAAGTGTACTTGGATCTGCCAGAGCTTGGCGTCATACCGTTGGACGAGTCTGCTCTTCCCATGCCGCTTTCTAACCGCCTGCATCTGGGGCATCCCGTCGCGTCATTTCCCGCCAAGACTAAGCCCTCGCTGGGAAATTGTCCTGAGTTAGCTACCTGGAAGCGCAGACCATCCTTGCTGGCGGAGTGCGCGCGCACTACGCTGACCTCCATACTCTTGCCGAGTCAAGATGGCATTGCGCCCAAAGTGGTTGTTCTCACCAGCGCTCGCCCCGGCGATGGCAAGACGACGGTGGCGTGTAACCTCAGCATTGCGATGGCCGAGATCGGGCGGAAGGTGCTGCTCATTGATGGCGATTTGCGCCGGCCGAGACTGCACACGTTTTTTAACGTTTCAAACCAATGGGGATTGGGTGATGTTCTGTGGGGAAACCTCCCGCTGGATACTGTTCCTATTTCACAGCTCGTTCGCGAAACCGAAGTTCCTTGTCTTTTCCTGATGCCTGCAGGAAGCTGCGGCGTGGCGCCCGCGAATCTCTTCTTTTCTCCTCGCATGTCTAAGTTGCTGGAACGCACTCGCACGGAGTTTGACATGGTGATGATTGACGCACCGCCCATGATCCATCTCGCCGATGCTCGTGTTCTGGGGCGCCATTCTGACGGCGTGATTTTGGTGGTGCGCGCAGGGGAAACCACAACGGAAGGCGCGCGCTATGTCAGTCAGCGATTCGCGGAAGATGGAACGCGCATCCTCGGCACGGTGCTCAACAGTTGGGACCCGCGGACCAGTGGAAGGAGTTACGACAGTTACCGCGACTATCAGACCTATGCGGGACACTAGGCAAACGCAAGATCTAGTGACATTTGCGGCCGAGGCGCCCCGCCCGCAGGTTTGAAAGACAGGACTTTTCGCTTCTTACAATGCTCTTCGATTCTCCCGCCTATTTTGTTTTTCTTATCCCGGTCGTGTTTGCGTATTGGCGACTGAATCGTCGCGCGCAAAATGTGTTTTTATTGCTTGCAAGTTATTTCTTCTACGGCTGGTGGGATTGGCGTTTCCTTGCGCTCATGATCGGCAGCACTTCGATGGATTTCCTGATTTCGCAGAAAATCGCTCCCGCGAGCGGCAACGCAAACCGGAAGACATGGTTTGTCTTTTCATTGCTGCTGAATTTTTCCATCCTCGGAACATTTAAGTATTTCAATTTCTTCGTGGACTCCTTTTCCGCCGCCCTGGGCACATTAGGCTTCCACAATATTCCGCTGCCATTGATCCGCATCATTCTTCCACCTGGCATTTCCTTCTACACGTTCCAGGAAGTGGCCTATATCGTTGACGTGTACAAGGGGAGACTCGAACCTGCTAAATCCTTTGTGGACTACGGACTGTTCGTCAGTCTTTTCCCGCACTTGATTGCCGGCCCCATTCAAAGGCCAGGGCACCTGCTTCCTCAGGTCCAGAATGAGAGGAGCTTCGATGCGGACCGGTTTTTCGATGGGCTCATGTTGATTTTTTCCGGCCTGCTGCGCAAGTGTGTGGTCGCCGACAATTGTGCACTTCTGGCGAATGCCGCCTTCGGTGGGCAATTCGGAAAACCAAACTTTTGGATTGTTTTGCTCGGCACCTATGGATTTGCGTGGCAAGTCTACGGCGATTTCAGCGGATACAGTGACATTGCTCGCGGCAGCGCTCAGTTGATGGGCTTCCATTTCATGGTTAATTTCCGCCAGCCGTATCTGTCGCAAAGGCTGCGGGAGTTTTGGCGCCGCTGGCACATCAGCTTGAGCACCTGGCTCCGAGATTACCTATACATTCCTTTGGGGGGCAGCGAAGGGGGGAAGTGGAAGACTTCGTTGAACCTTCTGACGACTATGGTCCTTGCGGGACTCTGGCACGGCGCAGCGTGGACGTTCGTCATCTTTGGCGCGATCCACGGAGTTGTTTTGAGCGTGGAGCGCTTTCTTTTGCCGACGACAAAGGCGTCCACGCCGGTCGAGTCGCGCGGCTTTATGGCCTTTCTCTCGCTCTGGGGCCAGCGCATTTTGACCTTCAACGTCTTTTGCCTGAGTTTAGCTTTTTTCCGGGCTCCGTCGCTCCATGCAGCGACACAATTTCTTGCAGGCATGTCTGACTTCGCATGGCGAAGCGAATACGCGTCGGCATTCGCAATGCTTGCCCTCTTCGCCGTACCTTTGTTTGTTGTTGATTTGTTGTTAGAAGCGAGCAATCAGGAATATCCGTTTGCGACTGCTTCCTACGCACTTCGCACGGCGCTCGCAACTGCTGCACTCTTTGTGCTGGCGCTTTTTTCAGGGAACAATCTCAATGCCTTCGTCTATTTCCGATTCTAAACACACGGCCCTCGCGTACTGTAAGGCGTTGCTAGGAATTTGCGCACTCTTAACTGTTGGGTTCGAGATTTCTTCGAATTATCTGCTCAACCATTTTTCGCTCACTTGGAGCCGAGTCTCGCGCCAGCATGAACAAGCTATCGCAATGCGCCACGCCGGGCCTGGGCAGCCTCCTACTGTTCTGATGGTTGGAAATTCCTTGCTCTTGCACGGAGTCCAAGTCGACCGCTTGCGGTCGTTAACTTCCTCCAGGATGCAAATCTATCCGATTTTTCTGGAAGCGACGGGATACTATGACTGGTTATACGGATTGCGAAAAATCTTCCGGGAGGGCGCTAGACCAGATGTGGTGGTCGTCGGCGTCGGAGTGAACTACTTTCTCGCGAACAGCATACGTCCAGACTACGTTCCGATGCTGTTGGTTGATAGCAAGGATACCATTTCCCTAGCTTCCGATCTGCAGCTGGATCGGACGTCTACGAGCAATCTCTGGCTTGCCCACGTGAGCGCGTTCTGGGATACGCGGAGCGCCATTCGCACGCAAGTTCTCAATCATTTTGTTCCTCATCTGGATGACCTTTTCTCGTTGCTAACTCCAAAACCATCAATTCCCCGTGGTTCTGAGTTTGAAGGAATCACCATTCCCCGTTTGCAGAAGCTGCGCGAACTATGTGAAACACACGGCGCTAAGCTGATTCTCCTAGTGCCGCCAACGCTCGCTTCGGAGACCGCAGTGAGAGAAATGGCTGCCGCTGCGCGCGCGGTGGGAGTGGATGTATCGGTGCCGGTTGATCCAGCGGCTCTCTCCGCAGAGTTTTATCAGCCCGACGGAATGCACCTCAATCGGGAAGGCGCAGTGCTTTTCACAGCGGCCCTTGCAAAGGATCTTCCTGAACGGGTTTCAACTCAGAACACTCTTGCATCCGTCTCGCACTCCGGAGCAGGAAATTCCTTTTCTGCGGCAGGTCGATTGGCTGACAAGATATCGCAAAGTGAATGTCCTCCTGCTATGTCGCCAGGCGCTGACAAATAATTGCCATGAGCGTTGAAACTCCAATTGCCCTCTCCGCAGGGGAAACCAAACATCCTTCGCTAACTTCAGATTTTAGTTGGATGTTTGTTGGTAACGCGATCTACGCGGCCGGCCAGTTTGCGATTCTGATGCTATTGGCCAAGCTTGTTCGCCCGGAGCTCGTGGGACAGTACGCTCTGGGCTTGGCGTTGGTGTATCCCGTGATGGCGTTTACGAACTTGCAGTTGCGTGCCGTTATGACTTCAGGCAAACAGCCGCACATCCGTTTCGGCCACTACCTCAGCCTACGCTGCCTAACAACGTTGTTCGCGCTCGTCGTCATTCTCGGCATTGCCAGGGCGTCAGGGTATCGCCGGGAATTGATGAACGTGGTTTTGATGATCGGCGTCGCATACGGCATTGAAGCCATTAGTGATGTGTACTTCGGACGGCTGCAGTTGTTTGACCGGATGGCTCAGTTCTCCAAGTCCCTGATTGCGAGAGCTGTGCTATCGGTGCTCGGATTGGGGATAACGACTTATATCAGCCGAAACCTTCTGTGGGGTATCGCAGGCATTGTGTTTGCACGGGCAATTGTTCTATTCAGCTACGACATGCGTGAACGTACACACGGTCTAAGTACGCAGCGCGGATGGTTCCATCGAAACGAGGCGTTGGCGCCACGTTTCGATGGAAGGGTGCAATGGAAATTGCTGTGGCTGAGTTTCCCACTTGGGATTGTGGTGCTCTTAGGTTGCTTAAATTCCAGCATCCCTAGCTTTTTCATCAAGCATGCGCTCGGGGAGCGTGATGTCGGCATCTTCGCCGCGATTGGTTTCATGGTTTCGGTGGGTAACATGGCGGTCGTGTCGCTCGGCCAGTCTGCTTTCACGCGTCTGGCCAGATCCTACGCAGCAGGCAAACTAATGGAGTTTGGCTTGCTACTCGGTAAGCTTGTTGCTTTTGGTGCTGCCCTGGGAGTTGCCGGGATAATCGTCTCCAAGTTAGCAGGCGGCGAAATCCTCACTGTTCTTTTCCGCCCCGAATACGCCGAGCGAGCGGACCTTCTTCCTTGGGTCATGCTGGTAGGGGGAGTCGTGTATATGGCCCAGTTCGTGGGCTTCGGGATGACCGCATCAGGTTACTTCAATTCTCAGGTCGTAGTGAATATTCTTTCTAATTTAGGCCTTTTGCTGGCGTGCTACTGGCTGGTGGAATCAAGGGGACTCTTGGGCGTGATCTTGGCCATGCTAATCGCCGCGGGTGTGCAGCTCGTCGGGAGCGCCATGGTCCTAGCGGTGGGCATCCGAAAGCATATCCATGTGTTCCCTATGAGGGTTCAGCAGTCTGATGTGATCACCACAATTTGCACTTCAACGGAACAGAGCCCTGCATTAAATGGTGGGGACTAGCAATTTAATTCCTCATTTTTTGACGCCCGCTTTGCGTAGGCCATCGATTTCGCCAGACCGTGATGCGAGACCGTCTCCCGCGTTCTCTGTCGGGGCGCATGAAGTCATTGGTCTAAGCAAGCTTGCGTTTGTTTCTCTTTGGCTCTTGGTGTTTGCTATCCCTTGGGAAGACGCACTCACGATCGCTGATCTTGGAACAGCCGCCCGCGTGGTGGGATTGATTGCTGTGGGGCTCGGAATTTTAGCGATTATTGACAGAGGGAAACTCAGGCGTCCTGTCCTTGGCCATTTCCTAATGGCATTATTCGTAACATTGGCTTCGCTGAGTTACCTGTGGAGTCTGTATCCTGAGGGAACCCTCGCGCAGGTGTTCACCTACATCCAGCTTCTTACCATGGTGTGGCTGATCTGGGAGCTCGCAGCTCGCTTTCATGAACAGATCCGGCTGATGCAGGCCTACGTGTTTGGAACTTTCGTCTCCGGAATAGACACCGTATACCAATTTATTTCTCACCAGGAGTCTGCTTATGAACGCTATGCCGGAGCTCGCTTGAATGCCAATGACCTTGGGCTAATGATGGCTTTGAGCATCCCGCTTTCCTACTACCTACTCATTCAGAGCAGGGGGAAAGTGGCTTGGGTCTACCGGCTGCAGCTTGTCTTGGCAGGAACGACGATTTTGCTGACCGCCTCCAGAGGTGCGGCCCTCGCGAGTGTAGTCGCTCTCGCCATCGTGCCCTTAACTCATGCGCGCTTGACACCCCGACGCAAGATCGCACTCTTCCTGACAGCGATGTTGCTGGTCTCTGGCGCTCTATTCTTTGTGCCTTCAAGCTCATGGGAACGTTTATCTACCGTACCGAATCAGCTTGAGCACGGCACGCTCACCGGGCGCACACTGATCTGGACAGCAGGCTGGGAGCTCTTTCGCGAGCATCCTTTTGTCGGTGTTGGGTCGAATGCTTTTCGTGTCGTTGTCAGCCGGGTCTTGGCTGAGCCGATTCGACTTGAGGAAACATCGCCGGCACCACCCGCGCACAATACTTTCTTATCTGTATTGGTCGAGCAAGGCGTCCTTGGCTTTGCAGCATTTTGCGCTCTGCTGGCTAGCCTAGTGCTCTCACTGAGGTCCATGCCTGCGTTATCACGGAAACTGTGGATTGTATGCTTGACAGTTTGGGCAGTTGGGGTGTCTAGCTTAACCTGGGAAATGCGAAAACCCACGTGGTTCTTCTTTGGCTTGCTGATGGCGCAAGCCGCGGTGTGGGCTAAAAGCAGTGGGACACCACGGTTTTCACCGCTTGAGAGGCGCTCCCACTATCCGGTTGCGCGGCCCCTACAGGGAGCAATCTCCTCTTTCACAAGTTGAAGTCATGAAGAAAATTAAGGTCGTTCACATCGTGCCGATGCTGAGTCCAGGTGGCGCGGAGCGCGTAATGGTGCATATCGTGAGCGGGCTTAACTGTCAGCGCTACGAGCCGGTTGTCGTTTCGCTTATGGGACGAATGGAGTGCGACCTGGATCGCTTGCTCGACGATGCGGGAGTGGAAGTCCTCTACCTTGGCAAGCACTTGGGATTTGACTACCGCATTTACCGCCAATTGTATTGGGCACTCCAGGAGTGTCGTCCCGATGTTGTGCATACTCATTTGCAAGTGCTTCGTTATGTTTTTCCTTGTCTGAAGCTTTTTAAGCAGTTTGCGGCACTGCATACAGTGCACAACTTGGCGGAGCGAGAGATTGAGCCCGGGATGCGCTGGTTTCAGGGCTACGCATTAAAGCACGGTGTTATTCCCGTCGCTGTTGCGGAGGAAGTAGCCCTGAGCCTGCAACGAACTTACGGGATTCCCAAGTGTCGCGTGATCCCCAACTGTATCCCGACAGAGTCCTATGCTTGCCCGAAGACACCTCGCCGCGAATGGCGAGCAAGGGAGGGATTTGCAGAAGATGATGTCTTGTTCGCTAGTGTCGCGCGTTTTGCTGCCCAGAAGAATCATACGCTGCTCTTGAAGGCGTTCGCCGAAGGTCCTGCCGCAGACCGCCGAGCGCATTTGGTCTTAATTGGAGACGGCGTACTGCGGAGACAACTGGAAACGCAATCCAATGATTTGGGTTTGGCTGGACAAGTCCATTTTCTTGGGGTGCGAGCCGACATTCCAGATGCATTGGGTGCGATGGATGTTTTCGCGCTAAGTTCGGACTTCGAGGGCAACCCTCTTTCTGTGATGGAGGCGATGGCCTCTGGCCTGCCGATTGTTAGCACAGCTGTGGGCGGTGTGCCGGACGTTTTCGAAAGTGGGAGACATGGCCTTCAAGTGCCGGCGGGGGACCTCCACGGTCTCTCCGAATGCATGGCCTATCTACTAAAAAATCGAGAAGCCAGAAAATCCTTCGGGTTGGCTGCCGCACGGCGAGCCAGGGAGAAGTTCGACGTTTCAACGATGGTCCAAGCGTATGAGGAATTATACGAGGAACTCATAAATGTTTCGCATCCTCTGAAGGCAGAGACCTTGCTTCGAAAGTTCACGCCGCCAGCGGAAGAAGCAAAAGGGGGCACAAACGCTCTTGTTGAGGCGGATGGGCCCTCCGTCGCTAATCACAATCCAAAGGACATCTTGTCCCCGCTGTGTGACCTAGGAGCTGCCGAACCACGCGCAAAGTATCGGTACTGTTTCACCGTTTTTACCCCTACGTATAATCGCTCTCAGACATTGTCGCGAGTGTATGAAAGCCTCCGGCTTCAAAGCTTTCGCGATTTCGAATGGCTGATCGTAGATGATGGCTCTACCGATGGAACGAGACAAGTGGTCGAAGGGTGGCAAGCGCAGTCAGGCTTTCCAATTCGTTACATCTACCAGGAAAATCAGGGCAAGCCTGCTGCTTTCAACCGCGGTGTTCAAGAGGCCCAGGGGGAATTATTTCTGACTTTGGACTCCGACGACGCGTGCATACCACAGGCCCTCGAGCGGTTCAAATACCATTGGGATAGCATCCCCTTGAGCGAAAAGCACAAATTCTCTGCGATTACTGCATTGTGCGAGGACGAGGTTGGAAGACTCGTAGGTGACAAGTTTCCCAAGGATGTGTTGGACTCCGACTCCATCGAGCTGTACTTCAAATACAAGGTGAAAGGCGAAAAGTGGGGTTTCCACCGGACTGAAGTCCTAAAGCAATTCCCGTTTCCGACGGCGCAGAACGCAAGATTCATTTCTGAGGGGGTTGTGTGGTTTGCCTTATCACGCAGATATAAGACCCGATTCGTCAACGAAGTCTTGCGTATTTATTACATAAATGACAAAGGGGGCAACCACCTGTCGCGCCTCAGCCCGGCGGTTCTATCCGGGCGCTCCTCTTTTCACAAGCTTATCCTCAATGAATTTGGTGATTGGTGTTTTTCCGCACCCGCAATCATGTTGCGCTCAGCAGCTAACTTTAGCCGCTATTCATTCGAAACCGGCAAAGGCCCGTATTGCCAACTCAGGGAGCTCGGTTCCCCGATGGCGCGATTGCTGGTAGGGGTATCAATACCGCTCGGCTTCGCAATGTCCCTGAAAGATAGTGCGAGTGGCCTTCTCAGCAAGACGTCGTAGATCGACAATTTGTATCGTATTTGTGACCTTAGCGCCTTTTCTAAACGGATCAAGATTATCTGCGCGTTGATTGAATGCTGCCAGCCGCGTCGGGGTTCGCCGATGATTGAGCACTGCGTTATGGATCGCTTGGTGGATGACCAATGAACGAGACGAGTAACCTGATCAAGGTCATGCATGTCATCACGACACTGGGTCCTGCCGGGGCAGAAAACATGCTTTGCGGAATCGCGGCAGGAATGGATGGCACGCGCTTTAAGAATGAAGTTATTTCGCTGACCAGCATTTTGGATCTGGCTGAGAGAATGCAAGCCATCGGCGTGCGCGTGCGTACACTGGGTATGAAAAGGGGTGTGCCGAACCCTTTGGTAGTCTTGCGTCTCGCGCGATGGATCCGGGAATCAAAGCCCGACGTAATTCACACCTGGATGTATCACGCGAACCTGGTGGGGGCGCTAGCGGCGCGGCTCGCCGGCAATGTGCCTGTGGTTTGGGGCATCCATCATGCTGTCCTTGACGCCCGCGTGGACAAACGTCTCACAATGCTAGTCAACCGCTCCTGTGCGTTCTTGTCGCAAAAACTTCCCGCGCGGATTGTATGTTGTTCACAGGCATCGCTCCGAATTCACCAGAATCTTGGTTATGCCGCTGGAAAACTGACGGCTATCCCGAACGGCTTCGATCTGGAACAAATCAAGCCTGACCCAACAGCTCGTGTGTCGGTACGCGAGGAACTGGCTATCCCGGCAGACGCAATCTTGATTGGAATGGCGGCGCGATTCCATCCCCACAAGGATCACCGTAACTTTCTTCGGGCAGCGGCGCGGTTGCGCAGGCAAATGCCTGAAGTCCGCTTCTTGCTTTGCGGGCTCGACATCAATTGGGAGAATTCGGAGTTGGTGGGATGGATCGAGGAAGAAGGCCTGAGTGATTGCTGTCGCCTCTTAGGCGTGCGACGAGACATGCCTCGTCTTTTTGCAGCCATGGATATTGCCACTTCTGCTTCCCTTAGTGAAGCATTTCCCGTTGCAATTGGTGAGGCAATGGCGGCGGGAACGCCTTGCGTCGTGACTGATGTAGGGGATTCCGCACTGATCGTAGGTGACACGGGCGAAGTCGTGGCGCCCAGAGATCCTGAGGGACTGGCTGAACGATGGCGGAAGCTCGTTGAAGCCGGACCTGAGGTGAGGTGCCGTCTGGGAAAGGCTGCCAGGAGGCGCGTGGAGCAACAATTTGCATTGCCATTCGTTGTAGACCGCTATCAGGCCGTATACGCGCAACTTGCGGCCGCAGCCCGGCAGAGTGCGCCTGCTCCGAACTTCTCAGAATGTGCTCCGTGATGTTCCCGATCCGCTGATACTGACTTCCGATTGTTTCGCTCAAAGAGCCAAGAATAAGTTTGAATCAAATCCGACCCAATTTGGTAATTTCTGTAAATTCGACGCTCGCACTGCGCTTTCTGCAAGGCCAACTGGAGTATTTTCGCGACAAAGGCTTTCAGGTGACGGTTCTCTGTCCAGAGCGACGCAAGGATGAGTGGGAAATCCCTCGGCCAGAGGGAATTTCGATGACTGAAATACCCATGGAGCGACGAATAGCTCCGTGGCGGGACCTTCAATCACTGTGGCGGTTGTGGCGCATCATACGCAAGCTTCGCCCAGTAATAACGAACGTGGGGACTCCGAAGGCGGGCTTGCTGGCGGGCTTCGCGGCTTGGTTGAATCGTGTTCCTTGCCGGTTCTACACGTTGCATGGTTTGCGGTTTGAGACCGCCACAGGAATAAAGCGCCGCTTTCTAATTTATGCCGAGCGGCTGGCTTGCTACTTTGCCCATCGCGTTGTGTGCGTCAGCCAGAGCGTGCTGGAAAAGGCCATTGCATCCGGGATTGCAAACCCAGAGCGGGTAGTGATTTTCGGGTCGGGCAGTTGCAACGGCATCGATGCGGAGCATTTCGCGCCTACTCCTGAGAAGATTCGGCGAGCCAATGCTTTGCGCGTTCACTTCGGAATCCCTTTGCGTGCGCGCGTCATTCTTTATGTTGGTCGTCTGACCCGAGACAAAGGCATTCCCGAGCTGGCAGAGGCCTTCTTGCGGCTGGCCGAGAAATCCCCAGACCTGAGGTTGCTCTTGGTGGGATGTTTCGAGCCGGAAGACCCAGTGCCAATCAATATTAGGATCCGCTTGGAAAATCACCCTCACGTCATCTTCGCCGGAGCAGCACGAGACATCGCCCCCTACTATGCACTTGCGGACGCGGTAGTCCTGCCAAGCCACCGGGAAGGTTTGCCTACCGTAGTTTTGGAGGCGCAGGCCGCTGGCATACCGGTGGTCGGTGCTTCCTCGACTGGAATTATCGATGTTGTGAAAGACCGTGAAACTGGTCTTCTTTTCCCCGTGAGCAATGTGCACGCACTCGTCAGGTCATTGGAAGAGATTATCAGCGATAACGTTCTGGCAGCGAGGCTGAGCCGCGCGGGCCAGGAACAAGTCAAACTCAAGTTTCGACAACGACGAATCTGGGAAGAACTCTATCAAGCTTACTTCGCGGTTCTGCGAACGGGAGAGCCAGCGCCATCCTTTGCCTGTGCGCCGTGTGGCGACCGTGCCGATTTCTTTCCGAATATTCCCCCTCATTTGGAGAGCTAACTCCTGAATGGAA